>NZ_JBNAFK010000008.1:0-174868 GCF_049716185.1 Kocuria sp. CH-021 | reverse complement strand
CTGGATCAACCGACCATCGGCCGCAGAATCCGCAGCCGCCTGACACCCGCTGGCCTCAAACACCTTGAAAATTTCCGCGGTGGCGCAGATCCACTCCGGGACGAACGGTGTGCTCGCGTGCGGGCGCACCTGCCAGGCGGTCTTCGGGTTGGCCGGGCTCCACTCGGCGGCCAGCCCGGGGTCGTGCCAGGCGAGCGAGCCGAGGATGGTGCGGCACTGCGGGCAGCGCCAGCGCTCGTACTTGTCCCGGGCCCGCACGGTGTCCTGCCACTCGTGGCCGCAGCTGGGGTCGCGCCACCACACGGTGCGCTTGGAGTCCCAGACCACGTTGTGCGGGGTGTGCTTGCCGTTCTTGGTCGGGTGCCACTGGGTGGCGATCTCCGGCAGCGTGTCCGCCAACCACCGTTTCTGAGACGACGCCTTGGTCCTGGCGCCGCGACAGGACGGGCACCCGGAGTCCATGTACGTGAGCGGGCCGACCCGGGCGTAGTGCCCCTCGGGACACCGGAAGCGCCGCAGCCCGTGACCGCCGACCATCGCCTGATGCGGGTCCTCCTCGTCGGCCCAGGCGGCCAGCAGCACTGGCACCGTGGCGATCGGGGTGACCTTCCACCGCTCGTACTCCTGGTTCCACGCCTCGCGCCGGGCGTCCTCGCACCGCGGGCAGCGCAGCCATCGGGTCATGTCGTTGACGCTGGCCTGGAAGGGGTGTCTGCAGTCGGGGCAGGTCCAGTGGAAGGTGCGGGTCGCACGCACGGTCACGGTGCGGAAGTCCGCCTCGCTGTTCTTCTCGTGGTCCCACCACGTCAGAGCCTTGGCGCCGGAGTCGACGAACAGGTTGGGATTGGACCCGGCGGTGGCTGCCGGAGTGCCGCGGGGATTGCTCGAGCAGGTGCAACCGGACCCGAAGTCGCATGGGCGTGCGGCGGAGATTTTTCCGCAGCGCCGGCATCGGACCACCACCGGATCATAGTGGTCGTGGATCTCGCCGAGGGGATCAACCAGGTCGAGGCCAACGGCGTCGAGGCGCTCGGCGATGCGCTCCACGGGGAGCACGCCTTCGTCCAAGAACTGCCGCGCCGGCTGGGTTGGTACCACCGTCAGAATCTCGTCCCGGGTGAAGCCGTCGCGCAACAGCTCCAGGAGCGCGGACTCGAAGTAGTAGCCCAACAGCTCGCGCTGGTGCTGGGCCCAGTCCTGCCAGTGGCAGGCCCGGCAGGTCTTCTCCCCGTAGCCATTCTTCTCCAGGACGTAGTCGAACTTGTAGTGGGCCTGCACCCCGCACTCCAGGCAGGTGCACAGCCGGTACTTCCCCGGTCCGGGGAACGGCTCGTCGGCCTTCAGCCCGCCGACGCGCAGCAGGTCGTCGATGCACCCGGTGCACCAGGCGGGCTTGGTGCGGGTGGTGTAGGCGGCGTCGTTGCCGCACCGCGGTCTCGAGCACTCCTGGGTCTTGACCGGCATCGGTGGCATCCTCCTGCGTGGTTCGCTGTCCGGGTGGTGGTGCGGGGGCTCGGGTCCTACTCGAGGTCGGTGGAGGTGAGCCCCACGGCCGAGACCAGCCAGTCGCCGGAGGGCTGCAGCTCCATCAGCGCGATGGTCTGGTCGTCGCCGGCGGCGGTGTGGATCTTGAACGTCATGGTGGGCGACTCGATCTGCACCGACTCCACGGACTCGACCTCGGCGTCGACGACGTTGGCGATGTGGGTGTAGGTGAAGTTCTCGTGCAGGTCCTCGGTGACGTAGGGCTCCATCCCGGCCAGCCACGCCTCCTTGTCCCCGCCGTGGGTGTCGTAGTAGGCGGCGGCGAACTTCTCATCGGGCTCCCGCCAGTCGCCGGCCTCCGGGGCCTGGGCGTGGTCGGACCCGGCTGCGAACCCGGCGGACTCCGAGGGCTCGGGGGTCGGCTCGGACTCTGGAGTCGCCTTGTCAGCGGCCTCCTCAATTCCGGCGGGGCTCTCCGTCTGCCCGGTTGCATCGGGCGTCGACTCGGTGGTCGTGGCAGCCGCCACCGACGGAGCGGTAGCCGGGACGGTGGAAGAGGCGGAGGCCGGCTCGCGGTCGGGATCGGTGGCGAAGAGCCAGGCGAAGACGGCGATCACGATGGTCGCCACCAGGCCGGCGGCGGTCGCGTCGGGATCCTTCTTCAGCTGGTCGATCATCATGGTCCTCTCGAAGCGTTGTTCTACCTTTCATCATGCGTCGAGAGAATCATGTGGACTGGGGGCAGGCCCGACCATCGCCAAGACAGTCGAGACCCGGATGCACCAGCTGACCGCTGGCTGAGCCTGGCCTACATGGCGTCCACGACGCCGAGCAGAGCTTCCTCGACAGCTTCTTCCCCAGAAACATCAGAGGCGTAGAAGGTCCCCACGATCGTGATCCACTGCCCGTCCGTGGTTTCGGTGAAGGCGTACGACTTGAAGTAGATGTCGTAGTCAGTGGTGGGGATCTAAACCGTGCGGCCCGACGGAGTGACAACCTGGCGGCCGAAGCCCAGCGCGGTCTCACGGATTTCCGGGTCCGGATTCTCTGCGACGACCGTCACGCCGGATATTCCGACCGAGTAGGTATTCGGGTCCTCCAAGATCTGGTTCTCGTACTCATCGTCGTACTTGATTCTGCAACCCCAGATGACCATCGGCTGCTCTTCCGCGACATTCACCTCGGAATCGAGGCCAGGTGTGAGTTCGTGGAGCGAGCTGTAGTCATAGTCGGCACAAGGGGCATCGGCGCGCTCCGAGACAGGCGTGCTCGACTGCGCTGCTTCGGCAGTTGTGGCGGCGTCCGGCTGAGCCGTGCCACTCTGCTCAGATGTTGGCCCGGCGACACGGGGTTCTCCGCCGCACCCGGACAACAACAGCAGCCCCAGAGCAGCGATGCTCAGCGTCGAGATTCCACGGTGCGTGCCAACCATCTCGTGCCTCCGCGGCTGTAGGGATCCTGTCCGCTCAGTATGGACATCGCAAACGCGAAGGACACCAGTCTCCGCCACCCCAAAGATGCACCTTGCAGAGTCGGTCCGTTACGACTCGCACTTACCCTCGGTGAAAGTAATCTCCACGAGCCAGCCGGTGTGCGTTGCGTCGAGCCAGTCGGTCAGCGTCGGCAGCAGCTCTCGCGGGGCGATGCTGACGATCTTCGAGGTGGAATCCTCGTCGATCTCCTCGTGCGGCACCTCGGTGATCGTCACACCCAGGCTCTCCAGAATGCTCGTGCGCAGCTCGCAGAGGTTCATCGGTGCTCCTGCTCGGTGATCGGGGACCGGCGGGCGTCCCCACCCTAGGGGCCGACACCGGGACCACCGGTCGCTGACCGCCTCCTCGACGCGACAGCCACGCCGGGCGCAGACCGGATGCGCTCGCCAGGCTGCGGCCGCGGCGCACCCTTGAGTCATGATCGTCGTGCTCCTGACCCCGCTCTTCGCCGTCCTCGCGCTGCCCCACGCGCTGCCCGAGGGGCTTGGTCGGGAAGCGATCATCAGCATCCTATTCGGCGCCACCCTGAGCCTGTCTTACTACGACGATACGCTGTGGGGCGCTACCGGCCCCGGCATGCTCCCATCCGCCACCATCGCGGTCATCGCCGCTGGTGTGGCGACCGGACACATCTGCCGCCTGGCCCTGATCAGCGAGAACTCCTGGTCCTGAACCGTTCCTCTCCCCGCGGGCGAGGTCCATGATGGACTCATCATCGTCGACCTGTGGGTCGCGATGGTCCTCGGCTCGTTCCTCACCCCGGTGCTCGACAGCCGGCGGCTCGCCAGAGCCATGCCGGTGACGTATTGGGTGACCGTAATGTGGGCATCCGCCCACCCCGCCTTGCTGGGACTGACATGTAGTCAACCTTGTCAAGAGGACAGGGTGAAGCGGCGTCCCTCGTTGGCCGGTGAGGGACGCCGCCTTGTCGATCACGTGACCGGTCCCGGACCGGCCACCTCCCATTAGAGATATGAGATCGGCCGAGCAGTGGACATGGCATCGCTGCTAACCGGCCTCGGGCAGGTTCGCCGCGCTCGCCTCGCGCAGACCCCGATGCGCATCCGAGGTCACCAGCTGAACCTCGGCCAGTCCGCGGGCCACCAGGTCGGCGAAGAACTTGTTCCAGGCGGCCCCGCTTTCGGCCGTGGCTCCCCCGCATCGCGAGAACCTGTCGACGACGCCTGAATACTGACCCCGTGGCGTCGGGCGGATTCAACGACAGGGGGTCAGATTTCAGCCGACGTTGACAGAACCTCACGGTGACCGCGGGAAAACGCCTCCCGATTACCTGCCCGCTCCCTCCGTTTCCGCACGTCAGACGGAACGGTTGCCCGTTACCCGTCCGTGCCTTGCGCGGGCGGTCGAGCGGTGTCAGCGTTTCAACAGGTTCCGCCCTCGGAAGGGAAAGAACCATGAGACACACCGCAGGATGTCCGTGGCGCACGTCCGGCCTCGCGTTCCTCATCTTCGTGGCTGTCGTCGAGTGCGGGGCCACGCGGTCGGCCGACGACGTTGCCAGACAGTTGGCTCGAAGCAGCTCGGAAGTCGAAGAGGTCAGCCAAGCCATTACGCGTGCCAACGGGGGTTCGGCGAGACTCGAGCGCAAGACGGCCGAACAGCTCGCTAGCGGGACGGGCGTCCTGTCTAGGCTGATGGATTCCGATGATGTCTCGGCGGTCAATGCATGCTTCGTCTATCAGGCGACCGGCGCCTTCATCGACGACGGCCCCGAGGTACAGGAGCTGTTGTCACAGATGGAGCAGGACCTTCTCCTCGGGAAGGCGACCAACCAGTCGATCAACCTCGCGTGCGACCTCCGAGGCGCCCTGGACGGGATCTGAGGTGTGGGACGACCATGCTGGCTCTCGGCCGAGTCCAAGGAAACGCCGCGCCGCGTCGTGGCTCAGATTACGGTCAGGGCCCTGAGACGGCCTGGGTAGATCACACATGGGTCCTGGCGTGACCCCCATCGGCGGCTACCTAACTTCGGTTGTCTGCTGGACACAGGTACTTATGAGCGCCGGCGGAGCGGGCGCCGACTCTAAGGGTCTTGCCCGGTGCTGAGACCCCGCGGATGGCCGCGGCGATCGTTAGGTCGGTTCCGGGCCGGTGGTGTGGCTGCGCGAGCCAGAGACGGCACGCAGGCGGGCGCTCGTCTCGGCGTCCAAGTAATCCAGGTCTTTTCACACGCTCGCAGGTTCACCGGCGTTGCGAAGCAGGAATTCGGATTAGTGGGCCGGAAAGCGCTCGTGGACGGCTACACATGTCGGGCACTGCTCGCGATTCCTTGGATCCTGCCTCGGAACGAACCACTGTCCACAAAGGGCCTTGAGCGCTTCACCTTCAACCATGCTGTCAACGATGCGCTCCTGGTGCGTGTAGTGGGATTCCGCTCCGGCGTCAAAGACGCCTGGCGCGTTACGTGACGGGGTGGTCGCGATGGCTGCCCGAAACTGCTCTCGGTCGGTTTCGAGGGAGTATGCGCGGCCTTGGCCAATATGGGTTACGGCCCAGTGTTGCTCATGGCAACACACCTCACCCACGAAAACCTGCTCGGCCCAGTCCAGCAGTTTCGTCAGAGACCAGTTCCGGGGGTGAAACTCGAGAAGGACACTGACCACACTGTCCGCCTCGACCTCGCACAGAACGCTGACCAATGCGAGTTCGCGCCCCTTGGGGTCCTCCAGCAGGCGTTCCACGACGGCCTCGGTCTCCAGGGCCTCTAAGACCCAGGCGCGAGCCCAACCGGCCAGCTGGGCCTCCCACTGCTGCATTAGGGCGCCCTTCCGCTCAAGGCGCAGTAATTCGCGGTCTTCCAGCGTGGGGAGGAACGGCTCGGGTCCACCTGCCTTGATCTGGGCCATGAACGCCTTGTAGAAGTCGGTGCCCTCCTTCTCGCGTCGATAGCCAGCAGCACACAGCCATGCCTGCCCACCCTCGTCAACATATGCAGCCCCACGCCACCGAGAACCGGTCTTGACCTTCCACCACATGGGGTTCTTCAGCCCCGAGATTCCTTCCCGCTTGACGTCATCCGCTCCGGAGATAGGAAAGAGCTCTGCCATTTTCTCCAAGATGGGATGTCGTAGCTCGTGAACGGGCTTGGGGCAGTCCTGGAGGTTGTCTATGGCCCGCTGATCGACTACATCCCCCCAGTCATTGGGTATGTCCTCACGCAGGCAACGAGCTGTGGGTCGGCCAGGGGTTTCCATGCACCGATTATTAGCCGATCACTCTCGCAAACCAACGCTCCACACCGGCAGTGAGTGAATATGACTAGACATCAAGCTCGTCCATGGCCGCTGCCCGAGTAGCCTCCGGGTGGGCAAAGCGCTCGGCCACCTGCTTGCGCAACTTGTCCTGACGGATCATGTAGTCGCGCAGCTCGCCTAATGCGATCCGGCGATCTCGACCTACCATGATGTAAGCAAGATCGCCTGCGTCGAGGACCTTGTAGAGGTGCACGCGGCTGACTCCAATCAGCTTCGCAGCCATCGCCGGCGTGATGTAATCGCTCTCAGGGGCCACCACAACGTCCTGACCAGCATGAACCGTGTTCGAAACCTGCTCGACGGCCTGCTTGAGGACGCTGTCCTCGGGGAACTCTCTCACGACATCGTTCAGCTGATTGAGCTCGGAGGTGTTCACGGAAGTGGCAGAGATCGTCTTCATAGCTGCATCCAATTTGCGTGGGTTCGGGTGTCGTCGGGTGTCACAGATGATGTAGGTGTCACAGATGTAACCGATGCGCTCATCGTGGCATCGAACCGAAGCGAAGTCCAACTGACAAGATGTCGGGATCCCGGGGCTGTCACAACCGTTCACAATTGCAACTGCATTGCTAAAGCCGGGGCCGATACTAGGGGCCGTGTAGCCAGTGCCGGTCGCCCCTGAGTCGGCACCGGTTCCCGCCAGTTACGCCAGATGCTCCGATGTCCGCACAGCGGGCGCCGCTCCCGTCTCCGCAGGACAGCCGGGCTTAGGTTCACGCCTCGGCAGGGGCGGCGACGGCGTCGCATATGGGTAGAAGGCACAGCGGCCCCGCCCCACGCAGGATCTGGGCCCATGTGCGCCCGTCTGTGCCGATTCTCAGCGTCGAAGGATCGTCCCCAAGTAGCAGTGGGGCAGACGAGTTGGCCGTCGTTGCGCGAGCCGAGGACGTCCTCGCCGATCGAGGCCTGGGTCGCTCCGCACGGGGTGATAATGAGCAGGACATAAATTCCCGCGGTTTCGAGAACTGATCGATCTTTGTCCTGCTGCTTTGTCCCGTTTCCGTTTTGAAGGCGGGCCGCAGCATGGCACTCGACGGATTACGACCACCCGTGTCATGCGCGGAGAGATGGTTGTGCAGGATCGCGCGGAATTTCATTCACGAAAACTCTTAACCGGCCGAGCACTTCTTTCAACCGGGGCCCGTGATCTCCGCGGCGGTATACAGCGTGGATCTCCACTGGCGGGGCTCCGTCAAGCACCACTGCCCGCGTTCGGGTGCCGAGATGCATCCCCAGAACCATCGGCAGGACGGCCAGACCATGGCCCCGTCCAACATCGCTCAACAGCGCCGCGAGGCCTTGCGCGGTCGAAGGCACCAGGCGGGCCTCCGCGAGGGGTCTGATGTCACCAAGCCAGCCGGGAGACATTAGACCCGGGGGTACAGCTGGACTATAGAGGATCGGCATGGCCGCGAAGTCCTCCACTTTTACCGATCGGGTCTGCGCGAACGGGTGTAGCACCGGCACGATGCCTGCCCGAGGCGCCGCACCCAGCGGGTAGGACAGCAGCGCGGGGTGCTCGATGACCGAGGGACTCCACGGCACGTCGACCCTGTGGGCAATCAAGCTGTCGAGCACATGGTCGTACGGGACAGCGACGCACCGGATCGACACCTGCGGGACCCTTTGCCCCAGCACCTCGAGGGTTTGGACCAGAATCTGGACTGAGGCTTCCGTCGTGGTGAGTCCGGGAACCCCGATGCGCACGGGCCCCGGGACCCTGCCATACCGGCCCCCCGGACAACGGCCTGAGCGTTTCGGGCCCTCTCCAACAACTCCCCTGCGCAGTCAGCAAGACGAAACCCCGCGTCGGTCAAAGATCCGATTCCCGCTGGTCTCCGTTGAATTAGCGGGACCCCAAGTTGTTGCTCGAGCCGATGTATGCGCTTGCTCAAAGCGGACTGTGAAAGATACAGCCGGTTGGCTGCTCGACCGAAATGGCCCTCTTCGTGGAGGACGACAAAACTTGCCACGCATTCAAGGTCAAGTTCCATTCCGCCCCCAAGACCCGCATGACGACCCACCCTGACATCAGCATCCCACAGGGTTCATCACGTTGTGCTGTGTCAACGGCATATTCCTGGTAGGAATCACCCTGGGTCGATGGCGGGGCTGAGGATCTACTTTATGTTCATAGCTTCCTCGGCAGGACAACACCGGTCCTTTTCGGTAGCACCCGCGACGGCACAGGCGAAAGCTTCAAGCGGTTACCTGCGCCAGCTCTGGTGACGAGCACTGGCAACAATATGTGTTCCTCCTTCTAATTAGTGGACCTTTTTGCACTCACACAATGCCATGCATTTGTAAACGATGGAGTGACATCATGCGCCGTATGACCAATCACCTGAGTTCCACGCCGGATGCCGCGGCGGGCGCAACACCACGGCTAACCTCGTCCGGGTCCTCGCGACGCCGGACTGCCACGGGCATCCTCTCCGCCGGAGTTTTGGCTGGAGCATCACTGATCATCGGACCGACCCCGGCCAACGCGGCGACCACGGTCTCCGTGTCGGGAGGGGCGTTCCGCGTAGTCTCCGCGGCGAATAAGGCGAACGTCATCACGGTGAACCGTCAGTTCATCAACTCGGATGAGCAATACTACCGGGTCCTGGACAGTGGAGACTCCCTCACCCCCGGCCCCGGATGCAGGGAGTCCAGCGCCGCCATCCAATGCCAGATCACCGGCAACCTTAAATCGATCAAGGTGGATACCGGCGACCTCGACGACACCGTCACCATTGCCGCCAATGTGGGACAGACAGCCCATCTAAACGGCGGACCTGGCAACGACACGCTCACGGGCGGCTCCGCCATTGATTATCTCCACGGCAACGAGGGCAGTGACACCTTTACGGCGGAAACGGCAATGACCGACTCTTTGGCGACGCCGGCAACGACCGCCTGGCTGGGAATGCCGGACATGACGGCATGAGGGGCGGCGCCGGCCACGACCTCCTCTACGGCCAAACCGGCAACGACACCATGGAGGGAAACGACGGCAACGACCGCCTGTGGGGCAACGCAGGCAACGACAACCTCAAAGGTGGCTCCGGCAACGACGACATCCTCGACGGAGGACCGGACCACGACACCATCAACGGGGAATCGGGCGACGACACACTCCACGGCCGGGGCGGCAACGACAAACTGAGCGGCGACGACGGCAAGGACACCTTGAAGGGCTGGTCCGGCGACGACGGCCTGTCCGGCGGATCCGGCAATGACACGCTGAACGGCGACGCAGGCAATGACACCATGGGTGGCGGCCACGGCAACGACACCATGGGTGGCAACGCGGGCAACGACTACCTGAACGGCAATGACGGAGGCGACAGGCTTTACGGCGGTCCGGGCAACGATCATCTGATTGGCGGACGAGGCCTGGATTACCTCGAGGCCGGTCCTGGCAGCGACAGGCTTGAGGCGAGAGCCGACGGCTGGGGCGGCGAAACTGTCGACGGTGGCGCCGGCAGCGACACCTGCGAGTACGACGTCCTGCCAATCCCGGATTTCCCCAAGAACTGCTGACCGCGAAAAGGAACTCGAAACTGAGCTTCAATGACAGCCAGCGGTTATCAGACAGCGCAACGGCGCCCTGTCGGCAGGACAGGGTGCCGTTGCGTCTGGGACTGCCCCGACTTTCCCTGGGAAGGAGTCAGGCGAACCGGGGACAGTCCCGCCGGTCACAACCAGTCATAGCGACCGACGCGGCGTCATAGTCGAATTTGCAACAGGGAAACCATAGGCTCTACGAGGCAGTAAGTTCCCCCGATCCCGCGCACGAAAGAGCTCTCCCATGTCGCAGAACCCCCCTCAAGGCCCCCCTCCTCAGGGTCCGCAGTACAACCAGCAGCCCGGTCCCTACCAGGGCCAGCCGGGTCCCTACCAGGGCCAACCCGGTCAGTATCAGCAACCCCCGCAGAAGACGGGGAAAAAGAAGTGGGTCATCGGTTGTCTCGGCCTGATCGTCCTCGCCATCGTTTTCTTCGCTGGTTGCACGGCCCTCGTCGCTGGCGGTGGATCGGCTACTGATTCAACTTCCACCGGGAACTCGAATGGGTCCAGTGGGGAGAGTGCCACGGAGACTGAGGAAGCAACCGGCGCTGGCACGGTGACTCTGGAAGCCACGTCGACGACCACCGGCAACGTGATGTGGATGGACCTTGACGGTTCCAGCAACACCGAGGACTTCTCGGGCACTTGGACGAAGGAAATCGCTCTCAAGGACAGCACGGAGACCTACACCTTCACCGTTATGGGCGACCTGATGGACGACACCTCCGAGGTGACCTGCAAGCTCTACGTCGACGGTGAGCTTGAGGACGAGGCAACCGGGACCGGCTCGGCCGGGTCGGCTACTTGCACGCAGCCCCTCTGGTAACCCGTACGGGCAATGAAACGAGGACCCCCACCACGATTGGTGGGGGTCCTCGGGTGTCTCAAACACTGCTTACCTGTCGGCAGATTGTCCGCAAGACCTCCGAAAATAGGGTGTCATGGATTATGCCACCCCCTGCCCCCAACTTCCGTGCAAGCTAGCGTTATCCAGCGCTCATGGATGACCATAAACGGGTGTGGGGAAACCTGGTTCACATCTCGAAGCTAGGCCCGACCTTTGAAGCGGAGAGAGCCGATGCGGAGGATTCTTATTCGCTATTGGCGGGGGGATCTCAGCAATCTCCTGACCAGCCCGCCGTATCATCTACGACCGATTGGATACACCCTGATGAGATTCGCCGCCCTGCCGATCCTGCTCGCCTTCACCGCCCTGGCTTTGACCGGGTGCGGACCGCAGAAGAACGCCAGCTACGACGATGCCAACGAGATGCGCCAGACCGTGGAGGACGCCGGCGTGGCGTGCGGCGACGACGAGCAGAGCACCGGGCAGTACCCCGGGACGACGACCTTGATGTGCGATGAGAAGGTCATGCTCACCGTCCTGGGCTCCGATGACGCCGAGCGGGACATCAAGGACTCGCTCGAGGAGCTGGGCCTGAGCTACGTGCAGGCTGGGAACTGGATCGCCGCCTCCGGATACATCTCCCGCCTTGAGGAGGTCCAAGAGGCCATCGGCGGAAATCTGACCCGCATGGAGTAAGCAGCTGTCGGCGTCTCACCCGCCGTCCGCACAAATGGGAGGTGAAGGCAGCCGACCGTCCCGCCGGGTCGCCTGAGCGACACGCGCGCCTGCTCGTAGACCCGCGCGGGCAGGGCGAGGGTGTCGGTGTTCTCCGGCCAGCCGACGTAGAGGGTCGCCGTCCCCTCCCCCGTGCGCACCGCGCGCAGCCGGTTCACGTCCGGGCGCCGGTCGGCTAAGTTCGACTTCTCGACGACCTCACTGGGCACCTGCAGCAAGTCCAGCATGTCGTCCGGATCGGGGGGCGGGTCGCACGCGGCATCAGCCATGGTCCCAGGCTTCCGCGAAGACGACCCCGGTCAGTACATCTAGTCCTCGCGGGGGCTCGGATCGTTCTGGCGGGTCGATATTCACTTCGTCGCGGCAAAGCCTCCAGCCGGCCGGCGACTGGCCGACGTCACCGCGCGGAGTGCCGGCCCCGCAGATCAGCGGCTCAGAGCCCGACCTCATCCACCCCGTACGTCGCCTGCTCGGCGGTGTACCCCTCGAACATCAGCTGCTCGATGAGGCCCCCGCGGGAGAAGCCCGAGAAGTCGAGGTAGTTCTGGGCGGCCTTCGCGGCCTGGGCGTTGTAGTCGATCGGCAGGCTGTCGACGGCCACGGTCGCGTCCTCGGTCGAGTAGTCCTCGAAGACCAGCTGATCGATGAGCCCGGACCGCGAGAACGCGGTGAAGTCGAGGTAGTTCTGGGCCGAGCGCACCGCGTTCTGCTGCGCCAGCGTCAACCCCGACTGGTCGGCCTTCGGCTCCGGAGCCGGCGGCCCGGGCTGCACCGCCTCTTCGGCTTCCTCGGCGGCCTTGGCTTCCGCTTCGGCCTCTGCCGCTGCCTTGGCCTCGGCTTCCGCCTCCGCCTCGTCGGCGCGCTGCTCCGCTTCCGCGGCCCGCTCCTCGGCCTCCTGAGCCTTGGCCTCGGCATCGGCCACCCGCTGGTCCGCCTCGGAGGTGTCCTGGGTGACGGTGACCGTGGCCGTGGGGGTCGACGACGACACCTCTTCGGCACCGCACCCGCTCAGCAGCAGCAGCGCGGCGAGACCGCCCGAGGTCACCATGGCCGGTTTGTTGATTGTCTGCATCGTGGATCTCCTTCTGGTGCACCCGAGGCTCTGGCGGGTCGACGTCAGAGCGTCGGCGGTGACGCCCTCGACCACTCTCACGTGCGTGGTTCGCTTTCGTACACCATCCCACAGGCTGAGCTTTCACGGCTCGGACGACCGACCGCAGATGCTGGCTACCGTGCGCCCGGTGCCTGGCGGCGCGGTGGCTCAGGTCCGGCGGGACCGGCTCAGACAGTTCGGGTGAATCTCCATGAGCTGCCCGCCGTCCTCGCTCCAGCCCACGATGCAGAGGTGCGCGGGGGCGAGCTTGGCACGCACCCCAGAGTCGCGCAGCACCGCCCGCAGCGCGTCCTCGGTGGTGAGGAACGGCCGGTCCGCGGTGAAGCGCTCCAGGTGCTCGTCCAGCACGGCCAGCGGGACGCCCACCGGCCCGTCCAGCTCCGGGTCGGCCATCAGCCGCGCAGCCACGACGTCCTCGGTGCCGGACTGGTGCTCGGACATGGGGGTGCCTCTCGTTGGTGGTCTCCGCCCCGGCGGGGGCGCGCCCAGGCCAGCGAAGGTCGACTGCGACAGCGGTCATCCCTGACGGACGGCCTCGGTGGAACGGCTACTGCGCCCTGTTCACCAAGGCCCCTTGACCCCAGGGCCGTCGAACACGATGTTGGCGTAGAGGTTGACGACCACGTCGTCGTTGAACGGCTCGAACCTGCGCTCCGAGTTCCTCCGGGTCTCCGAACGCTCGACCAACAACTCCTGGGGCGAGTACGACCACGTCGGCAAGGACATCTCCTGCAACCTCGGGTCGATGAACATCGCGCTGGCGATGGACGGCGGCGACCCCGGCGCCACCGTCGGGACGGCCGTGCGCGAACTCACCGCGGTTTCGGATCTCTCCGACATCCAGATCGTCCCCTCGATCGCCGCCGGCAACGCCCGCTCCCACGCCATCGGGCTGGGCCAGATGAACCTCCACGGGTTCCTGGGCCGCGAGCGCATCCACTACGACTCCGTCGAGGCGGTGGACTTAACGTCCATCTACTTCGGAGTGGTGACCTACCACGCGGTGCGCGCGTCCAACCTGATCGCCATCGAGAAGCAGGCGACCTTCGACGGGTTCTCCCGCTCCAAGGAGGCCACCGGCGAGTACTGAGACAGGTACACGACCCGCGACTGGACCCCGGCCACCGACTCCGTGCGAGCGCTGTCCGAGAAGTTCGGCATCATGCTGCCGACCCGCGAGGACTGCGTGCAGCTCAAGGCCTCGGTCATGGAGCACGGGATCTACAACCAGAACCTGCAGGCCGTGCCGCCGACCGGCTCGATCTCCTACATCAACCACGCCACCTCCTCCATCCACCCGATCGCCTCTCAGATCGAGATCCGCAAGGAGGGCGAGCTCGGGCGCACCTACTACCCGGCGCCGACCACCACTGGCGGGTCGAACGGGCGCTCGACCGCCACATAGGCCCAGGTGTCGATCTCCTTGCCCGGACTGCCCGCGGGCAGGGAGAGGACCACGTCGCCGGGAGCCAACCCCCGCGCGGAGCGGTCGCCCTCGCCGAACGTCTCGCCGTAGACGGTGGCGAAGCCCGCGTGGCCGGCGGTCCGCAGCGTACGGTGCTTGTCCTGGTTGGAGTACTCCTGCAGCAGCGTCAGCGCGTGCACCCGGTCAACCGGCATCCCCAGCATCTGTCCCAGCCACGGGGTCACAGACTCGATCTGTCGCCCGGAGTCGACGAAGGACTGCAGGCAGGCGATCCGGTCTGACAACGCCCCGTCCGCCAAGCCGGGCAGACCGTCACGGCGCATCCGTTTGGTCCAGCCCCTCAGCGCAGCGTCGTCCCTGGCGATGGGGAAGGATGCGGCCTTCACCTGCTTCTCGGTCATGGGTCCCGGCACCGTTTCCGAGGCCAGGTAGAACACGACGTTGTCGAGAGCGGCGCGCAGCTGGTGGACGGCCTCGCTGAACAGCAGGGAAATCCGCGGCGGCACCGGGGCCACCGATCGAAGCATCAGACTCTTCGCCTGGTCGTCGACGCGCGACACCAGCTCCACCGGCCCCTGTCGGGACCACAGGTGGGAATCGTGGACCACCTGCAGGCACAACTCGTCGGCTCGCCCAACACGCAGCGCGACGTGGTGCAGCGACTCCAGCAGCCACGAGATGTCAGGCATGGTGCGGGAGCCTTTCCTCGGCGAACGACCGCGCCACCGTACCGAATGCCGACAGCACCGGAGGGCCGCACACGCGATGCGGAGTTCGTCCCGCTTCCCCGCACACAATGGGTCCGTGACTACCCCCGACACCAGCGCCCTGACCTCCCCCGCCACCGGGGTCAACGGATGGGCCGGTACCTCCTACGGGTTGCTGACAGTGCACCGCTTCCCCGTCGGGGATACCTTGCTCGAGTTCCCCCGCGGCGGAGCAGGCGCCGGCGAAGACGCTGCCGCGGCCGCGGTGCGCGAAATGGTCGAAGAGATGGGCCCGGCCTGGGCCGGGGCGACCCTGAAGCGGCTGGGGACCATCCACCCCGACTCGGGGCTGCTGACCACCGAGGTCACCGTCTACGCCGCCCACCTGGACTACGCCCCCGACACCGGCCACGTCGAGGGCATCACGGGAGCAGCGCAGGTCTGGGTGTCGGCCTCCGGGATGCCGCAGCTCATCGGCTCCGGGGCGATCACCGATGCGATGACACTGGCAGCGCTGGCTCTGGCAGTCTGCGCCCGCTGATCGGCTCGTACCGGCTCTGCCTCACCCGCCGCCGGCGGTCATCTCCGGTGGCGGGGTGAGGCCGAAGCGGCCGATCAGCTCGGGCATCGACTCCAGGTCCATCTCCAGGGCGTACCGGTCGCAGGCAGCCAGGAAATTCTCCAGGTCCATGTCCCGGTCGGGCCCGTAGTACTGACCGATCTCCTGGAAGAACTGCTCGAAACCGGCCGGGGAGATGATCTCCAGCAGCCGGGCCCGCTCCTGGCCGGGGTTCCAGAAGGCGTGCCACTGGTGCCGCGGCTTGAGCACCAGCTCCCCGGGCCCCGCCTCGTAGACGTCCTCACCGAGCAGCACGCCCATCCGGCCCTGAAGGACCACGGTGTACTCGTCCTCCCGAGCGTGACGGTGCAGCGGCGCGCCCAGCTCCTTCGGGTCCAGATAGTGCTCGACGACCGACAGGCGCCCCTCGGTCAGCTCCGGGGGCAGCATGGTCCGGGCGGTCAACGGACCCATCAGCGCAGTACGCCCGTCCTCGGGACCCACCGGCCCGTAGATCCTGGTCTCCATGCCATCAGGATCCCTCTGGGCACCCCTCGTGGCGCCGGCCTGCTGCTGGCCGTGGCACAACCGTGACCCGGTGACATCCTGCGGCCACCCCAGACGTGCTCGTACTACGGCGCAATGAGCCCGTGCGAGTGCGACACCTTCACCGAGATCGAGCTGACCCGCCGATGACCGAGCCTCTGTCGCGCCCCGCGACCCTGTCCATTCCTGTGGGCCACGGCTACACCTACCAGGAGAAGGCCACCAGCAAGCTGTGGATCCTCACCGGGCGACGCTCCGGCCGCCGGGTCGCTCTCGTCCACTCCCCCGGCGGCATGGCGCAGAAGGTGCATGACTTCCTGCCGATCGAGGAGCTGGAGGCCGAGTACGAGTTCCCGGCCTACAACCTCACCGACTACTGCTGCACCCTGATCTCCACCCACGCCAGCCCGCACCGCGGCTGCATCCTGCGCTGACCCGATTCCGAGCCCCCGGGTTCCCCGGCCGGTTCTACACCGCCCGGGCCCAGACGCGGCCCTGAGCGCCTCGCCCGCATCACCTGGTTCGAAGCCCCAGTTCCCTCCTGAACGACCGCTCCACCGCTAGGTTCTGACCAACAGCGCCACTCCAGCGCACCCTGACCGGAAGGCCCCCATGGGCGAGAACGCGACCGTCGAGACGGTCTTCGAACTGATCTTCCTCCTCCCGTACCTGATCAGCCCCGCACTGCTCGTGGCTCTGATCTCCGTCGCCGCCCCGATCTTTCGTCGGCGGCAGCCGGTCAACGCCGGGCGTCGGACCGCAGCGGTCATCTTCTCGCTGCTGTGCCTGTTCTGGGCGTTCCAGCTCATCGGCTGGGTCCTGGACCTCGGGGTCTACGGGATCGCGCTGATGACCGCATTGGTCGCCTCGGCGGCCGCTACCCTCATCCAGCTGGGCCGCGCACCTGCGGCCGGACCGAGCGGCAGCCTCCCGGCGCCCGGAGACGGGTAGGAGAGCCGCTGTGGAACAGGAGACAGTCTGGGCGCTCGAGGCGCTGATGTTCGCCCTGCCGCTGCTGGGTTACCCGGTGCTGATCATCGCCGCGCTCATCGTCGAGGCCCCGATCCTGCGCCGGGAGGCGGTCACCGAACGCCGGCGGACCGCGGCGACCGTGCTGGCGATCCTCTCGCTCATCGCCGCGGCGCCGCTGCTGATCATGGCCTGGTTCCTGGGGGTCTTCGGGCTGCTGCTGCTCGGCGGGCTGACCATCCCGGCAGTGCTCACTCTGGTGCGCCTGCGCAGGCTGCCCCACACACCTCCGACACCCTGACCGAAAGACCTCACTGTGGAGAACATCCCCCTGATCCTGTTCGGCGCCGGCTACTTCATCATCGGTCTGGGCATCCCCGCCGGGATGGTCGTGGCCCAGCTGATCCTCATCTGGCCGGTCATGCGTGGGGTCCGCCCCGTAGACCCCGGCCGACGCACCGCCGCCGGAGTGATCGCCCTGGTGTCCGTGCTCTCCGTCCTCCCGATGATCCCCGCCGCGCTGTCCGGCGCGATCTTCGCCGTGGCGATCGTGGGGGTGCTCGTGGTCGTCTCCGCCCACACCCTCTTCCAGCTGCACCGCACCAGCCCTGCGCTTCCGATACGGGGCACCGGTGGGTACTGACCCGCTGCTCGGAGCGTCCCCGCTGCTGGGACCGGTAATCCTCACGATCGTCCTGCTCTCTCTGGCCGGGACCGCGGGCCCGGTGCTGCGTGGACACGAGGTGCTCCCCTCCCGTATTCGGGTGGCACGACTCGCTTCGGTCGCAATGCTCCTCGCCCCGGTACCCGTCGTGCTCACCGAGAAGGCCGGCGGCCTGCACGGGTTCATCATCGTCGCCGGCCTCGTCCTCGTGGCCGCTGCCACGCTTCTGCGAGCGCGTCGTGCAGCATTCTGAACCGCCGGAAGGGCGTGACCGCCGAAAGGTGGAGCGCGTTCCGCCGCCACCGGCCCGCGAGGACAGCGACAAGATCTTCGTCGTGATCATCGTGGCGGTGCTGGCGCTGGTCACCATGGCCATGGTCGAGGTCCAATTCATTGCCCTGATCCATGAGGGTGCCACCAATGCCTGCGTCTCCCCTCCCGCCGGCTTCGGCACCCTGCATCCCACCGGCACCGCCGAGTTCTCGGTCCTTCCGCCACGCCTGGTCTGTCACTACCGGGTGCGCGCCGACCCGGGGACCACGCTGGCGGACAACATGTACGGCGGCGGCACGACGGCTTTCTGGGTCTGCACCACGGTGCTCGTCGCCTGTGCTGCCAGCGGGCTCATCCTGCGCCGAGGTGCGAACCGATGACCCGTCGACGCATCTTCGAAGTGGACGCCTGGAGCTGCCTGGCCCCGCACCAGAAGGGCCTGCTCATCGGGCTCGGGATCGGTGCGGCCCTCTGGGCGTTCACCGGGACGCTGTCGTGGATCGCCGCCGGCGTCGGACTCGGTTCCGGCCTCGGACTTCTCCTGGGCCGGCGCCGGGCGCACAACCACAGGCCGGCCCGCACGTCTGTCCTGAGACTGTCCACGACCCCACGGCCGCGTCGCACGCCCTCGCCCCGGGTGCTGACCGAGGAGCAGCGCGAGTCCAGCCTGTACGCGGCCGCTTGGTTCAACGGCACCCGGATGGCCGAAGGCAAGACCGACCGCGCCGGGGCCCTGAAACACATGCGAGAGACCATCGGGGGCTTTCCGCCCGAGCGCTACGAGACCCAGCTGGACGCTGCCCTGTCCGGCATCGAGGAGGCCAAGGCCAGGGTGGCCGCTCGCCGCGCCAAGGACATCGCCGAGGCCCGTCAGCTGGATGCGCTCAACGCCGTCTTCGAGCTGCACTACTTCAACTGCCGGTTCTCCGGCCACATCGGGGAGTACGGGCTGGGTCCGATCAACCTCTCTGAGGCGTTGGGAGACCTGTTCGACTGCGAGCAGATCGACGAGGCGGTCACGCGCTCCGACGCCCTCATCGAAGAAGGCTGGAGCTGCGCGTACTACCCCGACGACAACGGCCGGCAGGTCCAGCAGCTGCGCGAGCACCACCCCGGCTACACCGACGCCCACCTCCACCAGGCCGCCGACTGGGGCTACTTCATGAATCGCTGACCCTCCCTCGCCGGGGCGCGTCCGCACACCTGGACGCCATGACGACCCAGACGCCCGCCGCGCCCGACTGCCCGCTGATCCGGCCCGACCGGCTCAGCGAGCCCGCCCAGTCCTCCACTCCCAGCTGAGGCGCCCCGTATCTCGCCGCGGGGCACAGAGCTGCGCGGAGGACTACCCCGAACTCGTCACAGAGCTGGTCGACGCCGGCCTGGCCACCACCGACTGGAAGAGACGCCTGGACCGCGACGCGACCACCCTGTGGGGCGTGACGTGGCGGCGGGAACGCGGGGACTTCGGCGTGGCGATCTGCTCACCGTTGGCGGTCCGTTTCCATGCGCGGCTGATAGGGAGAGTCGAATGGTCGTGGGCTGTTGTGAGATCGACTGGGCGCAGGGCCGTGGCTTCGGCGTAGCGCAACCCCGAGTGTGCCAGCAGGTGGATCGAGCCTGACCAGCGCGGATCGATGGTCTCTCCAATAATGCGCACCTCTCCGGGGTGAGGACGACGGCATCGCGCTGACGGCTGGACCCGGGACCACGGATGCCCTGAGCCGGATCGGTGTCGATGAGCTTTTCGTCCACAGCTCTCGCCAGGGCAGCCGGAAGGAGGGCGTGGATCTTCTTCCGCGTCTTGGGCGCGACGAACAGAGTGTTGAACCACAAGGCCATGTCGGCGCGCGTGGTCTTGTCCACTGGTCGGGTGTTCAGGCTGGGAAGGATGTGCTCGGCGGCGAGACGCTCATGCCTGACACGTGTGCCGGATTCCACGCCCGTCAACGCCTCGATGTGCCCCGTGACGACATCGGCGAGCTCAGGGGCTTGGCAACGGAGCTCAGCGGCGGACCGGGCGGCCAGGCGGAAGGAATTGCCGTTGGCATCGAGGAAGTCCTTGAGCATCACGGCTTCGCGGTGGTCGTCGACAGTGCGTGAGGTCTGCTCGCCACTGTCCTGCTCGCGCCACAGCACCGCCCGCGTCGGGGATCCGTCCTGGTGTGCGCGCTGTCTGATGCTTGCCATGGCGATGACAACAGCCCCGCCGTCAACAGGATTCTTGGTCCTGTCAACGACGGGGCTGCCGTCTTCGGCCCGACTGGGCCGTTATCTGTGCGCGAGGGGGGACTTGAACCCCCACCCTCTAATACGAGGACTAGCACCTCAAGCTAGCGCGTCTGCCTATTCCGCCACCCGCGCGAGTGGATCCAGGTGAAACGTCGTGCCGTTTCCGGCCGCTCTCCCTGAACGCAACAGAAAATAAGTTACCACATGCGGGCCTGGGGTTCACATCGGCGCGGCTCCGGGGTCGCCCGCGGGGCGCGGCCGAAAAAATGATGAAAACTCGTCGGTAGGCGCTCTCCCGGCTTCCGCCACGACCCGGCATGCGGTTGAATGTGTCCTGAGCGTCTCCCGGATTGTCCAGCTGACCTGGGACGATGCTCACTCGAGAGAAGCGTCCCAGCCACCGGGGTGCCCCCGTCCCCGCCGGCGACGCAGGCTCTCGGGGTGGCCGGGGACCCCCCTCACCTGTGCCGGCGGCGGCCGCCGCCGCCCCGTGCTCCCACGGGCCCACGGTGGCCGCCGCCTCTCCCGCGCGGCGCCACCGGCCACGGCGGCCGGCAGCGCCGCGCGGGACTCACAGCACGGAGCGGTAGACCTCCACGGTCCGCTCGGCGATGGACTCCCACGCGAAGTGCTCCTCGGCGCGGCGCCGGCCGGCGGCGCCCATCGCCCGGGCGCGCTCCGGGTCGGAGACCACCTCGGTCAGCGCGGCCGCGAAGTCGGCCACGAACTTCTCCGGATCCACCGGCGTGCCGGTGCCGTCCTGGGCCTGCTCGATCTCGACCAGCCGCCCGGTCTCGCCGTCGACGACGACCTCCGGGATGCCGCCCGTGGCGGAGGCGACCACGGCGGTGCCGCAGGCCATGGCCTCGAGGTTGACGATCCCGAGCGGCTCGTAGACGGACGGGCAGGCGAACGCCGTGGCGCCGGAGAGGATCTGGACGATCTCGCGGCGCGGCAGCATCTTCTCGATGAGCACCACCCCGGACCGGGTGGCCCTGAGGTCGTCGATGAGCGCGTTGACCTCCGCGCCGAGCTCCGGGGTGTCGGCGGCGCCGGCGCACAGCACCAGCTGCACGTCCTCGGGCAGCCGGGCCGCGGCGCGGAGCAGGAACGGCACGCCCTTCTGCCGGGTGACGCGGCCCACGAACGCCACGGAGGGCCTGGCGGGGTCGATGCCGTAGGACTCGAGCACGTCGGTGTTCTCGTCGCGCACCCACTGGCTGACGTCGATGCCGTTGTGCACGGTCCGGACCCGGTCGGGGTCGACGTCCGGGTAGGACCGCAGGATGTCCTGGCGCATCCCGTCGGAGACGGCGATGATCGCCGCGGCCGACTCGTAGGCGGTCTTCTCCACGAAGGAGGACACCGCGTACCCGCCGCCGAGCTGCTCGGCCTTCCAAGGCCGCAGGGGCTCCAGGGAGTGGGCGGAGAGCACGTGCGGGATGCCGTGCATCAGCGATGCGAGGTGCCCGGCCATGTTGGCGTACCAGGTGTGGGAGTGCACCAGGTCGGCGCCGGCGATGTCGCCGACCATGGCGAGGTCCACCCCCAGCGTCTGGATCGCGGCGTTGGCGTCGGCCAGTTCCGCAGGCACGGGGTACGCCTGGACCTCGACGCCGTTGACCCGTGGTTCGCGCGGAGCGCCGAAGCACCGCACCCTCAGGTCGACGAGCGGGGCCAGGACCCGCGAGAGCTCGGACACGTGGACTCCGGCGCCGCCGTAGATCTCGGGCGGGAACTCCTTGGACAAGATATCTGCTCGCACGGTTCCGAGCGTACTGCAGGAACGCCCCGCCGCCACGGGGAATCTCCCGCAGGGGACGCCACGCCGTGCGCGGGGTGACACATCCCGACTCCTGTGCGGTCGGTCACCCCCCTTCGCGGCTGTTAAGACACAATGAAGGCGCCTGTCGAGTGGTTCCGCGCCGCGAGGCGGAGTTGTTGCGCCCGATTGCCGAAGAAGTCAGAGAGGTTCCCATGCCGCACCGTAAGAAGGTACTCGCGATCGTCCTGGCCGGAGGCGAGGGCAAGCGCCTGATGCCGCTCACCGAGGACCGTGCCAAGCCCGCGGTGCCCTTCGCGGGCGGCTACCGGCTCATCGACTTCGCGCTGTCCAACATCGTGAACTCGGGCTACCTCCAGGTCGTGGTGCTCACCCAGTACAAGTCCCACTCCCTGGACCAGCACGTCTCCCAGACCTGGCGCCTGTCCACCCAGCTGGGCAACTACGTGGCCACCGTCCCGGCCCAGCAGCGGCGGGGCAAGGAGTGGTTCCTGGGCTCCGCCAACGCCATCTTCCAGTCGATGAACCTCATCGACGACGCGAAGCCCGACATCGTGGTGGTGGTCGGCGCCGACCACGTGTACCGGATGGACTTCTCGGCGATGGTCGACTTCCACATCGAGTCCGGGGCCCGCGCCACCGTGGCCGGCGTGCGCCAGCCGATGGAGATGGTCACGTCCTTCGGCGTGATCGAGACGGACCCCGACGACGTCACGAGGATCACCCGGTTCGTCGAGAAGCCCGAGAGCACCGCACCCCTCCCGGACGACCCCAACGCGTTCTTCGCGTCGATGGGCAACTACGTCTTCGACACCGACGCGCTCATCGAGGCCCTGCGGGCCGACGAGTCGAAGGAGGGCACCAGCCACGACATGGGCGGCGACATCATGCCCTGGTTCGCGGACCGCGGCGAGGCGGCCGTCTACGACTTCACGAACAACGACGTCCCGGGCTCCACCGAGCGGGACCGGCAGTACTGGCGGGACGTCGGCACCCTGGACTCGTACTACGACTCCCACATGGACCTGATCCGCCCGCTGCCGGTGTTCAACCTGTACAACTACGCGTGGCCGCTCTACACGCACGAGATCCAGGCGCCGCCGGCCAAGCTGGTGCGCGGCCCGCGAGGCGAGGGCGGGATCGCCACGGACTCGATCCTCTCCCGCGGGGTGCTCGTCACGGGCGGGCGCGTGAGCGAGTCGATCCTCTCCCCCAAGGTCCTCGTGCACAACGACGCCACCGTCAACCAGTCCATCCTGCTGCCCAACGTGGAGGTCGGCGAGGGCGCCGTCGTGGAGCGGTGCATCCTCGACAAGAACGTGGTGGTGCCCCCCGGCGTGAAGGTCGGCGTGGACGCGGAGCAGGACCGGGCCCGGGGCCTGACCGTGACCCCGTCCGGCCTGACGGTCGCCCCGAAGAACTTCCGCTTCGAGAACTGACCGCTCCGGCCCCCGAAAGCCGGCGTCCGACGGCGTCACCGCACCGCGTCCCCCGTGGTGCGGTGACGCCGTCTCTTCGCGGCCCCGTCACATCCCGGGCGCCGAGAGCACCGAGGCCGCACACTTCCGGGGACACGGCCCGCACCAGCGGACCAGAACGAGGGACAGGAATCGATCCCGGTCCGGGCGCCCGGATCCACCGGAACGGCGTTCCCCCAGGTCAGAGGCATAGCATCCGCCATCGACAGCACGGGGGACAGTGCAGATCCGAGGCACTTCTGCCTACATGCAATGTCATGTGATTTCCCTACGGTGAGAACCGATCCAGAACACCGTCTCTCACCCCTCGGAGATCACCATGAACCCCTCCCTCCGCCGAGCGCTGCTCGTCGCCCCCACTGCCACCGCCCTGACCTTCTGCGGCTTCACGGGTGCTCTTGCCACCGATCTGGGCCCCGGACCCGGACAGCAGATCGTACCGGCCTCCGCCACCGCAGCGCCGGCCCCGTGGACGACGACGGCCGCAGGCAACGGCGGACACGGGAACGGCGGCCAGGGCTCCGACGGCACCACTCCCGGCAACGGCCACAACGGCAACGGCACCCAGGGCAACGGCGGCCAGGGCTCCGACGGCACCACTCCCGGCAACGGCCACAACGGCAACGGCACCCAGGGCAACGGCGGCCAGGGCTCCGACGGCACCGACCCCGGTGAGGGACACCACGGCACCGATGGGCACGGTTCCGACGGCACTGCCCCCGGTACCGACCACGAGGGCTCCGACGGACAGGGCAACGGTGGAGCGACCCCTGACGACGGAGGCCACGGCAACAACGGCCAGGGCTCCGACGGCGCCACTCCCGGCAACGGCACCCAAGGCAACGACGGCACCGACCCCGGTGAAGGACACCACGGCACCGACGGGCACGGTGCCGACGGCACTGCCCCCAGTACCGGCCACGAGGGCTCAGACGGCCAGGGCAACGGTGACCAGGGCAACGGTGGCCAGGGCTCAGAAGGTGCCACGCCCCGCAGCGGCACCGACGGACCCGTGTCTGCGCCCCTCCCGCCGGACCGGGATGCCCTCCCTGCGCCGACCCCCCTCGCCCCGTCGCCGGCCCCCACGTCTCCCGGCGTCGAGGACTCCGGCCCCCGGGCGCCGAGGCCGGTGCACCCTGTCGTGCCGGCGGACGCGGACCTGCGTCCGGTCGACTCGGTCCGTGCCCACGTGGTCCTGCCGGCGCTCCAGGGGACCGCCGATGACCGGCCCCCGGCCGCACCGGGCGTCCCGGCCGCAGCCACCGCCGCCGCGAGCTCGCCGGCGACCGGTCTCGCGCTGTCCGTCTCCGACCCCGTCCGGGTTCCGCCTGCCCAGCCGGACTCCTTGGCCTACACGGGCGTGCCCGGCGGCGTGCTGCCGGCGGGTGTGCTCGGCGCGCTGCTCCTCGTGCTGGGTGCGGCTCTGCGCCGCAGGCGGGCCTGAGGCGGCACCGTGCCGTCGATCCCGGACACCGCCCTCCGCGGTCCGGACGCACGCGTCCGGACCGCAGGCCTCCGTGCCGCGGGAGGACGTCGCCGCGGCGCAGGACCGGTCGTGCTGATGGCCTTGGGGCTGGCGCTGCTGCTCGTGCCGGTGTGGCATCTGTGGGGGACGGATCTCGTGGCCGCACAGGCCCAGGAACGGGCGGTGGTGGCGATGAGCGACCGGCTCGAGCAGGCGGGCTCCGCCCCCGGGACGGAGGCCGGCGGCGGCGGAGCAGGGACGCCCCCGGTGACGGCGCGGCCACCGTACGGGCAGCTGATCGGCCTCGTCTACGTCCCGCGGTTCGGTGACGACTACGCCCGGCCCCTGGCGGAGGGAACGGACCCCGGCGTGCTCGACACCCTGGGACTGGGGCACTACCCGTCCACCGCGATGCCGGGCGAACCCGGCAACTTCGCGATCGCCGGCCACCGGCAGTCCAAGGGGAAGGCGCTCGACCTGGTGCACACCCTGCGGCCGGGCGACCGCATCCACGTGCGCACGGCCGAGGCCTACTACACGTACTCCTACCGGAGCGGCGAGGTGGTGGCCCCGGACGAGACACGTGTCCTGGCCCCCGCTGCCGGAGCCGGGAGCCGGATCCTCACGCTCACCACGTGCCACCCGCGCTGGGGAGCCACCGAGCGCTTCGTCGGCCGCGCCGAGCTGACGTCCTGGCGCCCGGCGTCCGCCGGCCCTCCGGCCGAGATCGCCGCGGCGGTGGCCGGGGACCGGGTCCGAGGGGAGCCCGCCGGGCACCGCGTCAGGCGGTCTGGGTGACCTCGACCTGGACCTGCAGCCCCGAGGTGCCCCCACCCCCGGTGACCATGCCCTTCAGCGGGGTGACGTCGGTGTAGTCGCGGCCGCGGGCCACCGTGACGTGGAAGTCGGTGAGCTGCGTGTGGTTGGTCGGGTCGTAGGCGTACCAGCGGTCGTTCCACCACTCGACCCACGCGTGGGACTCCCCCGGCACGGTCGTGCCGATGCCCGCCTCGTAGTCCGGGTGCAGGTAGCCGGAGACGTAGCGGGCGGGGATGCCGATGTGCCGCATCATGCCGAGGGCCACGTGCGCGAGGTCCTGGCACACGCCCTTGGCCTCCCGCCAGGCGGCCTCCGCGTCCGTGTGGACGCCGGTGACCCCCGGGACGTACTGCATGTGCGTGGCGATGCCGCGGAAGATCGCGGCGGCCGCCGCCGCCGGATCGGCCGCCTCGCGGCGGATCTCCTCGGCGATCCTCTCGAGCTCGGGCCCCAGCCGGGTGAGCGGGGTCTGCGGCACGAAGTCGGAGACCGCGTCCAGGACCTCGGGGGTGGCCAGCTCCGCCCAGCTCAGCCCGTCCGCGACCTCGTCGCCGGGGCGCCGGTGCACCTCCACCGTGGCCGAGGAGCGGACCTCCAGGTGCCGGTGCCGGCCCTGGATGTCGAAGGCCGCGACCCGGGTGCCCCAGTAGTCCCGGTAGTTGCTGACCGTGGCGATCCCCGGGCTCAGCGTGAGCTCCGCCTCGAGCACGACCTGCTCGTCGTCCGTGAGGGGGGTCATCCGGGCCTCGTTGTAGGACTTGGAGACGTTGTCGTTGTAGTCGTAGCGGGTGACGTGGTCGATCTTGAGCCGGGTCACAGCATGCCTCCGAACCAGGACGCCTCGACGGCGTGCGAGAAGTACTTGGTGCTCACGGCCTCCGACGCGTTGGCGCACGCGGCCTGGACGTTGTTCAGGTGCTCGGGCAGCACCGCGATGAGGTCCAGCGCGTGGTGGAACTCCAGGGACGTGCGGGCCTCGCCGATGATGCGGCGGGCGTCGTCCTTGAAGCCGACCCGCTGCAGGCCGGGCTCCAGGCCCACGAGGATCTCCTCCGCCGTGGTGAGCGCGTGCAGGATCGAGCGCGGGAAGAGCCGGTCCAGGAGCAGGAACTCGGTCGCGGACTCGTCGCTGAACGTGCCGTACCGGGTGCGCAGGAAGGCCTCGTACCCGCCGGCGCAGTGCAGGATCGACACCCACGACATGCCGGACGTGGACGTCGACCGGGTCCACAGCAGCCGGGACGTCATGTCGGCCCGCTCGATCGCCGCGCCCAGGGACAGGAACATCCAGGACTCGTCGTGGGACATGGTCATCTGGATCTGTCCCCGCACGGTCGCCATCCGCTCGATGGTCCAGTGGCAGACCCGGAAGGTGCCGACGACGTCGCGGCGGTGCTGGCCCAGACCGTAGTAGGTGGAGTTCAGCGACTCCCACATGGCCGAGGACACGGTCTCCCGGGCGCGGCGGGCGTTCTCGCGGGCCGCGTGCAGAGAGCCCGAGATGGAGGTCAGGCAGTCCTTGTTCCACGCGAGCTCGTGGATCAGCGACCGGACGCTGTGGTCGCCGTCCCCGGGCTCCACGCCCATCACCGCCATGATGCGGCGCACCTCGGCCTCCTGCTCGCCCACGGGCAGCTGCGTGATGCGCTCCAGGTGCACGTCGAGGATCCGCGCCACCCCGTCGGCCCGTTCCACGTAGCGGCCGATCCAGAACAGGGACTCGGCAATACGGCTCAGCATGTGGGCCCCTCTCCGGTGCGGGTCGCGTCGGTGGCGGATGCGGTGGTGGACGCGGCCGTGCCCCCGGCGGCGCCGGGAGCAGTCACCGCCTGCTGCTGCTGTTGTTTCTGCTGGCCGGTGTCGCCCTCGTCCTGCCAGGACGCGGAGACCGGCCACGTGTGCACCGAGGAGTCGACGTCCTGGGGCGGGGCCTGGCCGGGGTCGAGGTCCTGGGTCTGCGGCTGGCCGAGCACCCAGGTGTCCTTCGAGCCGCCGCCCTGCGAGGAGTTCACGATCAGCGAGCCCTTCTGCATGGCCACGCGGGTCAGCCCGCCGGGCAGCACGTAGACCTCGTCGCCGCTGTTCACCGCGAAGGGCCGCAGGTCCACGTGCCGGGGGCTGAACCCGCCCTCCGCGAAGGTGGGCACCGTGGACAGCTGCAGCACCGGCTGGGCGATCCACCCGCGCGGGTCCGCGAGCACCTTCGCCCGCAGCTCCTGGAGCTCCGCCTCGGTGGCCTGGGGGCCGATCACCAGCCCCTTGCCGCCGGAGCCGTCCACGGGCTTGACCACGAGCTCCTCCAGGTGCTCGAGGACGTACGCGCGGGCCTCGTCCTCCTCCAGCCGGTAGGTGTCCACGTTGGGCAGCACCGGCTCCTCGTCGAGGTAGTACCGGATGAGGTCGGGGACGTAGGAGTAGGTGAGCTTGTCGTCGGCCACGCCGTTGCCGATGGCGTTGGCGATGGTCACGTTCCCGGCCCGTGCCGCGTTGACCAGCCCCGAGCAGCCCAGCGCGGAGTCCGAGCGGAAGTGCAGCGGGTCGACGAACTCGTCGTCGATGCGCTTGTAGATCACGTCCACGCGCTGCTCGCCGTCGGTGGTTCGCATGTAGACCTTGTCGCCGCGGACCACGAGGTCGCGGCCCTCCACGAGCTCCACCCCCATGAGCCCGGCCAGCAGGGTGTGCTCGAAGTAGGCCGAGTTGAACACCCCCGGGGTGAGGACCACCACCGTGGGGTCCTCCGCCGCCTCCGGGGCCGTCGCCCGCAGCGCCTTGTACAGGTGCCGGGGATAGGCCTCCACGGCGCGGATCGGCTGCGACATGAACGCCTCCGGCAGGCCCTTGGTCATGGCCCGCCGGTTCTCGATCACGTAGGAGACCCCGGAGGGCACGCGCACGTTGTCCTCGAGGACCCGGAACACGCCCGCCTGGTCCCGGACCACGTCGATGCCCGCCACGTGGATCCGCACCCCGCCCGGGGGCCGGAAGCCCCACACGGCCCGGTGGAAGTGGGCCGAGGAGGTGATCAGCGCCTTCGGCACGATCCCGTCGGCCACCACCCGCTGCTCCCCGTAGACGTCGTCGAGGAAGCACTCCAGGGCGCGGACCCGCTGCTTGACCCCGCGCTCGATGACGTCCCACTCACCGGCGGTGATCACCCGCGGCACGATGTCCAGCGGGAAGGGCCGCTCCTCCCCCGCGAAGTCGAAGGTCACCCCCCGGTCCAGGAAGGACCGGGCCATGGAGTCGGCGCGGGTGTTGACGTCGCTGAGCGAGAGGTCGTCCAGCACCCCGCCCACCTGGTCGTAGCCGGGCCGGATCCCCTGGTCCGCCGTGAACATCTCGTCGTAGGCCGCCGCCACGGCCATGTCGGTGGCGTAGTTCTCGAACAGGTCGGACATGTCGGGCGATCACAGGCCTTTCGGGGTCGTGACGGGCAGGACGTGCTGTACGTGCTGTACGTGCAGTGTGGACGCGCCGTGTTTCGCAGCGGTAACCCGGATGCCGAGGTCCCTCCCGATTGTGCCACGCGCGGTGCGCCGGACGGCGGGAGGACGTGCCCCTACGATGGGAGGGCGTGTCCGCCCGGAGGCGGGCACGCGGCCGCGTCCGCCACCGGGACACGGCGGACTCGACGGAAGGACGCGATGGACGCCCCGGACCCCCAGCACCGTGTGACGGTGGTCGTGGCCACCCGCAACCGCCGGGAGGAGCTCGTGGCGCACCTGGGCCGGCACGAGGGGCCCGTCGTCGTCGTGGACAACGCCTCCACGGACGGCTCCGCGGAGGCGGTGCGCGCCGCCCACCCGCGGGTGCAGGTGGTCGAGCTGCCCCGCAACGTCGGGGCCGTGGCCCGGACCGTGGGCGTCCGGATCGCCCGCACGCCCTACGTGGCCTTCGCCGACGACGACTCGTGGTGGGCGCCCGGGGCGCTCGCCCGCGCCGCGGCCGTCTTCGACGCCCACCCCCGGCTGGGCCTGGTCGCCGGGTCCATCGCCGTGGGCCCCGAGGAGCGCCCGGATCCCCTCAACGCCGTGCTCGCGGCGTCCCCGCTGGGCATCCCGACCGGCTCGCCCGGCCCGGCGCTGCTCGGCTTCGTGGGCTGCGGGGCGATCGTGCGGCGCTCGGCGTTCCTGGCGGCCGGCGGCTTCGACGACGTCGTGCGCTTCCCCGGTGAGGAGGAGCGCCTCGCCCTCGACCTGTTCGACGCCGGGTGGCGGCTGTCCTACGTCCCGGAGATCCGCGCCCACCACTACCCCTCGCCGCGGCGGGGCTCGGACGGCCGCCGGCAGGCCGAGCTCGTCCGCAGCCGCCTGCTGACCGCGCTGATGCGCCGTCCCCTGCGGGTGGTGGCGCACGAGGCGCTGGGCGCCCTGCGCGGGGGCCGCACCGGGCGCCGCGGGCTGCTCGGCGCCCTCCCCCGCGTGCCGGCCGCGCTGCGCGCCCGGCACCGGGTGTCCCCGACCACGGAGGCCGCGCTCGCCCTGCTGCACGGCCCCACCGACCCGACCGCACCCGAGGAGAGCCCGTGACCGACACCGCTTCCACCCCCGCGCCCGCCCCCGACGAGCGCGTGGCGGTCGTGATGATCACCCACAACCGCCGGGACGAGGCCCTGCTGGCCCTGGCCCGGCTGCGGGAGCTCCCCGAACGACCGCACGTGGTGGTCGTCGACAACGGCTCCGAGGACGGCACCGCGGACGCGGTCCGGGCGCGCCACCCCTGGGCGGAGCTCGTCGCGAGCCCCGTCAACCTCGGCGCCGTGGGCCGCAACGTGGCCCTGGAGCGCGTGCACACACCGTTCGTGGCCTTCTGCGACGACGACACGTGGTGGGAGCCCGGGTCCCTGCGCCGGGCGGCCGACGCGCTGGAGGCCCACCCGCGGCTGGGCGTGGTCACGGGGAAGATCCTGGTGGAGCCCGGGTCCCGCGAGGACGCGATCAACGCGGAGCTGCTCCACTCGCCCGTCGAGGGCCCCGCGTGGCTGCCCGGCCCCGCCCTGGGCAGCTTCCTGGCGGGGGCGTCCGTGGTCCGCCGGACGGCCTTCCTCGAGGTGGGCGGGTTCAGCGAGCGGCTGTGGCTCGGCGGCGAGGAGGAGCTGCTGGCCGCGGATCTCGCGACCGCGGGCTGGGAGCTCGTGCACCTGCCCGACGTGGTCGTCCACCACCAGGCCTCGACGGTCCGGGACCCGCACCTGCGGCGCCGCCACGGGCTGCGCAACACGCTGTGGTTCATCTGGCTGCGCCGGCCGCTGCGCGCGGCCCTGCGCCGGACCCGGGACGTCGTGGGCGCGGCCCCCCGGGACCGGGTCACGGCCCTGGCCCTGCTCGACGCCCTGCGCGGGGCGCCGTGGGTGCTGCGCGAGCGGCGCCCCCTGCCCGAGCGCGTCGAGCGGCGGTTCCTGGCCCTGGAGGAGTCGCAGCGCAGCAGCGCAGCCCGGCGCTACGTCAGCTGACCGGACCGCCGCGGCCGGCGGCGGGCCGGTCAGCGGGAGCGCACGGCGGCGCCCGGCTGGGGCAGGCCCGCCCCCTCGCGGAACCACTCGACCGTGTGCGCCAGCCCCTCCGTCCACGGGACCTCCGGGGCCCAGCCGAGGACCTCGGTCGCGAGCGTGGTGTCCGGGCGGCGCACCATGGGGTCGTCGACAGGACGCTCGACGAACTCCAGGCCCGAGGAGGAGCCGGTCGCCGCGATGACGTCGCGGGCGATCTGCAGCACGGACAGCTCGTGCGGGTTGCCGATGTTCATGGGGCCGCTGTGCCCGCTGCCGGCCAGGGCCAGAATGCCGCGGACGAGGTCGGAGACGTAGCAGACGGAGCGGGTCTGGGCGCCGTCCCCGGCCACGGTGAGCGGCTCCCCCGCCAGGGCCTGGCGGATGAACGTGGGGATCGCACGGCCGTCGAAGGGCCGCATCCGGGGGCCGAAGGTGTTGAAGATCCGCACGATCGCGGTGTCCACCCCGTGCTCGGCGCGGTAGGCGACGGTCAGGGCCTCGGCGAAGCGCTTGGCCTCGTCGTAGACCCCCCGCGGGCCCACCGGGTTGACGTGGCCCCAGTAGCTCTCGGGCTGCGGGTGGACCTGCGGGTCGCCGTACACCTCGGACGTGGAGGCGAGCACGAACCGGGCCCCCTTGTCCTTGGCGAGCCCCAGGGCGTGGTGGGTGCCGATCGAGCCGACCTTCAGGGTGTGGATGGGCAGCTTCAGGTAGTCGATCGGGGACGCCGGGGACGCGAAGTGCAGCACGAGGTCCACGTCCCCGGGCACGTGCACGTAGTCGGTGACGTCGCACTGGACGAGCCGGAACCCGGGGTCCCCCACGAGGTGCTCGATGTTGGCCGCGGAGCCCGTGAGGAAGTTGTCGAGGCAGACCACCTCCACCTCCCGGCGGCGCAGCTCGGTGCACAGGTGGCTGCCCAGGAAGCCGGCCCCGCCGGTGACGACGGCGCGGCGGATCGGACGGGCGGCGCCCGCGGTGGCGGTCGCGTCGGTCGTGGGGTTCACGGTGCTCCTCTGGGTCGAAGGACGGGGATCGGTGGGCAGGTCTCGGGAGACTGGAAGGACGAGGCCGTGGCCGTGCGGGCGTCAGGGGCGGGAGGCGTCCAGCTGGGCCCGGGCCGCGGTCAGCACCTCCGCCGGGGTGACGGCGGCGAGCCGGGCGTCGAGGCGGTCCGCGTGGGGGTCGCCCCAGGCCCGGGCGGCCGGGTCGCCGTGCCACAGCACGGTGTGCAGACCGGGGTCCACGGCGGGCCCCCACCACGAGGGCGGCGTGGGACCGAAGAGCACGACGGAGCGCACGGCCAGGGCGGTGGCCACGTGGGCCACGCCGGTGTCGGCGCTGAGCACCACGGCGGCCGCACCGACGGTGCGGGCCAGGCCGTCCAGGTCCAGCGCACCGCACCGGTTCTCCGCGGCGTCGATCCCGGCCACGACGGCGGCGGCGAGCTCCGCCTCGGCCGGGGAGCCGGTCACCACGATCCGGTGCCCGTCCGCGGCCAGGGCCGCGGCGACCTCCCGCCAGCGCTCGGCGGGCCAGCGCCGTGCGGCGGAGGCGGCGCCCGGGTGGATCAGCACGGGAGCGTCCCCGGGGGCCGGCCGGTGGGCGCGCAGGCGCAGGTCCTCGGGGCCGCACGGTCCACCGGCCCCGGTGACCAGGCGGCACCAGCGGTGCACCTCGTGCTCGTCCCGCCGCCACGGCGGGCCGTCGTGGCCGGCCTCCGGCGCGGCGAAGCCGACGAGCCGCTCGGGCCGGGAGGCCAGGAGCAGCTCGTGGCTGCGCGGCCCGCGCCCGTGCAGGTTCACGGCCACGTGGCCGCCGGCGGTGGGCGGCAGCGGCACCAGCCCGGGGACCGGGAGCACGCCGTCGACCACGCCGAGCCCGGCCAGCCACGCACCCACCGCGGACGGCGCCGCGAGCACGAGCCGGTGCCCGGGCAGCATCCGGCGCACACCCCGCAGCGGGGCCACGGCGGTCAGGGCATCCCCGAGCCCGAGCGCCCGCAGCACGAGCACGTCGCCCGGGCCGACCGTCACGGGGTCCACGGTCCACCGGTCCGGCTCCGTCCCGGCGGGAGGAGCGGCCGCGGCGGTGGCCGGCTCAGCGCTCACGGCCGGCCTTCTGCAGGATCGCGGTGGTCGAGCGTCCCGACAGGTAGGGCAGGACCGTGACGCGCCCGCCCCAGCCGCGCACGTCGACGGCCTCGGGCAGCTGCTCGGGGGTGTAGTCCCCGCCCTTGACCCACACGTCGGGGCGCAGGAGGTTGAGGGCCGCGCGGGGGTCGTCCTCGTCGAAGAGGACGACGGCGTCGACGCTGCGCAGGGCGCCCAGCACCCGGGCGCGGTCGGCCTCGCCGACCACGGGCCGCCCCGGGCCCTTGAGCCGGCGCACGGAGGCGTCCGAGTTCAGCAGCACCACCAGGGCGTCGCCGAGCCGCCGCGCGGCGTCGAGGGAGGCGATGTGCCCGGCGTGCAGGACGTCGAAGCACCCTCCGGTGGCCACGACGGTCCCGCCGCGGCCGCGCACCTCGCCCAGCAGCTCCTGCACCTCGCGGGGCAGCCGCTCGGCGCCCGGGTGCAGGACCGGGCGGGCGTGCACGCCGGCGGCGCGGCGCGTGCGCCAGGTGGCCGCACCGCCGGCGGCGACCCACTGCCCCGCGGCCTCGACGGCGGTCTCCACGGCGGCGGTCACGTCGGTGCCGCCGCCGAGGGCGAGGACCGCCGCGGAGGCGAACCGGTCCCCCGCCCCGCAGGGGTCGGTGTTCTGCACGGGCGCGGCGGGAACCCGCTCGGTGCCGGTGGTCGTGGCCAGGTAGGCGCCGTCCGCGCCGGCCGTGACGGCCACGGCCCGGGCGTCCCAGTGCCGGCGCAGCGCGCCGGCGAGCTCGCGGGGGGACGCGGGGCCCTCGAGGGCGGCCGCCGCCTCGGCGGCGTTCGGGGTGACGAGGGTGCACCCGGGCACCGGGGGCCCGCCGCGCGGGTGGGGGTCCCACACCACCACACCGGTGCGGGCGTGCTCCTCGAGCGCGGCGCGCACGGCGGGATCGCGGGTGACGCCTCCCCCGTAGTCGGAGACCAGCACGGCGTCCGCGCCGGCGAGGACCGCGGCCACGTGCGCGGCGGAGACGCCCACCGGGGTGCCGGGCCCGCCCTCGTCCACGCGCACCAGGGTCTGGCCCGAGCTGCGGATCCGCGTCTTGGTGCGGGTCCCGCCCTCGTGCCCCAGCCGCTCCAGGGCGACCTCGCCGAGCGCGCCGGCCAGCTCCCGGCCGGCGTCGTCGTCCGCGGCCGGGGCGAGGAGGGTCACGGCGACCGCCGCCGGACCGGCGCCGACGGACGGCGGGTCCGCGCACAGCAGCGCCGCCAGGCCCGCCCCGCCGGGACTGGCGAACACCGCGTCGACGTCCACCACGGGGACCGGCGCGTCGGGGCTCAGCCGATTCGAGGTGCCCGAGACGTCCCGGTCCAGCAGGGCGTCACCGACCACGACGACGTGCGGGGCGCTCATGCGGCCCCCGCCCGGACGGCCGTGCGGACGGGTGTCCCGGCCTCGACGGGCGCCGCGGGCCCGGCGGACGGGGCGAGCCGGGCGTCCACGGCGGCGCAGACCGCGTGCAGCAGCATGAGGTGGACCTCCTGGATCACCGAGGTGCTGGGCGCGGCCACGGTCAGGGACTCGTCCGCCCGCTCGGTCAGCGGGTTGGGGCCGGGACCGGTGAGCGCCCAGACGTGCAGGCCGTGCTCCCGCGCCCGGTCCGCCGCGGCCAGGACGTTGGGGCTGCGCCCGCTGGTGGAGAGCACCACGAGCACGTCGCCGGGTCGGCCGTGGGCCTGGACCTGGCGGGCGAAGACCTCCTCCGCGCCGTAGTCGTTGACGATGGCGGTCAGGCTCGAGGTCTCGGCGGACAGGCACACGGCGGACAGCGGCCGGCGGTCGTCGACGAAGCGGCCGACGAGCTCCGCGGTGAAGTGCTGGGCCTCCGCGGCGCTGCCGCCGTTGCCCACGGCGAGCACGCGCCCGCCGTCCGTGAGGAGCCCGGCGAGCCGGGCGCCCCACCGGTCCACGACGTCGGCGTGCTGGGCGGCGTCCCGGGCGGCGACGGCCAGCTCGTCCAGGTGGCTGCCGAGCCACTGCTCCGTCTGCTCGAGCAGCGGCGGGTGCTCCCGGCGGTGCCGGGCGACGACGCGGGCGTAGGAGCGCTCCGTCTCCTGGGCCACGCGCCGCCAGCCGAAGAGCCGCTCCACGCGCTCGCGCCCGGCGCGGCCCATGCGGGCCGCCAGCTCGGGGTCCCCGAGGAGGGTGCCGAGGGCGGCCGCGGTCGCCGGGACGTCCCGCGGGGGGACGTGCAGACCGGTCACGCCGTCCTCGATGCTGTCGAGCAGCCCGCCCACGGCGCTGCCCACCACGGGGCGGGCGCACGCCATCGCCTCGAGCGGGACCATGCCGAACGGCTCGTACCAGGGGGTGCAGGCGACGACGTCCGCGGTGGCGAGCAGCGCGGCGGCGTCGTCGTGGTCGACCCGGCCGCGGAGCTCGACCCGGTCCGCGACCCCGAGCTCCCGGGCCAGCGCCCGCAGGCGCAGGGCCTCGGGGTCGCGGTCCAGCTCGGCGCGGTCGGGCCCGCCCGCCACGACGAGCTCGGCGTCCGGCAGCTCGGCGAGGGCGCGCACGACGACGTCCACGCCCTTGCGCTCCACCAGCCGGCCGAGCGCCACGATCCGGGGCCGCCGCCCGCCGGCGGGCGGCGGGGCGGGGACGAAGGCGTCGAGGTCCACGCCGCACGGGACCACGTCGATCCGCGAGGGGTCGCCCCCGAGGGCCAGGAGCTCGGCCCGCTCGTCCCGGCACGTGGCCAGGACCAGGTCGGCCGCCGCGACCAGCTCGTTCTCGGCGGCGAGCCGGCCGGTGGGGCTGGTGTCGGCCGCGCCCTGGTGCCGGCGCTTGACGGCCCCGAGCGCGTGGAAGGTCTGCACCACCGGGATCTGCATCGTCCCGGCGGCCCGCCGGGCCGCGAGCCCGGACATCCAGAAGTGGGCGTGCACGAGGTCGGGGGCGCCGTCGCGGGCCCACTCGCGCGCGAGCCAGCGGCCGAACTCGTCCATGTACGGGGCGAGGTCGTCCTTGGGCAGGAGGCTCGGGGGTCCCGCGGGGACGTGGACCACCCGGGCCCCGGGGGCGAGCTCGACCACGTCGGGGAGCCCGGCGTCGTCGCGGCGGGTGTAGACCACCACGTCGTGGCCCAGCCGGGCGAGCCCCTCGGCCAGGGCGGCCACGTAGACGTTCTGCCCCCCGGCGTCGACCCCGCCGAGCGCGGCCAGGGGGCTGGCGTGCTCGGAGACCATTGCGATTCTCATGCTGTCACCTTCTCCAGGACGCGGTCCCACTCCGCGAGGAAGCGGTCCGCACCGTAGTGTCTCAGGGCGTGCTCGCGGGCGGCGGTGCCCGCGGCGGACGCCGCGTCGGGGTCGTTCAGCCAGTGCCGGGCCCGGGCGGCGAGCTCCTCCGGATCGTTGGAGAGCAGCCCCGCCCCGGGCGGCACCGCCCGCGGCGCCTCGGTGGTGGAGAGCCCGAGCACCGGCATCCCGATGGTCATCGCCTCCAGCAGCGCGAGCCCCAGGCTCGTCCACCGGTAGGGGTGGAAGTAGGCCCGGTGCCCGCCGAGGGCCGCGTGCAGCTTCTCCTGAGGATAGTTCTCGTGCAACCGCCCGGCCATGTGGGGGGCGTGCTCCGCCAGCCGGTCCATCCCCATGCCGTAGACGTCCACGGGCAGCTCCTCGGCCAGGGCGGTCAGCAGGTCGGTGCCGGCGACCCGCCCGCGCCGCACGGGCTCGTTGACCACGGCGGCCAGGCTCGCGGTGCGCCCGGTGTAGAGGGGGCCGGGGTCCAGGACGCCGTGCTCCACGACCTCGGTGGGCGCGAGCCCGTTGTCCCACATCAGGCGGTTGAAGTGCGTCACGTGCACCACGGGCACGTCGGAGCGCTCGGCCAGGGGGTGGCGGGTGGCCACGGCGGGCCCGCGGGGGGTGTCGTGCTCCACGTAGACCGCCGGGACGTCGGTCCCCGCCCGGCGCCCGGTCCACCGCTCGAGCAGCTCGAGCTCGTGGGGGCGCTGCAGGAGGACCACGTCGAACTCGTCGTCCGCCAGCTCCTCGGGCGTGCGCTCCACGGCGGCGGCCGGCCAGTCCCAGGTCTCGGCGCGGCCCCGGCCGTCGGGGCCGCGGTCGGGCAGCACGGGCAGCAGGTAGGTGTGGGGACCGTGCACGAACGATGTCGTCCACGACCCGTGGACGTGCCAGGTCAGGATGCGCACCCGGGTCCTCCTTGCGGTTCGGGAACAGTGGCGGGGATGCCCCGGGCGCCGGCCGTCAGCTCCTCGACGGCGGCGAGGACCGCGGCCGGGGAGACGGAGCTCAAACACGGGTGGCCGGGCACGGGGCAGTCGCGCGCGCGGGAGCCGCGGCACGCCGCGCCCTGGTCCCCGAGCAGCACGAGGGGCACGCCGTAGGGCGCCCACCGCTCGGGCGGCACCACCGGGGAGAACAGGCAGACGACCGGGGTGCCCACGGCGGCGGCGAGGTGCGCGGGACCGGTGTTGCCCACGACGACGCACGCGGCGGCGTCCAGCACGGCGGCCAGGCCCGGCAGGTCCGTCCGGCCGGCGAGGTCCAGCACCGTGCCCCCGGGCGCCGCGGCCTGGGCCGCGGCGCGGGTCGCGGCGGTGAGCTCGCGCTCCCCCGGCCCGCCCGTGAGGACGACGGCGCGCCCGGCGTCCGTGAGCCCCGCCGCGAGGGACCCGGCGTGCTCGGCGGTGAGCCCGCGCGAGGGGACGGAGGCGCCCGGGTGCAGGACCACCCAGCCCGGTGGCAGCGCCGCCACCTCCGCGGGCACGGGCGGGAGCGGGCGGCGCACGGCCAGGCGCAGCTGCTCCTGCGCGGGCCGCGGGGCGCCGGCGGCGACCGCGACCTCCACGGCCGCCTCGACCTCGTGGCCGCCGCCGGGCGGGTCCGCGCGGCGGTGCCGGACGTCCAGCAGCGATCCGGGATAGTCCTCGCTGGTGGCCACGACCCGCTCGATCCCGGCGAGCCGGGCCAGCAGGGCCATGGGCAGGGAGCTCTGGTGGAAGGAGGTGAAGACCACGGCGAGGTCGTAGCCGCGGGCGGCGAGGTCGTCGACCAGGGCCTCGGTCGCCTCCCGGTCCACGGGCGGGGGGCGGAAGCCCGACCACGGCGCCGAGTACTCGAGGACCTCCGCCACGTCCGGCAGCAGCCGGGCGGCGGCGGCCCCCGCCGGGGAGGCCAGCAGGTCCACGGGGTTCCCCGTCCGGGCCAGGGCCCGGACCGCGGGCCCGGTCAGCAGGACGTCCCCGTCCGAGTCGAGGCGGACGGCCAGGGTGCGTCCCACGCTCAGCCCCGGGCCCCGGCCGCCGCGGCCGGTGCCGGGCGGGCGGCAGGGCGGGCCTCCGTCCCCGCACCGGCGCCGGGGGCCAGGACGGCGGCGACGGCCTCGCGCAGGGTCCCGGCCACGGCCGGGGCCGCCGCGACCTCCTCCTCGCGGGTCACCGGGGTGGGGACCAGGACGCTGCGCGCGCCGGCCGCCTGGGCGGCCTCGACGTCGGCGCCGATGTCGCCGATCAGCACGCACTCGGACGGGTCCACCCCGAGCTCCGCGGCGGCCGCGAGCACCATCCCGGGCCGGGGCTTGCGGCACGCGCAGTCCTGCTCCGGGGCGTGCGGGCACAGCTGCCAGGTGTCGAAGGGGCCGAGGAGCTCGGTCACCCGGGCGTTGACGGCGTCGACCTGCGCGCGGGTCAACAGGCCGCGGCCGATCCCGGACTGGTTGGACACCACGCCCACCCGCAGGCCGGCCGCGCGCACCGCGTCGACGGCCTCCCGGGCCCCGGGGACGAGCTCGACCGCGTCCGGGTCGCCGTTGTAGGGGACGTCGTGGACCAGGGTGCCGTCCCGGTCGAAGAGCACCGCGCGCACCGGGACGGGCCAGGGCCCGGTGCCCCGGTGCCGCCACCAGCCCCGGGCCTTGTGCCGCACGGCGGCCACCGGGATGGCGACGCTGGTGCGGAGCATGCGGCCGAGCTCGGGCCGGAACTCGGGGTCGCCCGGGCGGGGACCGGGGACCGTGCGCAGCAGCACGAACCGCCCGGTCAGCCAGCCCCACGCCGCGGCCCCGGCGCCGGCCGCGGCCAGCGCGCCGCGCCGTGCGCGCCGGCGGCCCAGGACCGTGGCGGTGAGCGCCGCGCCGGCACCCGCGCCCGCAGTGCCCAGGGCGGCGACCGTCGCGGCGTGCCACCGGAAGCCGCCCGGCGGGGCCTCGGCCGCGCGGCGCCAGTCCGGCCCGTGCAGGCGGCGCATCAGGGCGTCGTCGGCGTTGCCGGCCTGCACGCGCAGGCTCACGAGGTCGTCGGCGGGACGCACGGGGTGGGTGATCCGGCGCTGCCCGCGCACCAGCTGCCATCCGGCCCGGCGCACGCGCAGCGCGAGGTCGGCGTCCTCCCGGTAGGCCCGCGGGAAGCGCTCGTCGAAGCCGCCGACGGCCTCGAGGGCGGCGACACGGTAGGCCATGTCCGCGGTCGCCCAGTCGGCGTCCTCGAGGGACGCGGTGTTGCGCTCCCAGTCGGTGGGCCGGCGGTGGCCCGGCAGGGGGACGTCGATCCGGCCCTGGGTCGCGCCGACCTCGGGCCCGCAGGCGGCGAGGTCCTCGGCGAGGCGCTGGGCCCAGCCGGCGGGCAGCTCCACGTCGTCGTCGAGGAAGGCGATCCACTCCGCCCCGGAGCGGCGGGCGGCGCGCCAGCCGCGGTTGCGCGCGGCGGCCGGGCCGCGGCCGTGGCCGCGGACGGTGCGCACGGTCCAGGCCACGCTGTCCGGCACGCTGGGCCGCAGGGGCTCCACGTCGCCGGGCCGGTCGTCGACCACGACGACCTCGAGCGGGCCGGGGTGGTCCGCGTCGACGTCCTGGGCGGAGAGCGTGTCCAGGAGCCACTGGAGGGTCGGCCGCCCCACGGAGGGGACGACGACGGCGTAGGTCCCGGGCGCGGCCGTCACTTGGCCTCCTGGAAGAAGGCAGCGCGGCGGACCAGGTGCGGGCCGAGCACGAGCGCGGCCACCGGGGCGGAGCCGAAGAGCTCGAGGGCGTCGCGCGGGTCGTCGACCATGGGCCGCCCGGCGGTGTTGAGCGAGGTGTTGACGACGACGGGCACGCCGGTGCGCTCGTCGAAGGCGCGCAGCAGCGCGGCGATCCCGGCGTTGTCCTCGTCGGTGACCGTCTGGATCCGGGCCGTGCCGTCCACGTGGGTCACGGTGGGGATCCGCTCGCGCCACTCGGGGGCCACGTCGTGGACGAAGAGCATGAAGGGACTGGGCAGGGGGCCTCCGCTGAAGATCTCCGCGGCGCGCTCCTCGAGGACCATGGGCGCCACCGGCCGGAACTGCTCGCGGCCCTTGACGTCGTTGAGCCGCTCGAGGTTCTCGGCGCGCATCGGGTTGGCGATCAGGGAGCGGCGGCCCAGGGCCCGGGGGCCGAACTCGCTGCGGCCGTCGAACCAGGCGATCACGCCGTCGTCCGCGAGGATGTCGGCGACCTCGCCGGCGAGGTCCTCCGGGGTGCTGAAGGGCACCTGCGCGGTCCTCAGCCACTGCGCGAGCTCCGCGTCGGACCAGCTGCGGCCGAGGGCCGCCGTGGGCTGGGGAGCGCCCAGGTCCCCGGCCTCCTGGGCCAGGTGCAGGGCGGCGCCGAGCGCGGTCCCGGAGTCCCCGGAGGCGGGCTGGACCCAGACCTCCTCGAAGGGCGTCTCGCGCCAGATCCTGGAGTTGGCCACGCAGTTCAGTGCCGTGCCGCCGGCCATCGTGAGGACCGTGTCCCCGGTCTGCTCGTGCAGCCAGGTGGCCAGGTCCACCAGGACCTCCTCGACCACGGCCTGGACCGAGGCGGCGAGGTCGGCGTGGTCGCCGCCCCACGTGCCGTCGTCGATCCGGCGGGGCGCGAAGCGGGTCCAGTCGGGCGCCTGGGCGCAGAAACCGCCGTCGCCCTTGGCGCGGACGATCTCGCGCAGCTCGGGCAGGAAGCGGGGCCGCCCGTAGGAGGCCAGGGCCATGACCTTGAACTCGTCGCTCGAGCGCAGGAAGCCCAGGTGGTCGGTGAGGGACTCGTAGAGCAGGCCGAGGGACTCGGGCAGCGCCTGGCGGTGCAGGATCTCCAGCTCGCCGTCCCGGTACCGGCCGGCCAGGTGCGAGTGCGCCTCGCCGCGGCCGTCGACCACCAGGACGCTGCTCGTGCGCGCGGGGGCGGCGAGGCCGGCGGAGGCGGCGTGGGCCACGTGGTGCTCGACGAAGCGGACCTTCTCCCGGTCCAGCCCGGGCAGGGCCTCGGCGAGGAACCCGGGGGCCCGCCGGGCGTAGTCCACGCGCACCGGGTCGTACGGGTCGTCCGGCATCTCGGCGGCGATGGCGGGATCGAAGGAGTAGCCCACGGCGTCGAGGTCGGCCGGCGTCAGCCCGGCCTCGGCGAGGCACCAGCGCATCGCCTGCTCGGGCAGCTCCCACGCCGAGAACGGCACGGGACGCTTGCCGTGCTTGCGGCGGGAGAAGCGCTCCTCCTCCGCCGCCGCCACCACTCTGCCGTCCACGACGAGAGCCGCCGCGGGGTCGTGAAAAATCGCGTTGACGCCCAGGTAGTTCATGGATCGGAGTATGGCACAAAATGATCAGGCGGCTGACATAGGGCCTGCGTCAGCGCCGCTGCGAGCCCGCCGCCCCGACCGCCGGCAGCTCCGCGCCGAGCTCGCGGTCGAACTCGTCGTCGGCGTCCCGGCCCGGTTCCCCGGACAGGTCCGCGAGGAGGTCCCGGAGGAGCTCGTCGAGCTGCTCGAAACCGCTCGGGGTCATCGTGGCCCGCGCCCCGGCCGCCGTGCGCCCGGCCGGCGACAGGCACCAGCGCAGCTGCTCGTCGAGCCGGGCGGGGTCGAGCTCGTCGGCGCCGACCACGGCCGGCCAGTCCCAGGCCCGCGCCTGGGCCGTGACCTTCCCGCCGCCCGCGACGGGGTCGACGGCGAGCGCGGGCACGCCGGCCCGCAGCGCCAGGACAAGGCCGTGCATGCGCATGGTCACCACGGTGTCGAGCCGGGCGATGACCGAGCCGGCCTGGGCGGCGGTGGCGGGCAGCCGCCAGTCCCGCGGGTCCAGCCGGGTGTCGAGCGGCAGCCGGGCGGCGTCGAGCCGGCCCAGCCACTCCTCCAGCCCCGCCCGGACGTCGTCGTGCCGGCGGCGGGCACCGTACTCGTGCTGCCCGGAGGTGAGGTAGACGCCCAGGACGGGCACGAGCCCGGGCACGGCCCGTGCCGCCAGGTCCCGGTGGGCACCGGCACCGGGGCGGTCCCGGGCGATGACGCGGTGGAACCCGGCGGTCACGGGGTCCCGGGGGTCGAGGACGCTGACCCCGACCGCGATCCGGCGGCAGTGGGCGAAGCGCTCGTGCAGCCCGGCAATCGAGCGCCCGGTCGCCGGACCGCACACGAACAGCAGGTGGGTGTAGTCGGCGGGCTCGGCGTCGTCGAGCCGCAGCCCGCCGGGCGGGCACATGACGGCGCTCCACGCGACGTCGTGCGGGACGCCCGCCGTGCCGAGGGCGTCGGCGACGGCGTCCATGGCGAGGACGTCGCCGGCCGTCGCCTCGCCGTGCAGGACGCTGGACCAACCGACCACGAGAATGCGCATGGCTCCGACGCTACCGGGCGCACCGGCGCCCGCGGTCCCTCCGCGGGCCGGCTGTGGGCACACTCACGTCCGTAACGACTCGGCACAGCATCTGGTGACCCACGTCACGGGCATCTACCATCGACAGCACGGGTCGAGCAGCCGGCCGTGACGTCCTGTCGTGGAAGGACCCCTCCATGGACCACTCCCTGTCCGTCGTCGTGCAGATCGAGCTGGACACCCGGTGCGTGCGCCTGGTGGTCACCGGCGATCTCACCGAGCACAACCACCGCACCCTGACCCCGCTGGTCGGCCGAGCCCGCGCGCTGTTCCCGGACGCGGCCGTCGCCGTGGACCTCACGGGGGCCCAGCACGTGGACCCGGAGGGCCTGGACCTCCTGCGGTGGTCCCTCGAGCAGAGCCCCGCGCCGGAGCCCGGAGGCTCCGTCCGGATCCTCACCCGGCCGGTGCCGTTCGGTCTCGCCGAGGCGTCCCGTCCGGCGGTCCGTGCGCACGTCCCGGCCCCCGCGCCGCGGCACGGCGCCGGGGCGGAGGGGGTGGCGGCATGAGCGGCGTCGACACCGTCCCGTCCCCGGCCGGCACCGGTGCCGGGAGGTCCCCGGACTGCGAGACGTGCCTGGGCCCGGACTGCGACTTCCCCGCGGAGCTCTCCGCGCTGCCCCTCGTGGAGCTGCAGGTCCTGCACAGCAGGGTCGTGTGCCAGCTCGAGCACGAGTACCTGGTCAACGCCGACGGTCCCCACCCCGTCACCCAGGACCGGCACGAGGAGCTCGTGGCGGAGCTCGAGGCGCGCCGGGACGCCGCGTCCGGGGCGTGACCCGCGGTCCGCTCAGGCGGTGGACCGGGCGGGCCGGGCGCGCGGACGGGCGGCGGCGTACCACTGCGCGCAGAGCACGACGACCAGCGCCACGTGCACCACGTCCCCGCCGTAGTACATGAGCTGCGCCCCCGCGCGGGCGTCCGGGGCCGCCACGCCCTCCGGGGGGTGGCCGTACAGGTGCTTGGCGAGCGCCGAGTGGAACGCCAGGAAGCCGATCAGCACTCCCGCGCGCAGCGGGAAGGAGCCCCGGTGCGGATTCGGGTCCACCCCGACCACGGCCGCGGTGAAGACCCAGCCCGCGAGCAGGACGTGCAGGTGCACCGCCGCGTGCACGAGCGACGAGGTGTGCATCAGCCCGTACAGCCCGGTCGTGTACAGCAGCCACAGGCCGCCCGCGTCGAGCAGCCCGGCCACCACCGGATGGGTCACCACGCGGACGGGCGGCGTGCGCAGGAGACGGGACACGGCCCGGGCCCGGGCCACGGGCAGCGCGCGCAGCGCCAGGGTCACGGGGGCGGCGAGCACCAGGAGCAGCGGGGCGGCCATCCCCAGCAGCAGGTGGCCGGCCATGTGGGCGGTGAAGCCGGTGCGGGCGGCGTCCGCGAGGGGGCCAACCAGCGCCGCTCCGGCGCAGAGCAGCCCCGCGCACCACAGCACGCTCCGGTGCGCCGGCCACGGGCCGCGGTGCCGTGCCGCCCACAGGCCCGCCACCCAGCCCACGGCGCCGAGGGCGAGCAGGACGAGCACGGCCCCCTCCAGGACGGTCCAGCCGGTGGCCCCGTGGTGGGGCGTCATCGTCCCGGGCGCTCGGCGCGGGCCGGCCGGGAGCGGCGGAGCAGGAGCAGGCCCGCCGCGAGCGCGAGCGCGGCCGTGCCGATCCACGTGGCGTCGTAGACCAGCAGGTCCACGCCGTAGCGGATCTGGTGGATCGCGAGCACCTTGTGCAGGACCACGCCGTCGAAGAGCTGGAACGCGCCGAGGCCCAGGAGCAGGCCCCCGGTCCAGCGGCGCCAGGGCACGGTACCGCGGCGCCGGACGTCGGCGAGCAGGAAGAGGGAGCCCACGGTGGTGAACCAGCCGAAGGCGTGGAAGAGCCCGTCCGAGGCGAGGGCGACCCCGGTGGTGGACAGGTCGTAGAAGTGGTGCCAGTGCAGGAGGAGGTGGAAGACGGCGAGGTCCACCACCGAAGCGGCGGTCCCCGCCCCCAGCAGGGTGCCCGCGAGCAGCGTCCGGCGGTCCTGGTCGGCCATGCGGATGTCCTCCTGTGCGCTCGGGCGGGCTCGCGGTCCAGCCTACGGCGGGCCGGTCCGCCGTCCAGGGCCCGGGGGCGGGGCGGGTGGTTCAATGGCACGGTGCGCAACGACAACCTGACCCGCAGCGAGACCGCCGACCGTTCCGAGCTCGTCGCCGTGGAGAGCTACGACGTCCTGCTGGACCTGTCCACCGCGCCGGACCCGGAGGCGGACTCGTTCCGGTCCGTGACCACCGTGCGCTTCGGCGCGGAGGAGGGCGCCCAGACGTTCCTGGACTTCATCGCCCACTCCGTGGAGTCGGTGACGGTGAACGGCCGGGAGCTGGACCCGGACGACGTCGTCGAGGGCGCGCGGATCCGCCTCCCGTCCCTCGAGGCCGGCAACGAGGTCTCGGTGGCCGGGCGGGGCCGGTACTCCCGCTCCGGCGAGGGGATGCACCGGTTCGTGGATCCGGCCGACGGCCGGGTCTACCTGTACACCCAGTACGAGCCGGCGGACGCCCGCCGGGTCTTCGCGAACTTCGAGCAGCCGGACCTCAAGGCGTCGTTCCGGTTCACGGTCCTGGCCCCGGAGGGCTGGCAGGTCTCCTCCAACGGGGTGCGGATGGCGGTCTCCCCCGCCCCGGAGGCCGAGCGGGCCGGGGCGGTGCGCCACGAGTTCGCCCCCACGGAGCGGATCTCCACGTACATCACCACGGTGCTGGCCGGCCCGTACCACCGGGTCGCCGGCGAGTGGCGGCACTCCTTCGAGGACGGCAGCCGGATGTCCGTGCCGCTGGCCCTGTACTGCCGGGCCTCGCTGGCCGAGCACCTGGACGCGGCCACCGGCGCCGCGGAGCTGTTCGACCTCACCCGCCAGGGCCTGACGTTCTTCACCGAGCTGTTCGGCTACCCGTACCCGTTCGGGAAGTACGAGCAGGCGTTCGTGCCCGAGTACAACCTCGGGGCCATGGAGAACCCCGGGCTGGTGACCTTCACCGAGGAGTACCTGTTCCCGGACGGGGCCACCCGGGCCCAGTACCAGGGACGGGCCAACACCCTCATGCACGAGATGTCCCACATGTGGTTCGGGGACCTGGTGACCATGACGTGGTGGGACGACCTGTGGCTCAAGGAGTCCTTCGCGGAGTTCATGGGCGCCCACGCGTCCGTGCAGGCCACGGACTTCGAGGAGGCGTGGATCGCCTTCGCGGACCGCCGGAAGGCCTGGGCCTACCGGCAGGACCAGCTGCCCACCACCCACCCCGTGGTCGCCGACGTCCAGGACCTCGAGGCCGCCCGGCAGAACTTCGACGGCATCACCTACGCCAAGGGCGCCGCGGTGCTCAAGCAGCTCGTCGCGTTCGTGGGCTACGAGCCGTTCGTCGACGCGTGCCGCTCCTACTTCCGCCGGCACGCCTACGGCTCCACGACCCTCGAGGACTTCCTGGCCGTGCTCGAGGAGGCCTCCGGGCGGGACGTGCGCGGCTGGGCCGAGTCCTGGCTCGCCACCTCCGGCGTCTCCTCGCTGACCCTGGACCTCGCCCGGGACGACGACGGCACCGTGACCTTCGCCGCGCTGCTCCAGGACCCCGGGCCCGGGGTGCTGCGCCCGCACCGGCTGCTGCTCGGCGGCTACGAGCGCGGGCCCGGGGACGTCCTGGTGCGCACCGGCACGGTCAGCGTGGACCTGCCCGCCGAGGCGTCCGTGGAGGTCCCCGAGCTCGTGGGCTCCACCGCTCCCCTGCTGGTGGTCAACGACGAGGACCTCACCTACGCCAAGACCCGCCTGGACCCGCTCTCGCTCACCACGGCCCTGAGCTCCCTGTCCTCCGTGGAGGACGACATGGCCCGCGCCCAGCTGTGGTCCGGGCTGTGGAACGCGACCCGGGACGCCGAGCTCGACCCCGGGGACTGGGTGGGCGCCGTCCTGGACCACGGCTTCGCCGAGCCGCGGACCGGGATGTTCAGCACCGCCGTGGACCACGCCGTGGAGGCCGTGGAGCGCTTCACCCCCACCGCCCGCCGGGCCCGGCTGCGGGGGCGGCTGCTCGACGCCGCCGTCCGGGAGCTGCGCCGCGCCGACCCCGGCAGCGACCGGCAGCTGGCCCTCGCCCGGCTCACCGCCCGCACGGCCCGCCGCGACGGCAGCCACGCCGGCTGGCTGCGCGACCTCCTCGGCGGGCGGGACGCGCTGCCCGGGCTGCGGCTGGGCCCGGAGCTGCGCTGGGCGCTGTGGACGGCGCTCGCGGCCACCGGCCACGGCGAGGACCCGGAGCTGGAGGCCGCCCTGGAGCGGGAGCACGCCGGTGACCGGACCCGCACGGGGCAGGTCGGCTGGGCCCGCGCCCGGGCCGCCCGCCCGCTGCCCGGGGCCAAGGCCGCGGCGTGGGAGGCGATCACCGGTGACGAGCTGTCCAACGACCTGCTGACCGCCACGATCGAGGGCTTCCGGCTGGGCCCGGCCGAACTGGTGGAGCCCTACCGCGAGCGGTACTTCGGCATGCTGGAGGAGGTCTGGGCGCACCGGTCCATCGGGATGGCCACCCGCATCGTGGCCGGCCTCTACCCCGGCGGGGCCGACCTCGAACCGGGCCACGACCCCGGGCACCACCCCGTGCTCGCCCGCACGGAGCTGTGGCTGAACAGCCACGCCGGAGCGCCCGCGGCCCTGCGCCGGATCCTGGTCGAGGAGCGGGACCACCTGCTGCGGGCGCTGCGGGCGCAGGCGGCGGCGCGGCCCTGACCCCTCGCCGACACCCCCGCGCCGGGGCCCGGGCAACGGCGATCCCCCCGGTGGGCACCGGGGGGATCGCGAGCGTCTGGGGGTCCGGCGGTTCCGGGCGGGCCGGGATCAGGCGGCGGGGCGCCCCGAGCGGCGCAGCACGCGGTCGACGGCGCGCTGGGCGTCCTCGTTGGACTTGAAGACCCGCCGGTCGAGGCTCTGGCCGAGCGACATCGACGAGTTGCCCAGCTGCAGCAGGTTCACCTTGGAGTCGTTGCGGTGCTCGCGGCGCGGCTGGGGCGCCTGCGGACCGGTCCGGGCGTCATAGGCCATGGTGGATCCTTTCCGTGACTCCTCCAGTGTAGGAGGCCGCCGTCCCACTGAACAGAGCGCCGCCGGTCATCGGCCGTGCCGCCGCGCCCGGGAGGTGTACCAGCCCCGGTCCACCGAGCGCCGCACCCACCAGGTGCGCGCCACGAGCACGAGCGAGAGCACGTGCAGCAGCACGAGCACCGCCCAGTACGCCGCGGCCGCCCCCGGGGTGAAGGGGACCGACGCGGCGCCGGCGAGCATCAGCATGACCAGGGCCTCCAGGTTCAGCGCGTAGCGCAGGGGGCGCATCACGCGCACCGAGACGTCGTGCTCCGGCTGCCGGTTGATCCAGGACAGCAGCACCGCCACCACGGACATCACGATCGACGCCGCCGCGGAGGGCACCTGCCAGCCGGGCCCCAGGACGTGCTCCCGCACGGTCGACACGAGCCCCACGAGCAGCAGGACCGCGGTGATGAGGCTGACCGCCACGGAGGCGAACGCCGTGATCCCCTGCCGCGCCGGCAGGATCACCATCTCGCAGAAGGCGTCGTCGAAGCGGGACGTGGGCCGCAGCGCCAGGTGGCCGCGCACCGCCCCGGGCCACCGCCGCACGGTGCGGTCCTCGGCGAGCACCCGGTCCACCGCCCGGTGAGATCCCCCCGCACCGCCCGGGCGCCCGCCCTCGTGCGAGAGCACCGTGAACTCGTGCAGCCGGACCTCCGCGGGCACCGTGAGCTCCAGGTGGAAGCTGCGGCAGGACGCGAGGTCGTGCAGGCCGACCCGCCCCACCCACGGCATCCAGCAGTGCCGCAGCCGGTCCCGGGCGCGCGGCCTCCCGCCGGCGGCGTACTGCTCGTCCATCGAGTACTTGAGCACGAGCCGGCGTCCCGCGAACTCCTCCGGCAGCGCGAAGGTCAGCAGGAAGCCGCGGGCCAGCTGGTCGGCCACCGTGGTGAACAGCGCGAGGTCCGCATCCCAGTGCTCGGCGTCCTCCGCCGGGAGCATCCCCCGGTCCACGAGCTCCTGCACGACCACCCGCAGGTGCTCGCAGTAGGCCCAGAACCCGTCGAGAGCGTCCTCCACGAGCAGCTCGGGGGCGTGCACGATCGCCGGGACGTGGTCGTGGGCCAGGACGGCCGCCTCGGCCGGCGGCAGCTGCTCCGGGATCAGCCCGCGCAGCAGCAGCTCGGCGAGCGCGCCGTTGTCCTCCGTGCTCAGGACCGGGACGGGGTCGCCCTGGCAGACGGCGTCGAAGTTGCGCAGGGGCTGCTTGGCCTGGATGGTCACGGGCACCAGCAGCCGGCCGGCGGCGTCGGCCGGCCAGGGGGCGCGCGCGGCGAGGTCCACGTCGAGGGAGACCTTCCGGCGGGTGACGCCGTCGGGGCTCATCAGCACGGACTCCACGCGGCGGTGGATCCAGTCGGCGGGGCTGAGGAACAGCGTGCGCAGCACGTCGACGTCCACCGCCGGGCGGCCGGGCTCGGGCGGGGGGACCTGGCCCTGGGGCATCCGTGCGCCTCCTCTGCGGCTCCCGGTCCGGCTCTCGTCCCGGGACGGCCACCGGGGCCCGCCCGGTGTCCTGATCGGCCATCATTGCACCAGTCAGCGCGGACACCGTACGGGCCGGACAATGAACCGGGCGTCCCGGGAATCGTGAGATGCTGAGGACGACTTGATGCCCCAGCTCCATCGAGGGAGACCATGACCGACTACGCGCTCAACGACCGCGGCTCTCTGGAGATCGTCACGGAGAACTTCTACGACACCGAGATCATGCGGGTGTTCGGCGGTCTGTCCTTCGGCAAGCTGCGCACCTGGACGGGCAACGCGGCGCTGGTCCCGGAACCGGACAACCCCTTCGACCCCCACACGGTCTCGGTGCGGATCGGGCCCAACAAGATCGGGCACCTCGCCCAGCAGGACGCGCAGCGGTACTGGCCCTACCTCGCGCGGGTCATCGCCTCCGGCTACACGCCGGTGGCGCCGCTGAAGCTCGAGGCCACGGTCCTGCGCCAGGACGGGCAGGCGGAGGTCGACGCCGCGGCGCGGCTGTCGATCGCCGCCCCGGACCTGCTCTTCCCGCTCAACACGCCCCCGACGCACGCGGCGGTGCTGCCGCAGGGCCCCTCCATCAAGGTCCTGGACGAGCAGGAGTTCGCCGAGTACCTGCACAGCGTCATCCCCCCGTCCGGGGAGGGCCGCGTGATGCTGACCCTCGAGACCAACAAGGTCCGCAACCACCACGGGCAGACCCTCGACATCGTCGACGTGCTCTACGAGCGCCGCCAGGTGGGCCGGCTCTCCACCCAGATGTCCCAGCAGTTCATCCCGATCATCGACCACGCCTTCCAGCAGGACCGGCTCACCGCGGTGTGGGGCACCATCCGGGGCTCGGCCTTCGAGGTCTCGATGACGCTCCAGGCCGCGCGCCCGGAGGACATCCCCGCCGAGTGGTTCGAGCGGCTGCCCAACGACGTCCCCGAGCTGCTGCCGCCCGCCGACAGCCATCCCGTCCCGGACGCCTACGTCCCGGCGGAGGCCGACCGCTCGCGCAACGCGAAGAAGTGGCGCAAGGGCCTGGCCGTGTCCGCGGCGGCGGCCGGCGGCACCGACCGGCCCGCGCACGACGACGACGTGTCCGCCCAGCGGTCCTCCGCCGGCCCGGGGCCTGGCGTGCTCGGCCGGGTGCACGCGGCCGTGTGGGCCCTGCTCGCCATGACCGTGCTGCTGGGCGGGGTGGGCACGGTCTTCCTCGGCATCGAGCCGCTGGTGAGCGCGCTGTGCTTCATCGTGGCCGTCGCGACCGGGTTCATGTCCTTCTATCTGGCCCGGATGAGCACCGGAGCGGCCCGCCGATGATCAGCCGCCGGGAACGCTTCCTGCAGATCCTCGAGGTGCTCTCGAAGCACGGCTTCGGCTTCGCCCTCGGCGGGATCAAGGAGGAGTGGCGGGCACCGCTGGCGCGGGTCCGGCTCATCGACCCCGACAAGCTCTACAGCCAGCCCGTCCACCTGCGGCAGGCCCTCGAGGAGCTCGGGCCCACCTTCGTGAAGCTCGGCCAGGTCGTCTCGACCCGGCCGGACCTGCTGCCGCCGCGGTACGTGCAGGAGCTGACGCGGCTGCAGGACAACTCGCCCCCCGTGCCGCCGGAGCGGATCCGCGCGATGATCGAGTCGGAGCCGGACTCCGCGGCCGAGGAGATCCTCGCGCAGATCGACCCCGTGCCGCTCGCCACCGGCTCGATCGGCCAGGCGCACGCGGCCGTCTACAAGGGGGTCGACGTCATCGTGAAGGTGCGTCGCCCCGGCGTCGTCGAGGAGGTCAACCGGGACCTCGAGATCCTCTCCGAGCTGGCCAAGCTGCTGTCCACCTACTGGCCGGCGGTGGAGCACTTCGACCTCGAGGGCCTCGCGGACGAGTTCGCCCAGTCCCTGCGGGACGAGCTGGACTACCTCACGGAGGCCCGCAACGCCCAGCGGATGGCCGAGAACTTCATGGGCGACCCCCGCGTGCACATCCCGGAGATCTTCTGGGAAGCCTCGACCTCCCGGATCCTCACGATGGAGCGGATCCGGGGGATCAAGATCAACGACTACCCCGCGCTCGAGGAGGCAGGGCTCGACCGGCACCTGCTGGCCGTGGACTCGACCGAGGCCATCTGCCGGATGATCTTCGAGCACGGCTTCTTCCACGCGGACCCGCACCCCGGCAACCTCTTCGTGGAGACCGGCGGTCGGATCGGCATCATCGACTTCGGCATGATGGGCACCCTCACCGACGAGTTCCGGGACCACCTGGTGACCCTGATGCTCGGCGTGGTGCAGGAGAACCCGCGGCGGGTCGCCGCGGGGCTGCTCGGGCTGACCTCGCAGGAGCAGGACGTCAACAAGAAGAATCTCGAGCGGGACGTGGCGATCCTGCTGCGCCGCTACTCGAACAAGCCCCTGCACGAGGTGCGGGTGGGCCACCTGATGGGCGACCTCATCGGGATGCTGCGCCGCTACCGGATGCACCTGCCGCGCGAGTCCGCGCTGTTCCTGCGGATGCTCGTCACGGCGGAGTCCGTGGGCACCGGCCTGGACCCGGAGTTCGACCTCGTCTCGGTCCTCACGCCGTACGCGCAGCGCTTCGTGCTGCACCGGCTCTCCCCCGAGATCCTCGCCAAGCGGCTGCGCGACATCCTGCAGGACGCGGTGCAGATGGGCGTCGAGGCCCCCGAGTACCTCCGGCGGCTCATCGTGGTCCTGGAGCGCGGCGGCTTCGACGTCCACCTGCGCGCCGACGAGTTCGAACCGCTGCTCAAGCGGGGCGAGAAGATCGGCCACCAGGTGGTGGCCGGCGCGGTGATCGCCGCCTCGATCAACGGCATGGCCCACATCCTCGCGTCCGACCCGGAGCGGTGGCGGAGGTTCCACGTGCCCCTCATCGCCGGCGGGGCGACCACCGTGGGCACTCTCACCGGCTACCTCGTGCTCTCCACCAACGTGCCCAAGGTGCGGCGGCTGGCCAACACCGTCCGGGTCCGCCGCCGCTTCTGAGCCCGCCTCCGGGCGCCGCGGTCCGCAGCCCGGCCCGCGGCAGCACGACGCGCCCCTGACCTGCCCCGACATGCCCCGACATGCCCCGACATGCCCCGACGGTAGTCACGCCGGGATCACACCGCGGGCCGGACGATGTCCGTGCGACCGGGAGACCGTTCCGGGACCGTCCCGGCGGCCGGGGACCACGTCCGCCGCCCGCTCCGGTCGCGCCCACCGCATCCACCGTGGCGGGTCACCGTCCCACCGGCCGGCCCCGCCCGCGTCGAGGAGCACGCCATGACCGCTCAGGACCTCACCGACCACCGGACCACCGCCGCGCCCAGCGGGGTGTCACGGAGAAATCTGCTCACGGCCGGGGCCGTGCTGGGCACGGGGGCCGCCCTGGCCTCGTCCCCCGCGGGCCTCGCCGCGCCCGTCACCACCACGGCCTGGTCCGGGTGGGAGGACCTGGGCGGCGACTGCCGGTACGGCACGGGCGTGTCCTCCTGGGCGCGGGGCCGGCTCGACACGTTCGTCATCGGCACCGACCGGGCCCTGTGGCACAAGTGGTACGCCCGCGGCTGGAGCGACTGGGAGAGCCTCGGGGGCCGGCTGAAGTCCAACCCCGCCGCCGTCTCCTGGGGCCGCGACCGGATCGACGTCTGCGGCATCGGCACGGACAACGCGCTGTGGCACAAGTGGTGGAACGGGAGCCGCTGGAGCGGCTGGGAGAGCCTCGGCGGCCGGTGCCGCGGCGGTGTCGGGATCTCGTCCTGGGACCGCAACCGCCTGGACTGCTTCGTGCTCGGCACCGACAACGCCCTGTGGCACAAGTGGTGGAACGGGCGCCGCTGGAGCCGCTGGGAGGGCCTGGGCGGCCGGTTGCGGCACGTCCCCTCCGCGGTCTCCTGGGACTACGGCCGGATCGACTGCTTCGGCATCGGCACGGACAACGCCCTGTGGCACAAGTGGTGGAACGGGCGCCGCTGGAGCGGCTGGGAGAGCCTCGGCGGCGACTGCCGGGGCGGCACGGGGGCCTCGTCCTGGGCGCCCGGCCGGATCGACTGCTTCGTGCTCGGCACGGACCACGCCGTGTGGCACAAGTGGTACGACCAGGGCTGGAGCCACTGGGAGAGTCTCGGCGGCTGGGTCCAGCACAACCCCTCGGCGGTCTCCTGGAGCCGCAACCGGGTGGATGTCTGCGGGATCGGCAGCGACAACCGCCTCTACCACAAGTGGTGGTCCTGACCGCCGCCCGGCCGGTCCCCGCCGGCCCGCGGCGCGGCCGGCGGGGACCGGGACGGTCGCACGCGCCGTGCGGCCCGTCATGTCGTTGACTTCCCCCGCGCCGCGTCCCAGCATGGCGGTGAAGCGCGGGCGCTGACATCGTGCCTGGTCAGCCGGGGGGGAGCAAGGTCATGGGCGACGGAAGGACGATCACGCTGCGCCTGCTGGGGAGCTGGGACGCCGCCGTGCAGGGGACCAGGGTGCGGACCGGGACCCGGCAGCAGCGGCTGCTGGCGGCGCTGGCGATCCACGGCCCCCGGTCCCGGCACTACCTCGCCGGGCTGCTGTGGTCGGACTGCCCGGAGGACCACGCGCTCGGCAGCCTGCGCACCGCCGTCTTCACCCTGTCCCGGCGCGTGCCGGGGGCCGTGGAGTGCCGCGGCGGCGCCCTGGGACTGTCCGAGGCCGTGGACGTGGACCTGCACCACCTCCTCGAGCTGCTCGTGCGCCCGGTGGCGTCCTGGTCCGCCGGAAGCGAGGACGCCTGGGTGCTGGACCGCCCCGGCGTTGCCCTGCTGCCGGGCTGGTACGACGACTGGGTGCTCGAGGAGCAGGCCCGGCTGCAGGAGCTCTACGTCAACGCGGTCGAGGAACGGGCGGAGCTCTGTCTCGTCCACGGCGACGTCCACCACGCCCTGGCGCTGGCCCGGACGCTGCGCGACGCCGCTCCCCTGCGCGAGAGCACCGTGAGCCTGCTGCTCCGCGCGCACCTGCGCCTGGGCAACGAGGCCGAGGCGTGGCGGGCGTTCCGGGACTACCGCGGCGAGCTGGCGCGGGAACTGGGCGAGCAGCCCTCGGACCGGGTCCGAGGGCTCCTCGAGCCCCTGCGCCGGCGGTGACGTCCCGGACCCGGATGCCGCCGGGCCGGCCGGTGCTCAGTCCGCCGCCGGCGGCATCTCGATGTGCACGACCTTGACCTGGGTCATCTCGTCCAGGAGCTCGGGCCCGTAGCCGAAGCCCGCGCCGGAGGCCCGGCGCGGCTGCGCGGCGCCACCGGGGGCGCCGCCGAAGACGTTGTTGACCTTCAGCGTGCCCACCGGCAGCTCGGCCACGGCGCGCTGGGCGTGGGCGATCCGCCCGGTGAGCACGGTCGCGGCCAGCCCGTAGCGGTCGGCCGCGGCCAGCCGGAGCCCCTCCTCGAAGCTGTCGACCACCTGCACCGGGGCCACGGGTCCGAACGTCTCCTCGGTCATCACGGTCATCCCAGGGGTGCACCCGCGCAGGACGGTGGCCGGGTAGAACGCCCCGGGGCCCTCGGGCACCCGTGCGCCCTCGAGCACGACCGCTCCCCGGGCGACGCTGTCGGCGACCTGACGGTGGACCTCCTCGCGCATCCGCTCGTCGACCAGCGGGGCGAGCGTGCCCTCGGTGTTGCGCCGACGCGCCTCCTCGGCCAGTGCCGTGAGGAACGGCTCGGCGACGCCGCGGTGCACGTAGATCCGCTCGACCGCCACGCAGATCTGGCCCGCGTTGGCGAACGCGCCGAGGGCGGCCTGGCCGGCGGCCCAGACGGGGTCCACGTCGTCGTCGACCACCAGGGCGTCGTTGCCGCCGTTCTCCCGGACCACGTGGGCGCCGGTGCCGACCGCCGCCCGGGCGATGGCCTCCCCGGTGGCGGTGGAGCCGACGTGGGCGAGGACGTCGACGCCGGGCAGCGCGGTGAGCAGCTCCCCGACCGCGGCGCCGCCGCTGACGGTGCCGAGCACCCCGGCGGGCAGGGCCTCGGCGAGGATCTCCCCGAGCCGCGCCCCGACGTGCGGGCAGCGCTCGCTCGGCTTGTGCACCACGGTGTTGCCGGTGACGACCGCGGCGCCGAGCAGGCCCGCGGCCACCGCCACGGGGTCGTTCCAGGGCGTGAGGGCGACGACGACGCCGCGCGGCTCCGCGACGGTGTAGTCGGCCGCCAGCACGCTGCCGCGCAGGCTGTGCCCCCGGTGCACCGGTCCGAGCTCCGCGTACTGGTGGAGCGTGCCGACCCCGGCCATCACCCCGCCGAGGGACTCCTCGACGGGCTTGCCGGTCTCGCGGGCGTTGAGCTCGGCGAGCTCCTGCGCGTGCTCGGCCAGCCGGTCCGCGGCGGCGCGCAGGGCCTTCCCGCGCTCCTCGGGAGACGTCCGGGCCCAGTCCCGGGCGGCCGCACGGGCGGCCGTGACGGCGGCGCGGACCTCCTCCTCCGTGGCCGCGGCCACGGTGCCGACCGTGGATCCGTCCCGCGGGTCCAGCACGGTGAGCTCGGTCGTCGGGGCGGTGGCGGGTGCTGCGGTGGTCATGGAACTCCTTCTCCGTCGGGCGGGCGTGCGCGTGCGCACCTCGGGGGCCGTCCTGATGAGCTTACTTACGAACGGGCCGGGACCGGATACGGTAGCAGTGACCAGGCCGCCGCACCCGCGCGGCCTGACCCTGTTCCGACGTGGAGCAGCACACCCCGCCCGCGGCACCCGCCGCGGGCGGGGCCGTGCCCAGCAGAGAGGAAGTTGCATGAGTTTCCAGCCCACCAGCCCCGGCCGGGTGCTGATCACCGGCGGTGCCTCCGGACTCGGCGCCGCCGTGGCGGAGGCGGTCCGCGACAACGGCGGCACCCCGATCGTCCTGGACCGGGACATCAGCACGCTCACCGGCGTCACCGCCTACGAGGTCGACGTGGCGGACACCGCCGCGGTGACCGAGACGGTGCGCCGGGCCGTGGAGGCCGCCGGCGGCCTGGACGCGGTGGTCACCGCGGCCGGCATCGACCGCTGCGGCCGGCTCGAGGACGTGGCGGCCGCCGAGTGGGAGAAGGTCGTGCAGGTCAACCTGTTCGGCACCGTCTCGACGGTGCGCGCGGCCCTGCCCGCGCTGCGGGAGTCCCGGGGACGGGTCATCACGGTGGCCTCCACCCTCGCGCTGAAGGGCGTCTCGGACGCCACGGCGTACTGTGCGTCCAAGTTCGGCGTGCTCGGCTTCAGCCAGGCCCTCGCCGCGGAGCTCAAGGGCGAGGTGGGTGTCACCCAGCTCATCCCCGGCGGCATGAAGACGCGCTTCTTCGACGACCGGGACGAGCAGTACAAGCCCCAGGACGACTCCCAGCTCAACGATCCCGAGAACGTGGCGAACGCCGTCCTGTTCGCCCTCGCCCAGCCCCGGGGGTGCGAGGTCCGCGAGCTGTTCATCGCCCACGCCGAGGAGGGCTCCTGGCCCTGATCGCTCCGGCGACGGCCGGCCCGGACGGCGCGAGCACCGACCGGGCCGGCCGTCGCCCCTCGTGGGAGCGGACTCGTCCCCACAACGGGGGACGGCGCGCGCAGGACCCGGACAATGCGTGCGCATCTATGATGGGGTCACTCCCCGTCCTCACAGGAAGGCTCGACGTCAGCGTGGACTCCCCCCTCGACACCACGGTGGCACGCGTCCCGATCACGGTGCGCTGCCTCGACGCCCACGGCCGGCCCGTGAGCCTCTCGGCGCCCACGCTGGCCCGCGGCTCCACCGACCTGCAGGACCTGCTGCGCCGGGCCTACGCCGCCGTCCGGGGCGGCAGCCCCGCCGAGGCCGTCACCGTGTCCTTCCTGGAGGTCTGCCGCGGCAAGCTGCAGCTGGAGTACCTGGTGGTCGACCGCGTGCGCCCGAGCCGCTGGCGCAGGCGCCGCGACCGGCGCCGGGCGGAGGAGATCCAGGCGGCGCTGACGGAGGCGACCATCGTGGTCACCCTCACGGTCGAGGTCACCGGCACGATCGCGGCCGCGAGCACGGCGCGCTGGTCGGAGAGCGACACCCCCGACTTCGTCGACGTCGTGCTCGACGGCGAGCGCACCGTCCGCGTGCCCGGCGCCGTGCGCGGCATGCTCCGCGACGGGACGGTGCTGGAGCTGCTGCGGGGGATCCTGGCGATGTTCCTGGAGGACGACGTCGAGCAGCTGGTCATCGGCAAGGACCCCGAGCTGCCGGGTCGCTACCAGGAGACCGTGGTGACCCGCTCGCCCGCTCTGGTGGACTTCCTCGAGGGCGCGCCCCTGGCCTCGCTGGTCGCCGGTGGCCCGGAGGGGTCCTGACCGTGCCGGCCGCGCCGGCCCCGCCGTCGCCGGCTGCCGCGCCGGTCGCCGGCTCCCCCCGCGCCGCCCGCCCCCGTGCGACCCGTTCCCCGGACCCGTGCCGGACATGTCGAGGCCCAGGAGCTGCCGGAGCCCCATGAGCTGTCGACGCCCCAGAAGGTGTCGAATCCCCAGCGGATGTCGGGGGCGCAGGCCATGATGGACGGCACGGAGAGCACCGGGAGCGGAGAGGAGACCGGCGTGGGACTGATGGCCCCGTTGCAGGACAGGCTGCGCACGACGTTCGCCGGTCGGGCGGACCGCGTGCCCGAGTGGGAGCTGGCGCTGGCCGACGGCGAGGACGCGGGGCACTTCCGGCCCGGCTCGGCGGTATGGGCCGTGCACGGGTCGATGGCGACCATCCCCGCTGGCGTGCGCGCCCTGCTCACCCAGGCCCTGCACCCGGGAGCACTGGCCGGCGTCGTCGAGCACTCGGACTACCGGACGGACCCGCTGGGACGCCTCGCCGGGACCATCCGGTGGATCTTCACCGTCACCTACGGGGACACGACCGCCGCGCGCCGGGCCTCGGCGCACGTCCGCCGTCTGCACAAGAGCGTGCGCGGCAGCTACACCGGGGCCGACGGCGTGCGCCGTCCCTACTGCGCGAACGACCCCGACCTGGCCGAGTGGGTCCACCTGGCGTTCACCGACGCCTTCCTGCGCTGCCACCAGCGGTGGGGCGGGACGATTCCCGGCGGGCCGGACGCCTACGTGCGGGAGTGGGCGGTGGCCGGGCGGCTGATGGGCGTGGCCCGGCCACCGCGCTCCGAGGCGGAGCTGGACGAGCGCCTGCGCTCCTACGGCCCTCGGCTGGCCGGTGGGGACCGGGTCGAGGACGTCGTGGCGTTCCTGCGCCGCCCGCCCCTGGACCCCGTGCTGCTGCCCGGCTACCGCGCCCTGTTCGCCGCCGTCGTGGACTCGATGCCGCAGGACCGGCTGGAGCTGCTCGGCCTCGGCCGTCCGCGGCTGGGCCCGGTACCGCTGCCGACCCGGAGCGCCGCCGGGCTCACCCTGGCGGTGGTCGGCAGGGCGCTCGGCGAGACCGGGCCGAGCGAGGCCGCCGCACGCCGCCGCCTCGCACGCCTCGGTCTGCTCTGAGACCCCACCGCGCTCAGGCCGACTCTTCCTCGGACCGGGCGCGTCCGGTCAGGTGGTCGTAGGCCTCCGCGGCGGCCGAGGCCACGCCGGGCCAGGTCCGCCCGGGCACGATGCGCCGCCGGCCCTCGACCCCGAGGCAGCGGCGCACGGCGGGGCACTCGAGCATCATCCGCAGGACCGTCGCGAGGGTCTCGGGCTCCTCCGGCGGCGTGAGCATGCCGGTGATGCCGTCGGTCACGGTCTCGGCGAGCACGGGCAGCCGGGTGGCGACCACCGGGGTCCCGGTGGCCAGGGCCTCCACGGACTCGGTCGGGGCCGCGGTGCGGGTCACCGGGCGGTCCTTGCGCGCGACCACGAACACGTCGAACGCCTGGTGGTACTGCACGACCTGCTCGTCCGGGACCCGTCCCGCGAAGCGGACCCGCCCGCCCAGGCCGAGCCGCACGGCCAGTTCCTCGAGCTCGGCCCGGGCCGGGCCGTCGCCCACGACCACCACGAGGAGCTCCGGCACGTCGGCGGCCACGAGGGCGGCGGCGCGCAGGAGGTCGTCGAGGCCCTCGTGCTCCACGAGGTCCGCGACCGCGCCCACCACCCGGGCCGTCTCCGGCAGCCCCAGGACCCGGCGCGCCTCCTGCAGGGGGCGGGGATCCGCCAGGTACGGACCGTCCACGGCCGGGGGCGCCACGCGGACGGGCACCGGGCCGCCCGGAAGAGCCCGTGTGAGCGCCTGCACCCGCTCGCGCATGGCGCGGCTCGTGGTCACGACGTCGGCCGCGGCGGCCAGGACCTCGACCTCGCGGGCGCTCTCGAGCCGGTGCCGCTCGCTCGTGGCCGCCTCGGCGGGGCGGGAGGCCGCCCACCGGTCGGCGGGCAGCTCCCGCACCTCGTAGACCCACGGGATGCCCAGCGACTCCGCCACCGCGCGGGTCACGAGGGCGTTGCCGGCACGGCTCGTGGTGTGCAGCACCGCGGGCCGCGCGCGCAGGGCGAGCTCGAGCAGGGCCTGCGCCTCCCGCTGCAGCCGTGCGGTGGGGGTCGGTGCCCGGCCGGCGGGCAGCAACCGGTGGTAGGAGACGCCGTCGAGGACCTCGGCGTCCGCCCCGGGCGCCCTGCCGACGGCGGCCGCGGGCCCGGGGCGTGTCACGGCCGTCACGGTCCAGCCCTGGGCCACGGTCGCGGAGAGCAGGGAGTGGGCGCGCGGGGCGCGCCGCCCCCGGGCGCGCGGCCGGGCCTCGGCGAGCACGTGCAGCACGGACGCGGGCTCCGGACGGTAGCCCACCACGGGGGTGAGGGCCGGGCGCCAGCCGGAGAGCAGCCGCAGCTCGTCCTCGTAGTGGAGCAGCCGGCGCCGCTCCCCCGGTGTGGCCCGCCCGGCGGCTGCGGCACGCCGCAGCTCGACCACGGCCTCCGAGATCCGGCCGACGTGGCGGTGCCGGCGGGCTCTCGTGCCGGCGAGGTCCCTCGTGTCCGGCGGCACCTGCGCCAGGAGCCGGTCCGCCTCGGCCACGCGGCCCGCGGACAGGGCCGCCTCGGCGAGCCGGCGGGCCGTGCGCGGCGCGGGGCTCCCGCGGCGGGCGCGGCGGAGGCGTGCCTCGAGCCGCCGCTGCGCCGCGGCGTCCGGGCCCAGGGCGCGGGCCACGGCGGCACCGGCCTCGGGCCAGGGACTGCGCAGCAGGGCGCGGGCGGCGGGCCGGGCCGCACCGGTGGGGAGGGCACGGGCCGCGGGCAGCCAGAAGGCCTGGGGCTCGTCGTCCGGACTGAAGGGGCGGGGGGTGTGCGGCATGGCCTTCTCGCGGGGGTCAAGAGGGGCCGTCCCGGTCGATCACGGGGCGTGCTGCGGGCGGGGGAAGTCGGTCCGCGCCGGTCACGGGCGCCGGCGGGGAGCTACTGATCGTCAGGGCTCAGCGTAGCAAGATATCCGCCCAGATCGCCCGACGAGATGGCCGCGCCGATCCCCGCCATCGCCTCGAGGTCGGGCACCACGACCGACTGCCCGTCCGGGGACACCCCCAGGCCGAGCTGCGGTGCCGTGGACAGGTGCAGGTCCCCGGCGGAGAGCCCGGCCAGGTCGGGGGCCAGTCCCGCGAGCCACGACGAGTCGAGCCCCTCGCTCACCGTCAGGTAGGGCGAGAAGTCGGTGACCACGGTGTGCAGCCGCACGGGGTTGAGCAACGTCTGCGGGCCGAGCAGTCGCTCCAGCACGGCCCGGACGTAGCTGCGCTGGTTCTGCACGCGCTGGAAGTCCCCGCTCTCGAAGGCCTTGCGCTCCCGGACGAACTCGAGGGCCCGCTCCCCGTCCATGTGCTCCGGCCCCGCCTCGAAGGTCATCCCCTCGTTGGAGACGAAGTCCTGCGGCACGTCGATCGTCACCCCACCCAGGGCGTCGGTGAGGGCCTGGAAGCCGGCGAAGTCCACCTCGGCGACCTGGTCCACCCGGGTGCCGACGAGCTCCTCGACGGTTTCGACCATCAGCGGGACGCCGCCGAGGTCGAGCGCGGCGTTGATCTTGGCCTCGCCCACGCCGGGGATCGGCACCCACGTGTCCCGCAGGACGGAGAGCACGTAGGCCTCCCCGCCGTCCTCGGGCAGGTGCACCAGCATGATGGTGTCCGCCCGCTCCCCCACGACGCCCACGTCCGCCCGCCCGCCGGGCAGGCTGTCCGCCCCGAGCAGCAGCACGGTGGTGCCCCGGTCCCGGGCGGAGCCCGCGGCGGGCCGTCCGCCCTCCGGCGGGAACGCGTCCTCGACGACCTGCTTCCGGGCGTCGAAGGTCCGTCCCAGGTTCCACACGAACGCACCGGCCGCCAGGGCGAGGACCAGCACGAGACCCAGCAGCACGAGCAGCACCCGGCGGACGGGGTGCCGCCGGTGCCGCGGCACGGCCACGCCGTCGGCGTCCCGGTCGGCGGGGTGGACGCCGCGGGCGGCGTCGCGGTCGTCGACGGACATGATGGGCTCCCGGGTCGGTGGGCGGTCGGTGCCGCTCATGCTAGGCCTCCCGTGCTCGGAAGCGGCTGACAGGTGCCTGGGAGCACTCGACCGGCGAGGTGCCGCGGGCGGCTCAGGGCACCCGGGTGATCCACTCCGGGGTGGCGAACTTCGCGGCCACCAGCCGGCGGGCGGCGGCGAGCTCGGTCTCGCGGACGGAACCCTGCGCGGCCCCGTAGCGCCCCGCGAAGACCTCCATGAGCTTGTCCACGACGTCGGCCCGGGCCATGCCGGTCTGCCGGCGCAGCGGGTCCACGCGCTTCTTGGCCGAGCGGTGCCCCTTGTCGGAGAGCTTCTCCCGGCCGATCCGGAGGACCTCCGTCATCTTCTGGGCGTCGATGTCGTAGCTCATGGTCACGTGGTGGACCATGCCGCCGCCCGCGAAGCGCTTCTGGGCCGCGCCCCCGATCTTGCCGTGCTCCGTGGCGATGTCGTTGAGCGGGACGTAGAACGCCTCCAGCCCCATCTCCTGGAACGCCTGCATGACCCACCGGTCGAGGAACGGGTAGGACTCGGCGAAGCTGAGGCCGTCCACGAGGGTCTGGGGCAGGTACAGCGAGTACGTGATGCAGTTGCCGGCCTCCATGAACATGGCCCCGCCGCCGGAGACCCGGCGCACCACCGAGATGCCGTGCCGCCGGGCGCCCTCCGCGTCCACCTCGTTGCGCAGGGACTGGAAGGAGCCGATCACCACGGACGGCTCCTCCCAGTCCCACAGCCGCAGGGCGGGCGGGCGCCGGCCGGCGCCGACCTCGCGGGCGAGGACCTCGTCGAGCGCCAGGTTCTCCAGGGTGGGCCGGACCGTGGGCGGGATGATCTCCCACGCGTGGTCGTCCCACGTGGTGGCGTGGGCCAGCGCCCGGCGGACGGCAGTGGCGATCGCCTGCGGGGAGAAGCCGAACAGCACGACGTCGTCCGCGAGCGCCGCCTCGACGGCCCCGACGATCTCCTGCTGGGTGGCGTGCTCGCCGAGGCCGGTCAGCGCGGCGTTGATGTCCACGAGGGCCTCGTCCGGCTCGAGGAAGAAGTCCCCGTTGACGGAGACGTCGACCAGCCGGCCGTCGGCCACGCCCAGGTCCACGACCACGAGCTTCCCGCCCTGCACCTTGAACTCCCCGTGCCGCCGCTCCTGCGTCATCCGCGCCTCCCCGCCGTCCTGTGCTGCTGTTCGATCCGTCCTGCTGGTGGTCCCGGGACAGCCTACGCCCGGGCCCCCGGGGACGACGCAGGCCCGGACCTGTGCGGTCCGGGCCTGCGCGCGATGGTGCTGTGCCCCGCGAGCGGGACGAACGTCAGCTGCTGGACTTGCCGAAGTTCTTGAAGCGGGCGTTGAAGCGCTCCACGCGACCGGCGGAGTCCATGATGCGCTGCTTGCCGGTGTAGAACGGGTGGGACTCCGAGGAGATCTCGACCTCGATGATCGGGTACTCGTTGCCGTCCTCCCACGTCTCGGTCTTCTGCGAGGTGGCGGTGGACCGGGTCAGGATGGTCTTGCCGGAGGCCAGGTCGCGGAAGAGGACCGGGTGGTAGTCCGGGTGGATGTCAGTCTTCATGGGGTTCAAACCTTTTCGTTGGTGCCTGGATTTTGCCAGCCACGGTTTCGCTCGGTGGGCGGTGCGCCGTCGTCGTCCGTCCGCGCGGTTCGAGAAGGGCGGGGGCATCGGGCACCAGCGGTCCAGCGTACCGGATCCCCGGCGGGAATTCACGCCCGTGCGGGCCGGGCGAGGGGCTCGGCACGTGCCGGGCCCCTCGCCCGGCGGTTCCCGGTGCTGGGACCGGCTCACCACCGGTGCGCGACGTCGACCACGAGCCGGGAGCCGTTCCCCGGGCCGTCCAGCACGAAGACCCGGAACGGCAGCCGCGCGCGCACGCCGAGGCCGATGGTGGTCTGCCCCTCGAAGCTGCCGGCCCAGGCCACCTGGCGGAACGTCCGGTACCCGCTGACGTCCACCACCTCCCGCCGGTTCTTCGGGAGGTAGGTGGCCCTGCCGTCCTTGTAGGCGGGTGCGTGGACGATGATCCGCAGATCGGCCGCTCCGCGCAGGGGGACCGCCCGTCCCGAACCCTGCTCGGTGACGGCGGTGTACGCCACGCGATACCCCGGGACGTCGTCCCCGCGGAGGTCGACGACCAGACGGTCGAAGCACGCGTGCCGGCCGGAACGCACGCCGGTGATCACATCGCCCGTGTACACCTCCGAGTACTCCGGGGTGGACCCCCACCGGATGCCGCAGTACGGCGCCGCGGCGGAGGCGCTGCCGGGGACGATCAGCCCCAGCCCCGTGGCCAGCACCAGGACCGCCAGCCACGAGATCAGCTTCTTCATGACACACCTGCTGTTCCTCTGCGCCCGGACGCCGGCTGGTGCCGCGGTTTCTCGGACCGGGCCTCGCAGACCCTCCCAGAATAGACTTCACGGATGCCAACAGCACTGGTCGGAGGGTGATCGACGCCCGAACTGTGACCCGCTGCGGCCGCCGGGGCCGTCGCGCACGAGGAGCCGTGCCGGGGCCTCCCCGGCGGCCCGGTCGTCACCGGGCGGGCCGGGTCTCCCAGAACGCCACGGCCGAGGCGGCGGCCACGTTGAGGGAGTCCACACCGTGGGACATCGGGATCCGGACGGTGAGGTCCGCGTGGTGGACGGTGGCCGCGCTCAGCCCGTCCCCCTCGGTGCCGAGGACCAGCGCCAGCTTCTCGTCCCGGCGGGCGGACAGCTCCTGGAGGGTGAGCGAGTCGTCGCCGAGGGCGAGCGCCGCCGTGGTGAAGCCGGCGTCCTTGATCCGCTGCAGATCGGCGGTCCAGTGCTGCAGCCGGGTCCACGGGACCTGGAACACGGTGCCCATGGAGACCCGGATGGCCCGGCGGTACAGGGGGTCGGCACAGCGGGGGGTGACCAGCACGGCGTCGACGTCGAGCGCGGCGGCCGAGCGGAAGATCGCCCCGACGTTGGTGTGGTCCACGATGTCCTCGAGGACGGCGATCCGCCGCGACGACGCCAGGAGCCGTTCCAGCTCCACGGGCTCCGGGCGCTGCATGGCCGCGATCGCCCCGCGGTGCAGGTGGAAGCCCGTGATCTGCTCGAGCACCTCGTCCGCGCCGACGTACAGGGGCACGTCCGGGTGCGCCACCAGCACGTCCGCGAGGTCCTCCAGCCACTTGTCCGCCATGAAGAAGGAGCGGGGCACGTGCCCCGCCGCGAGGGCCCGGCGGAGCACCTTGGAGGACTCGGCGATGTACATGCCGCGCTCGGGCTCGAGCCTGCGCCGCAGCTTGACGTCGGTCAGGCGGGCGTAGTCGGCGACCCGGGGGTCGTCGGCGCTCTCGAGGCGGATCAGGTGGGGGAAGTCGGTCACGGGGTCTCTTCGGGTCGGCGGGAGCGTGGGCGTGCGGCCCTGTGGCCGGCACCCTGGTCGGGGCGGCGTCGCCCCGATCGTAGCCGGTGCCGTCCCCGGGACCTGCTCCCGCCCGGACGTGGGCGGCCGCGCGGGCTCCGCACGGTGCCGGGGCCCGCGGCCGCCCTCAGATCAGCCGGGACACCAGGTTGACGAGGGCCACGACGCCCAGCACCACGATCACGGTGCGCAGCACCACCGGGGAGAGCCGGCGGCCGATCTTGGCGCCGGCCCAGGAGCCCGCGGTGGAGCTCACGGCGATGAGCAGCACGACCCACCAGTTGATCCGGTCGAGGGCGAACAGGACGTAGGAGACCGCGGCCACGATGTTGACGAGGGCCACGAGCACCACCTTGACGGCGTTGGCGGCCTGCAGGGAGGCGAGCAGGAACACGCCGAGGATGCCGAGCAGGAGCACTCCCTGGGCGGCCACGAAGTAGCCGCCGTAGACGCCGGCCAGGAAGACCAGGGCGTACAGGGACGCCGGCTGCGGTGCCCGGTCCGGGTCGAGGGGCCTCGGGGTCTCCCCGCGCGCCCGCGCCGCCGCGGCGGCGGCCTCGGCCTGGTTGTCCTTGCGGCGGCGCACCAGCGCCTGGAGCCGCGGCTGGAAGATCACGAACAGGAGGGCGACGACGATCAGGGCCGGCGCCGCGTATCCGAACACGGACTCGGGCAGGTGCAGCAGCAGCGCCGCCCCGATGACGCCGCCGGCCACCGAGAACGGCACGAGCTTCAGGAGGGTCCGCTCGACGCCCTTGAGCTCGTGGCGGTAGTGCCAGGCGCCCGTGAGGTTGCCGGCGATCAGGCCCATCGCGTTGGACATCGAGGCGGTCACCGGCGGCACGCCCATGGTGACCAGCACGGGGAAGGTCACGAGGGTCCCGGAGCCCACGATGGTGTTGATGAGTCCGGCCCACACCCCCGCGAGGAGGATCAGGCCCACCTGCCAGCCCTCGAAGGGCAGGTCGGCGAGGAGACCGGTGACGAACTCGCCGGCGCCGCCCGCGGACCGGGGCACGAGCGGGGGCGCGGACAGGAGCACGGAGGGGAACGCGGCCACGGAGCAGGTCAGGACCGGGCGAACGCCGCGTAGCGGTTGCCGACCTGCACGAGCTTGAGGGGCAGCCCGAACGTCTCGGAGAGGTTCTTCTGCGTCATGACCTGGCGGACGGGCCCGGAGGCGACCACCCGTCCCTCGCGCAGCAGCAGCGCGTGGGTGAAGGCGTCGGGCACCTCCTCCAGGTGGTGGGTGACCATGACGACGGCCGGGGACGCCTCGTCCCGGGCCAGCTCGTCCAGCCGTGCCACCAGGTCCTCCCGGCCGCCCACGTCGAGGCCGGCCGCCGGCTCGTCCAGGAGCAGCAGCTCGGGGTCGGTCATCAGGGCCCGGGCGACGAGCACGCGCTTGCGCTCCCCCTCGGACAGGGACCCGAACCGGCGCTCGGCCAGGTGGTCGATGCCCCACGCGGCCATGAGCTCCTGCGCCTGGGCCTCGTCGGCGTCGTCGTAGCTCTCGATCCACCGCCCGGTCACGCCGTAGGCGGCCGTGACCACGCAGTTGCGCACGGTCTCCGCCTCGGGGATCTGGGCGGCGAGCACCGTGGAGCTCAGGCCGATCCGGGGGCGCAGCTCGAAGACGTCCACCGCGCCGAGGATCTCGTCGAGGATGTCCACCATTCCCCGGGTGGGGTGCAGCCGGGCGGCGGCGATGGACAGCAGCGTGGTCTTGCCGGCCCCGTTGGGGCCCAGCACGACCCACCGCTCGCCCTCGTTGACGACCCAGTCCACGGACTCCAGCAGCGTCTTCCGGCCACGGACCACACTGACGTCCACCATCTCCACCACAGCACTCATACCGGCCACTGTAGGGCACCGGCGGCGGCGGTTCCCGCCCCGGCGCCCGTCGTCGGGCCGGTGCGTCCGGGGGCCCGGATACACTGGCCGCATGACCACCCACCTCGCCGTGATCGCGTTCGCCCAGAATCCGGACCCGGAGGCCCGTGAGCGCATCCTCGCCCTGGTGCAGGACGCCGGCGCCGAGGTCGAGCGGTTCTCCGGCGTGCGGGTCACCGGTCCCGGCTCCGCCGGGCACGACTCGGGGGTCCCCGGCTACAACGCCTTCACCGCCCACGTGGCCGGATCGGACGCCACCGCCCTGCTCGCGGCCCTGCGCCCGGACCCGCTGGAGCAGATGCTGCCGGGGGTGGACGTCAACGTGGTGCCGACCACCCTGTTCGACCCGGAGCGCAAGAAGCTGCTCGTCATGGACGTGGACTCCACGCTGATCCAGCAGGAGGTCGTCGACATGCTCGCGGCCCACGCGGGGCGCGAGGCGGAGGTCGCCGCCGTGACCGAGGCGGCCATGCGCGGGGAGCTGGACTTCGCCCAGTCCCTGCACGCGCGGGTCGAGGCCCTCGCGGGGCTGCCCGCGTCCGTGCTCGACGAGGTCTCGGCCGCCGTGCGGCTCTCCCCCGGCGCGGACGTGCTCGTCAAGGCGTTCCTGCGGGAGGGGCACGCCGTGGCGGCCGTCTCGGGAGGCTTCCTGGAGGTCCTCACCCCGCTCGCGGAACGGCTGCGGCTCACCCGGCACACCGCCAACACGCTGGAGGTCGCCGACGGGAAGCTCACCGGCAGGGTGCTCGGGGAGGTCGTGGACCGCACCGTCAAGGAGCGCAGCCTGCGGACCTGGGCCGGGGAGCTGGGCGTCGCCCCCGAGGACGTCATCGCCGTGGGCGACGGCGCCAACGACATCGACATGGTCACGGCCGCCGGACTCGGCGTGGCCTTCAACGCCAAGCCCGCCCTGCGCGCGGCCGCCGACGCCCAGATCAACCTGCCGAACCTGGACGCCGTCCGCTTCTTCGCGGACCTCTGACCCGCCGGGGCCTCCGCCCCCGCACCCGGGGTCGCCGCCCGGGGCCGCCCGGGAGGACCATCGGGGTCGGGACCCGGGCCGCACCCCGGCCCGTAGAGTGGGGTGCAGCACACGCGGCGGTCGCGCACGAGACCACGCCCGGCCCCGAGGAGAGACAGTGACGGTACCCGGTGCGCTCCGGCAGCGCCCCGGCTTCCTGGCCCGGATGATGCTGCTGCACCTCGCCGTGGTGACGGTCGTCGTGGCCCTGTGCGGGGGCGTCTACGGCTGGCTGACCTACGAGCGCCTGGGCCGGGACGCCGAGCACCAGGCCCTGTCCATCGCCCGGGCCGTGGCCGCCACCGACGACGTCCGCGCGGGCGTGGCCGACCTGGCCCCGGCCGGCCCCGAGGACCTCGACCCGGACGTGCTGGCCCGGGGTTCCCTGCAGTCCTCCGCCGAGGAGGTCCGCCGCCGCACGGAGTCCCTCTTCGTGGTGATCACCGACGACAGCGGGCTCCGGCTCTCCCACCCCACCCCCGAGCTGCTGGGCCTGCCCGTGAGCACGGACCCCACCGAGGCGCTGGCCGGGCGGGAGGTCACCAGCCAGGAGCGCGGCACCCTGGGCCACTCGGCCCGGGCCAAGGTCCCGGTGTACGCCCCCGGCTCGGACTCGGCGGTGGTGGGCGCGGTGAGCGTGGGGATCTCCCGCGAGGACGTGCTGGCCAGCCTCCGGCAGGACATCACTCCCGTGGCGGCCACCGCCCTCGGCGCCCTGGGCCTCGGCGCGGCCGCCTCCGCGGCGATCGCGCGCCGGCTCAAGCGGCTCACCCTCGGTCTGGAGCCCGAGGAGATCGTCGCGCTCGCCCAGGACCAGGAGGCGGTGCTGCGCGGGGTCGACGAGGGCGTCATCGGCGTCTCGCCCGAGCACCGCATCACGGTGGTCAACGCCGAGGCCGCACGGCTGCTGGGCGTGGCGGAGCCCTCCCGGCTGGTGGGGACCCCGCTGGCCGAGGCGGGGCTGCCGGCGTCCTTCGCCGCCCTGCTCGCCGCGGCGACCCCCGCCTCCCCCGCGGTGGAGCAGGTCGTCGGACGGCACGTGCTCATCCTCTCGGCCCGCGCCGTCCGGCCCGCCGGCCCGGGATCGCCCCCGCTCGGCTGGGTGGTGCTGGTCAGGGACCGCACCGAGCTGCAGTCCCTGACCCGCCAGCTCGACGCCGTCGGAGCTCTCAGCACCGCCCTGCGCGCCCAGCGCCACGAGTTCGCCAACCGGCTGCACACCATCTCCGGGCTGCTGGCGATCGGCGACGCCGAGGAGGCCCGCCGGTACGTGTCCGAGGTGACCGAGACCGGGCCCCTGAGCTATCCGGCCGAGCGGGCCGAGCTGCTGCGGGACCCCTATCTGCAGGCTTTCCTCGGGGCCAAGAGCGTCGAGGCGGCCGAGCGCGGCGTGAGCCTGCGCATCGGCGCGGACACCCTGGTCCGCGGCCGGATCACGGACCCGCAGGACGTCACCACCGTGATCGGCAGTCTCGTGGACAACGCCGTCCGCGCCGCGGTCCAGGGCGCGACGGAGGAGCGCTGGGTCGAGGTCGAGCTGCTCGACGACTGGACCGGCGGGGAGGGCACGCTGCACCTCGTGGTGGCCGACTCCGGCGACGGACTGCCCGTGCCGGACCCCGAGCCGATCTTCGCCCAGGGCTGGTCCACCGCCGTCCCGTCCGGCGGCTCCGGGGACGGCGGCGGAGCGCGCTTCGACGTGCTGCCCGACGTCCACGGCCAGGGCTTCGGGCTGTCCCTGAGCCGGGAGCTGGCCCGCCGGCGCGGCGGGGACGTGTGGGTGGCCGATCCGGGCCACCCCGGCGGGCCGGGAGCCGTCTTCTGCGCCCGCCTGCCCGGTACCGTGGTCCGCGAGCCCGTGGCCGACGTCCGCGGGGAACCGTCCGCCGGCGCAGCAGGAGGTGCAGGATGAGCGACGACCTGGTGGTCCTCGTGGTCGACGACGACTTCCACGTGGGCCGGCTGCACGCGGGCTTCGTGAACGCCGTGCCGGGCTTCACCGCGCTCACCCCCGTGGGCACCGCCGAGCAGGCCATGCGCACCGTCCACGCCCACCAGCCCGACCTCGTCCTGCTGGACGTCTACCTGCCGGACGCGCTCGGGCTGGACCTGCTCCGGGCCCTCGACGTCGACGTCATCATGCTCACCGCGGCGGCCGACCCCGCCTCCGTGCGGACCGCCGTCCGCCGCGGCGCCCTGGCCTATCTCATCAAGCCGTTCCCGAACGAGCGGCTGGCCCGCACCCTGCGGGCCTACGCCCGGTACCGCCGGTTGCTCGCCGACCGGGACGCGCTGACGCAGGAGACCGTGGACCGCGCCCTGCACGCCCTGCACCCCGGCGAGACCTCCTCCCCCGGCGAGCGCACCCGGTCCGCGACGGAGGCCTCCGTCCTGGCGGCCCTGGAGCCCGGGGCCCCGCTCCCGGCCGCGGAGATCGCCCGCAAGGTCGGCATCTCCCGGGCCACCGCCCAGCGCTACCTCTCCGCGCTGGCCGAGGACGGCTCGGTCGAGATCCAGCTCCGCTACGGGAGCACCGGCCGCCCCGAGCACCGCTACGGTCCGCCCGCTCCCTGAGCACCAGGTTCATGCTCAGGGCCGGTCCCTAGACTGCACGCCATGGCCAGCAGGGTACGACCGGAACCACAGGACCACTGCCTCTCCTGGCCGGACGAGATCTGCGACGACCCGGTGGCGGAACGGGCGAGGCTGTTCGCGGTGAACCTGCGGGCGGCCGTGGGCTCCCGGCCCCTGCGCGAGGTCGGGGCGCTCGCCGGCGTCGACCACACCGCGCTGTCGCGGATCCTGGACGGTCACGTCTGGCCGGACGGGTACACGGTCGCCCGCCTGGAAGTCAGGCTGGGGACCAGCCTGTGGCCCCCGTACGAGGAGTGACCGCACGGCCCGCCGCGCCCCCTGCGCCCCGTGGCCCCCGCGTAGGGTCGACTCCGTGGCAGCAGCGCTCCGCTCCCGGCGGACGACCTCGCGGCGAGCCGAGGAGGACGACACGTGATCGACGCCCACCTGCACGTGATCGACCCGCGGTTCCCCCTGGTGCCGAACCAGGGCTACGTGCCCCCGTGCTTCACGGCCGAGGACTACCGGCGGCGGGTCCGGGGACTGGGCGTGGTGGGCGGGGCGGTGGTGAGCGGCTCGTTCCAGGGCCACGACCAGGCCTTCCTCCGCGCGGCGCTGGCGGAGCTCGGCCCGGGCTTCGCCGGGGTGACCCAACTGCCGCCCGGCGTCACGGACGAGCAGGTGCGCGAGCTCCACCGGGCCGGGGTGCGGGCCGTGCGCTTCGCCCTCCGCCGCGGCACGGACGCGGACCCCGCCGGCATCGAGCGGCTGGCCCGGCGGGTGCACGAGCTCGCCGGGTGGCACGCCGAGTTCTACCTGGACGCCGCGGCCCTGGAGCACCTCGCCCCCGTGCTGCGGCGGCTGCCGCGGACGGGCGTGGACCATCTCGGCATGAGCGCGGCCGGGCTGCCCCTGCTGCTCGAGCTCGTCGGGCACGGGGTGAAGGTCAAGGCCACCGGCTTCGGCCGCGTCGACCTCGACGTGCCGGACGCGCTGCGCCGGATCCACGCCGCCGACCCGTCGGCGCTGCTCTTCGGCACCGACCTGCCCAGCACCCGGGCGGAGCGCCCGTTCCGGGACGAGGACGTCGGCCTGGTCGTGCAGACCCTGGGCGCGGAGGCCGCGGCGTCCGTGCTGCACGACAACGCGGCCGCCTGGTACGGGCTGCCGCGCGCCTCCGCGGCGGTCTGACCGCCCGGCACCACGGGCCCCGGACCCCGGCCGGGATCAGCGGGACGACGTCGGGACGACGTTGTGGTTGCCGCGGAACACGTTGTCCGGGTCGTAGCGGTTCTTCAGCTCGACCAGCCGCTCGTGCTTGGCGCGCCCGTAGGCCTCCCGCGCCGCCGCCCCCGGGTCGCCGCCCTGCTCCGCCCCCAGGAAATTGACGTACTGGCCCTGCTCCGCGAACGGCCCCAGGGCCGCGTGCACCCGCCGGGCGTACGCCGTGAGCCGGACGTCGAAGGCCGGGTCGCGCCAGAAGCCGAAGACGTTCAGCCAGAACCGTGCGGCCCGGCTGGGCCACGCCGTCGCGTCCTCGGGCACCCGGCCGAAGGCGCCGCGGAGGCAGTGCAGGTTGATGCCGCTGCCCACCCAGGTGATCTCCGAGGCCACGGCCACCAGGGCGGCGACGACCTCCTCGTCCAGCCGGCTGAAGGCCACGTTCTTCCAGTACCCCCGGGAGCCCACCGGGAAGACCGGGTCCTTCGCGGTCTGCCAGGAGGTCCAGGGCACCGGGCCCACGGTCTCCAGGTCGGGCGGCGCCGCCGCGCGCAGCCGCTCGACGAGCTCCAGGCCGCGCCCGTGCTGCGGCGAGGCCCAGGCGAGACCGACGGTCATGAGCACCTCGTGCCCGAGCCCGTACTCCGGCGGGAGGACCACGAAGGACACGATGGTGTTCATCTCGTCCGGGAGCTCCCGCGTCCACGCCTCGAAGGCCGCGAGCGCCCGCTCCCACTTCGGGCGGCGGTAGACGAGGCCACCCGCCAGGACGGGGGACGCCAGCGGGTGGGCCCGGAGCGCGAAGGAGGTGACCACGCCGAAGTTGCCGCCCCCGCCGCGCAGTCCCCAGAAGAGGTCCGGGTGCTCGGTCCGGTCGACGTGCAGGTGCTCCCCCGCGGCGGTGACGACCTCCGCGGAGACCAGGTTGTCGAGGGTCAGGCCGTGGGTGCGAGTCAGCCACCCGATGCCGCCGCCGAGCGTGAGCCCGGCGACCCCGGTGCCGCCGACCACGCCGAGCGGCACGGCGAGGCCGTGCGGGGCGGTCGCCCGGTCCACGTGGGCGAGGGTGGCTCCCGGCTGGGCGGTCACGAGGCGCGCGACGGGATCCACCGCCACGCCGGTCAGGCCGCCGAGGTCCAGAACGAGGCCGTCCGCGACCGTGCTGTGCCCGGCGATGCTGTGCCCGCCGCCGCGCACGGCCAGCGGCAGGCCGGTGCGCCGGGCGGCGGCCAGGCAGGGGTCGACGTCGGCGACGGCCCCGGCGCGGGCGACAGCGCGGGGACGGACGTCGACCATTCCGTTCCACAGCCGTCGTGCGTCGTCGTACCCGGGGTCCTGCGGTCCGATGAGGACCCCGGTGAGGTGCTCCGCGAACTGGCGCAGGGCTCGGTCGCGTGCGCGGTCACCCGTGACCGGGCTCTGGGTGCTCATGGCGGGTTCCTGCGACGAGGGGCCTTCGGGCCCCGGTGGAGCGGCGGATCGGCCGCCGGTGCCGTGGCGGGAAGTGTAGTCCGCGGTGCCGGGACCGGCAAGAAGTCGCGCCTACTCGGGCCACACCTGCCGGTCCGGGCCCTGCAGCACGTAGCGCAGCTCCACGGCGCCGCCCTCGAAGTGGGTGGTGCGCTGCAGCCGCAGGTCGCGCGCGGCCTCGGTCGGCAGCACCGGGTGGCCTCCGCCCAGGACGACGGGCATGTACGTCAGCCACAGCTCGTCGAGCAGCCCGGCGTCCGCGAACTGGGCCGCGAGCCGGCCACCGCCCACCACCCACAGGTTCCGCCCGCCCGCGGAGGCCGTCAGCGCCTCGGCGTGCAGCGTCACGGGCCCGCTGACGAAGAGCAGGTTCGCGCCCTCGATCCTCGGCAGCTCCCGGTGGGTGAACACCCACACCGGCAGGTCGCCGTAGGCCCAGTCCCCCTGGCCGAGCACGAACTCGTACGTGCTCGCCCCCATCGCGAGCGCCCCGACGTCGGCCAGGAAGGCGTCGTAGTGCTCCTGGTAGGCCTCGAAACCGTACTGCAGCAACCAGTCGAGGTGGTTCTCCCGGTCGGCGATGTACCCGTCGGCGCTGGCCGCCACGTAGTACTGCGTTCTGCTCATGCGCACCAGGTTACGCACCCCGGCGGCGGCTTCCCAGGGACTCTTCCCCCGCGGCACGGACGGGGCCATGATGAGGACATCGACCGATCGACGCGGAGGCCGGACCATGCCCATGCTGCTCAATCCCTACCTCTCGTTCCGGGACACCGCCGAGGAGGCGATGACGTTCTACCGCTCCGTGTTCGGCGGGGAGCTGTCGGTGAGCCGCTTCAGCGAGTACGGGGCCAGCGACGACCCCGCGGAGCAGGACAAGGTCATGCACGCGATGCTCACCACGGACGCCGGCATGGTCCTGATGGCCTCCGACACCCCGGACAGCATGGCGCTGACGGTCGGGGACAACGTCGCGGTCTCCCTGAGCGGCGACGACGAGGCCCTGATGCGCGGCTGGTGGGAGACGCTGACCGCGGGCGGGACCGTCACGATGCCGCTCGAGGAGGCGCCCTGGGGCGGCCTGTTCGGGATGTGCACCGACCGCTTCGGCACCCACTGGATGTTCAGCGTCGGCGGCGCCGACTCCTGAACGACCCCGTCCGACCCGAGGAGGACCGTCCCATGCGGATCACCCACACCAGCGTCTTCGTCGACGACCAGCAGCAGGCCCTGCTGTTCTACACCGGCAAGCTCGGCTTCATGGTCAAGCACGACATCCCCGCCGGTGGCGCCCGGTGGCTCACCGTGGTCTCGCCCCAGGCGCCCGAGGGCGTCGAGCTGGTGCTCGAGCCCTCGGAGCACCCCGCCGTGGGGCCGTTCAAGGCCGCGCTCGTGGCCGACGGCATCCCGTTCACCAGCTTCGGCGTCAAGGACGTGCAGGCGGAGTACGAGCGCCTGCGCGAGCGCGGCGTGCACTTCGTCCAGGAGCCCACGGTCGCCGGTCCGTACACCACCGCGGTGCTCGACGACACGTGCGGCAACCTCATCCAGATCGCGAGCCCGACCCCCGGGTGAGGGACCCGGGGGTGAGCGCGGGCCCCGAGCGCGCCGGCCGCGGTCAGGCCCGGGCCCGCAGCTGCTCGGCGAGCGGCCGGTAGTGCCCGGACATCGCGGGGTGGTAGTCGCGTGCGAAGTCGACGGCGTCCGGGCTGCCCCCGGTCTCGGCGGCGACCAGCCGGTCCAGGTAGTACTCCCAGCCGGGCCCGACCGACTCCACCTCGTCGGGGTCGGGATACCGGTGGGTGAGCTGCAGGACGGTCGTCCCGCCGTAGTCCACGACGTCGAGGTCCACGCGCCAGGCGTCGGCCGCCGTGCCGAGCGTGAGCGCCAGGTGCTGCGGCGGCTCGCACCGGCGGATCAGCAGGGGCTCGGGCCGGTCCCAGTCCTCGGCGGTCATGAGCAGCTCGACCCGGCCCGAGGCCGGGTCCCCGCGCCACGTCCCGTACCAGCGGGCGAGCCGCTCGGCGTCCGTCACCGCGGCCCAGATCTCCTCGGCCGAGGCCCGGAACGTGCGGGCGAGCACGAGGTGGCCGCCCGGATCGAGTCGTCCTGTGGGCCGTGGGGTCATGGTGGCTCCTCGCTCGGCTCCGCACCGCGCGGAGGTGCTCGTGGCCGAGGCGCCGACGGCCCCGCGCCGTGTGGTCCATCAATAGCACCTGCGGCCGGTGGGCGGCGTCACATTGCGGTCGGTTCCGCACCGGCGAGCAGGAGCCGGCCCCGGGAACCGGCACTGCGGACCGGCACTGCGGACCGGTCGTGCGCCCCGGCACGCGCGCCGCTCCACGGCGACGCGGTCGGCGGGAAGCGGCGACGGCGGGGCGGCCACCCGGGAAGGTGCCCGCCCCGCCGTCGTCGCCGGTCTACTTGCGCCCGGCCTTCGCCAGGAAGTCGTCGGCGCCGCCGACGAGCTCGACGTGCCCCGTGGGGACGTCCGCGGTGACCATCCGGGCGATCTCCTCGGCGAACTCCTGCACGGAGTAGAGCTTGCCGGCGGCCTCGCGCCGCTCCTCGAGCGCTCCCGGGCGGGCCCGGTTGAGCAGGGTCGCGGTCACGGTGCCCTCGATCATGTCGCCGGAGACCACCACGAAGGTGATGCCCTTATCGGTCAGCTCAGGGATGCGGGCGGTGAGGGCGTCCTCGCCGGCGCGCTTGGACCGCGCGACCTCCACGTACTCGGGCATGGTCTCGACGTCGTTGATGAAGTGCGCCTGGTGGCTGGTCACGAAGACCACGCGCCCGCCCTCGGGCAGGTGCTCGAGGCCCGCGGTGAGGGTGTCGGCCTGCGCGTCCCGGTTGAGCTTGAGGGCGTAGTCCTCGCCGAGGTCCGTCTCCATGCCGCCGGAGGCGTTGAGCACGAGCACGTCCACCCCGCCGAAGGCCTCCACGGCCCGGGCGAAGAGGTTGCGGACGTCCTCGGGCTGCGTCATGTCGGCCTGCACGGCGACGGCCTTCCCGCCGGCCGCCTCGATCTCCTTGACGACCTTGTTGGCGCGGGGCGCCTTCTGCCGGTAGTTGACGACGACGTTGGCGCCCTGGGCGGCCAGCAGCTTGGCGGTGTCGGCGCCGACGCCGCGCGAGGACCCGGTGACGACCGCGGTCTTGCCTGCAAGTGAACTCATGGTGCTCCTTCGGTGGAACGTGCGGGGATCGAGGGTGGCGGGGCTCAGTGGCCCATGCCGAGGCCGCCGTCCACGGGGATGACGGCGCCGGAGATGTACTTCGCCTCGTCGGAGGCGATCCAGCGCACCACGGCGGCGACCTCCTCCGGCTCGGCGAAGCGGCCGGCGGGGATGGAGGCGAGGTAGTCCTTCTGGGTGTCCTCGGGCAGGGCCGCGGTCATCTCGGTGTTGATGAACCCGGGGGCGACGACGTTGGCGGTCACGTTGCGCCCGCCCAGCTCACGGGTGATGGAGCGGGCGATGCCGACCAGTCCGGCCTTGGACGCGGCGTAGTTGACCTGTCCGGGCGAGCCGTAGAGCCCGACCACGGAGGAGATGAGGACCACGCGCCCGCGCTTGAGGCGCATGAAGCCCTTGGCGGCGCGCTGCACCACGCGGAACGCCCCGGTGAGGTTCGTGTCCACGACGTCCTGGAAGTCCTGCTCCTTCATCCGCAGCAGCAGGGTGTCCCGCGTGATCCCGGCGTTGGCCACGACCACCTCGACCGGACCGAACTCGGCCTCCACGGCCTTGTAGGCGGCGTCGATCGAGGCGGAGTCGGTGACGTCGGCCTGCACCGCGAAGAAGCCCTCGGGCGCCTCGCCGGAGCGGTAGGTGACGGCCACGTGGTCACCGGCGTCACGGAACGCCTGCGCGATGGCCCGTCCGATCCCGCGGTTGCCGCCGGTCACGAGGACGGTGCGGGGTGCCGGGCTGCGCTGCTCGTCTGCCATGGGGAAGGGCCTTTCGGTCGTGGGTCGCCGGACGGCGGCGGGCGAGGATCGGGGGCCCGCGCGGAGATCCCCCCAATGGTACCGGTCGGGGCGGGCGGGCCGCCGGTGGCACCCGGGGACGGTCTTCGCGATGTCGGACCCCGGTGAGACAATTGATCGTCTGTTGGGAGGACCATGAGCAAGCGCTATCTCACGACCGGCGAGACCGCCGGCCAGGACGACGTCCACTCCATCACCGCCACCGCCGAGCCGCACACCCAGGACATGGGCCACCGGATGAAGGTCTACAGCATCCAGATGGGCCTGCGCATCGTGTGCCTCGTCGTGTTCGTGGTGGTGGACAACATCTGGGTCCGCGGCGTCGCGATCCTGGGCGTGGCGATCCTGCCCTGGATGGCGGTCCTGCTGGCCAACAGCAACGACCGCTCCACCCGGACCAGCCACTACTACGAGCCGCCGGGCGCGCCCGCGCTGGCGGCCGCCCCCGAACCGGCGCCGCCGGCGGAGCCGCTCGCGATCGGCTTCGTCCTGGAGGGCGAGTTCGTGCCCGGCCACGGGGAGGACGGCACCACCCCGCCGGGCACCGGGAGCACGGCCGCTCCCAGCGGGGACCCGGCTTCCTCCGCTACTGTCGAGGACGACACCACCCGGCGCCGCGGCGCGGCCTGAGCCCGCCGCCGGCCGTCCCGGGACCCCGACCGCAGACCCTGAGGAGCACGACCGCCGTGGAGTTCGACCTGCTCGGATCGCTGTCCCCGCGAGGCGCCGACACTCCCCCGGCGGGGCCCGACACCCCCCAGTGCTCGCGCAAGGGCTGCCGCGCGGACGCCGCGTGGCAGATCCGCTGGAACAATCCGCGCCTGCACGACCCGGAGCGGCGCAAGATCTGGCTGGCGTGCCCGGAGCACCGCGGCGACCTCGAGCAGTTCCTCGGCGCGCGCGGCTTCTGGAAGGATACCGTGCCGCTGGACGGCGCGGGCCCCGCACAGGAGCCGCGGGGATGAACGACTACCGCTTCCTGCTCAGCGGCAAGTGGCTGGGCTTCTTCCTCCTCGCCTGCGCCGCCGCCGTGCTCTCCGTGTATCTGGGCGGCTGGCAGATGGACCGCAACGAGCACCTCGTCGGCGAGAACACCAAGATCACGCAGAACTACCGCGCCGAGCCCCTCACCGGTGCCGAGGCCGCCGCGCAGTTCGCCGCCCACGACGAGCGCCTCACCTGGCACCCCGTGCGGCTGACCGGCCGCTACCTGCCGGAGGACCAGGTCCTGGTCCGCAACCGGCCGCAGGACGGACGCGTCGGCTACGAGGTCCTCGTCCCGTTCCGCACCCAGGACGGGGACGTGGTGGTCCTCGACCGCGGCTGGATCCCCACCGGCGAGGCGGCCAACGGGATGCCGGACGCCGTGCCCGCCCCGCCCACCGGCGAGGTGACGGTCACCGCCCGCCTCCAGCCCGGGGAGCCGGCCGTCAGCCGCGGCGCCCCGGCGGGGCAGATCGCCTCGATCGACCTCGAGGAGCTGCGCGAGCGCTGGGGCGTGCCGGTCGGCACGGAGGCCTACGGCGAGGTCTTCGCCGAGGACCCGGCGCCCCCGGTGGCCCCGGCCCCGGCCCCCGAGCCGGAGATCGACTCCGGGCCGCACCTGTCCTACTCGCTGCAGTGGTACGCGTTCGCGGCCCTGTTCTTCGTGGCCTACGGCTACGCCGCCCGCCAGCAGGCCCGCAACGACGCCTGGGACCGCCAGTACGCCGAGGAGATGGAGCGCCGGCTCTCGCGGTTCTACGACGCGGAGGGCAACTACATCGGCGAGGGCGACGAGGAGCTCGTGGTGCGTCAGATGGAGATGGCCGACGACATGCCGGCCCACCTCAAGTCGCTCATGCGGCCCAAGCCGCAGCGCAAGCGCTCCCGCCCCACGTGGGAGGACGAGGAGGACGCCCTCCTGGACGCCCTGGAGCGCGAGCGCACCACCGCCGCCCGCGACTGAGCCCGGGCGGCGCCGCCCGGCTCAGGCCAGGGAGATGAGGTCCTGGTACTCCTGGCTCCACAGGTCCTCGGTGCCGTCGGGCAGGATCACCACGCGCTCGGGGTCCAGCGCCTCGACCGCGCCCTCGTCGTGGGAGACGAGCACGACCGCGCCCTCGTAGGTGCGCAGCGCGTTGAGGATCTCCCGGCGGGAGGCCGGGTCCAGGTTGTTGGTCGGCTCGTCGAGCAGCAGCACGTTGGCGGAGGAGGCCACGAGGGTCGCCAGCGCCAGGCGGGTCTTCTCCCCGCCGGAGAGCACCCCGGCGGGCTTGGAGACGTCGTCGCCCTGGAACAGGAAGGAGCCCAGGACGTTGCGCACCTCCGTGTCGGCGAGGTCGGGGGCCGCGGAGCGCATGTTCTCCAGCACCGTCCGGTCCGGGTCCAGGGTGTCGTGCTCCTGGGCGAAGTAGCCGAGCTTGAGCCCGTGCCCGGGGACCACCTCGCCGGTGTCCGGCTGGGCCTCGCCCGCGAGCATCCGCAGCAGCGTGGTCTTGCCGGCGCCGTTGAACCCGAGGATGACCACCCGGGAGCCGCGGTCGATGGCCAGGTCCACGTCGTTGAAGATCTCGAGCGAGCCGTAGGACTTGGACAGGTCCCGGGCGGTCAGCGGGGTCTTGCCGCAGTCCGCGGGCTTCGGGAAGCGGATGTTCGCGACCTTGTCCGCCTGCCGCTCGCCCTCGAGCCCGTTCATGAGCCGCTCGGCGCGCTTGATCATCTGCTGGGCGGCCACGGCCTTGCTGGCCTTGGCGCGCATCTTGTTGGCCTGGTCCATCAGGGCGGTGGCCTTCTTCTCCGCGTTGGCGTACTCGCGCTTGCGGCGGTGGGCGTCCTGCTCGCGCTGGAGCAGGTAGTTCTTCCAGCCCATGTTGTACAGGTCGATGACGCAGCGGTTGGCGTCCAGGTACAGGACCTTGTTGACCACCATCTCCATCAGCTCCACGTCGTGGCTGATCACCAGCAGACCGCCCGCGAAGTTCTTCAGGAAGTCCCGCAGCCACACCACGGAGTCGGCGTCCAGGTGGTTGGTGGGCTCGTCGAGGAGCATGATGTCGGCGTCCGAGAACAGGATGCGCGCCAGCTCCACGCGGCGGCGCTGACCGCCGGAGAGCGTGCGCAGCGGCTGGCCGAGGATGCGCTCGGGCAGGTCCAGGTTGGACGTGATCGTCGCGGCCTCGGACTCCGCGGCGTAGCCGCCGCCGGCGAGGAACTCCGACTCGAGCCGGTCGTAGCCGCGCATGGCCTTGTTGCGCACGGCCTCGTCCTCGGAGGCCATGTCCTGCTCGGCCTGGCGCAGGCGGGCGACGACGCCCGCGAGGTTGCGGGCCGAGAGGATGCGGTCACGGGCCAGCTGGTCCATGTCGTCGACCTTCGGGTCCTGCGGGAGGTAGCCGATGGCCCCGGTGCGCGTGACCGTCCCCGCCGCGGGCAGGGTCTCCCCCGCGAGGACCTTGGTCATCGTCGTCTTCCCGGCGCCGTTGCGGCCGACGAGGCCGATCTTGTCCCCCCTGTCCACGCGGAAGTTGACCTCGTCCATGAGCAGCCGCGCACCGGCACGCAGTTCGAGGTTCTGGACAGTGATCACGGAGGAGGCCTTTCGGAAGGGAGTGCGGAGAGAGGGGTGGGCGCCCTGACCGGGCAACCTGTCCATCCTACCGGTCCGCGTTCCGCGGCGGCACCCCGATCAGCCGGCCGGTTCCGCGTTCTTGCTCACGTGGTGGGCCGGCATCTCGTCCGCGAGCGCCGAGGAGACGCCCGGGAGGGTGCGGGCGTTGTAGTCGGCGACCTGCCAGCCGCGGTGCGGGTGCTCCTGCAGCACGGTCCACGCGCAGTTGGCCATCCCGGCGAACATGTCCCGCAGCCGGGGCGGGACCCCGAGGAAGGCCGCCAGTCCGCTGCGCAGGGCCGCGCCGTGGCCCACCAGCACGCCGGTGCGGCCCTCGTCGAGCGCCGCGACGGCGTCGGCGAGCACGGCGGACATCCGCTCGTCGACCTCGGAGGGCAGCTCGGCGCCGGGCACCCGGTAGTCCTCCTGGGAGAAGAACCGGGCGTAGACCTCGGGGTGGCTCTCGCGGAACTCGGCGAAGGTGGTGCCCTGGCGGATGCCCACGTCGTACTCGCGCAGCCGGGCGTCCAGCCGCACCTCGAGCCCGGTCAGGGACGCGAGCTCCCGGGCGGTGTGCCGGGCCCGCTGCAGATCGCTCGACCACACGAACGCCGGCTCGAAGGAGGCCAGCGCCGGGGCGGCGGCGCGGGCCTGCCCGCGCCCGACGGGGTCGAGCGGGATGTCGGCCTGTCCTTGGGCGCGGTTCTCGACGTTCCACGCCGTGCGCCCGTGGCGCCACAGCACCAGGCGGCGGCGCGCCGGTGTCCGGGAGCTTCCCAGCTGGTCCATCCCTGCCTCTCCTCGACGTCACGGCCGCCGGCCCGGCGGCCCGGCGGCCGCGACACATTCGAGCGACTCCTCGCCGCCTCTTCTCGCCGGGCCCGTCGCTCGGTAGTGTCCGACGGCAACTGATCAGTCACCTTCCAGTATTCCTCATCCTCGGAAGCGAGCAGCATGCGACAGGACGTCCAGGAGTGGTTCGCCGCCCGCAGCTACCACCGCAGGCAGTGGTCCGCGGAGCAGCTGTGCCGCCGCAAGCGCGGGACCACGGTCAGCGTGGTGCTGCCGGCCCGCAACGAGGCCGAGACCGTGGGCCGGATCGTCGCCGCCCTGCGGCGCGAGCTCATGGAGGACGTGGCGCTGATCGACGAGCTGGTCGTCATCGACTCGGACTCGACGGACGGCACCGGGGCGGTCGCCGCGGCGGCCGGTGCCAGGGTCCACCGGCAGGACGAGATCCTGCCCGCCCACGGCAACGTCCCCGGCAAGGGCGAGGCGCTGTGGAAGTCCCTGGCCGTGACCACCGGGGACGTGCTCGCGTTCGTCGACGCGGATCTGCGGGAGTTCGACCCGCAGTTCGCCGTGGGGCTGCTGGGCCCGCTGCTGACCGAGCCCGGGGTGCAGTTCGTGAAGAGCTGCTACGACCGCCCGCTGCAGGACGGCACCACCGTCCTGCCCGCCGGCGGCGGACGGGTCACGGAGCTCGTGGCCCGGCCGCTGCTCAACCTGTTCTGGCCGCAGTTGGCGGGCCTCGTCCAGCCGCTGGCCGGGGAGTACGCCGGGCGCCGGGAGCTGCTGGAACGGGTGCCCTTCGTCTCCGGGTACGGGGTGGAGATCGCGATGCTCATCGACGTCCTGGAGGCCGTGGGCCTGGACGCCATGGCCCAGGTGGACCTCGGCGTGCGCTCGCACCGCAACTCCCCGGACGCGGCCCTGGCCCGGATGGCCGCCCAGATCCAGCTCACGGTCCAGGCGCGGCTGCGCTGCGAGGCGCCGGTCGCGGGCGAGAGCGGGCACCTCACCCAGTTCCTGCGGCAGGGAGAACGCTTCCTGGCCGAGACCCACGAGATCATCGTCCGCGAGCGCCCGCCGATGGCGGAGGTGCCCGAGTACCGGGCGCAGCCGGTCCGCGTCGCATGAGCGGGCTGCGGGTGCTCGTGAACGCGGGCCCCTGGCTGCCCGTGCCGCCGTCCGGCTACGGCGGGATCGAGACGGTGGTCGCCACCCTGGTGCCGGAGCTGCGGCGGGCGGGGGCGCACGTCACGCTGGCCACCGTCGGGCCCAGCACCCTCGAGGCGGACGAGCACCTGCGGCCCCTGCCGGAGCCGGCGTTCCGCTCCATCGCGATGCCCTACAACCGGGTCTCGGGCATCGCCCACGCCCACATGCAGGGCCTCGTGGACGCCCTGCGGGACCGGGACCGCTGGGACGTGGTGCACGACCACCTGGAGGTCGTGGGCCCGTCCGTGCTCGGCGCCATGGGGACGGCCGCCCCGCCGACCCTGCAGACCCTGCACTGGGACCTGCGCAAGCACCCGGAGTTCTACTCCGCCTTCGACGGCCGCGGGCGCGTGCGCTTCGCCGCGGTCTCCGCCTCCCAGCTCGAGCGGGCCCCCGCCGCTCTGCGCCGGCAGACGATGGGCGTGGTCCCGCTGGCGGCGCCGCCGCCGCTCGAGGTGCAGGCGGCCCCGGGCGAGCACGTGCTGGTCCTGGCGCGGATCACCGCCGACAAGGCGCAGGACGTGGCGGCCCGGGTCTGCCGCCGGGCGGGGGTGCCCCTCGTCCTGGCCGGCCCCGTCGCCGGGATCGACGACCCGCAGGAGCTGGAGCGCCGGCTCGCCGACGGCGACGAGGCGCTGCGCGCCCACCCGGACGTCCGGTACTGGCTGGACGAGGTGCGGCCCCTGGTCGACGGCGCGGCGGTGACCTGGGTGGGCGGTGTGGCCGGCGAGCGCAAGGAACGGCTGCTGCGCTCGTCCCGGGCGCTGCTGTGCCCCATCCGCTGGGCCGAGCCGGGCGCCACCGGCGTCGTCGAGGCGCTGGCCCGCGGCGTGCCCGTCGTCGGGACGCCGCGCGGGGTGCTGCCCTCGCTCGTCGAGCACGGGCGGACGGGCTTCCTGGCCGCGGAGGAGGACGAGCTGGTCCGGCACCTGCACGAGCTGGACCGCCTGGACCCGCAGGCCTGCCGGGAGGCCGCCGAGCAGTGGACGCCGGCGGGCATGGCCCGGAGCTACCTGGACCTGTACCACCGGCTGCTGGAGGAGAACCCCGCATGACGCTCAGGATCGCCCTCGTGGGGGCCGGCTCCGTGGCCCGGCGCCACGTCGACGTGCTGCACCGGCTGGGCGGCGCCCGCGTGGTCAGCGTGACCGACGCGCACCGGCCCGCCGCCGAGGCCCTCGCCGCCGAGCTCGACGTCCCGTGCTTCACCGACCCGCAGCAGGCCCTCGACGCGGTGGAGGCCGACGCCGTCTACGTCTGCGTGCCCCCGTTCGCCCACGGGCCGGCCGAGCACGCCGCGCTCGAGCGCGGCAAGGCGCTGTTCGTGGAGAAGCCCGTGGGGCTGGGCCTGGACGTCGCCGAGGGCATCGGCCGGCTGGTCGAGGAGACCGGGGTCGTCACGGGCACCGGCTACCACTGGCGCTGCCTGGACACCGCCGTGCTGGCCCGGGACCTGCTCGCGGACGCCCCGCCGCTGCTGGCCAACGGCTACTGGCTGGACAAGCGCCCGCCGGTGCCGTGGTGGGCCCGGACGGACCGGTCGGGCGGGCAGGTCGTCGAGCAGCTGACGCACGTGCTGGACACGGCCCGGTTCCTGCTGGGCGAGGCCGTCGAGGTCTACGCCGCCGGGGTCCGCGGCACCCCGGACGGCACGGGCCCGGAGGACGGCGACGTGGACGACGCCACTGCTGCCACCGTGCGCTTCCGCTCCGGGGCCGTGGCGACCCTCGCGGCGACCTCCGCGCTGGCCGTCAAGCACCGCGCCGCGCTGCACACGGTCAGCCGCGGCCTGGTCCTCGAGCTCGCCGAGGAGGGGCTGACGGCCTTCTGGCCGGCGGAGCGCACCGAGCATGCCCCGGCGGAGGACCCGAGGATCGCGGTGGACCGCGAGTTCCTGGAGGCGGTGCGCGGTGAGCGGGAGGCCACCCGGGCGCCCTACGGCGAGGCGCTGCGCACGCACCGGCTCGCCTGCGCCATCGCGCAGTCGGCCCGGACGGGCCGGGCGGTCCCCCTGGAGGACCGCGGATGAGCGCCCGGCGCAACCTCGTGGTCCCCGCCCGCGGCCGGATCGAGATCGCCGAGGAGGAACTGCCGGGGGTGCCGGAGGGCGGGCTGCTCCTGGAGACCCTGGTCACCGGCCTGTCGGCGGGCACGGAGCTGGCCTTCGTCAAGGGGGACCACCCCGGGCTGCACTCCCGGCACGACACCGAGCTGGGCCTGTTCCGCTCCGGCGTCCCCGAGCAGGGCTATCCCGTGCGCCGGCTGGGCTACATGGAGGTCGCCCGGGTGGCGGAGTCCCGCACCCCCGCCTTCCGGGCCGGCGACGTCCTCGCCACCGCCTACGGCCACGCCACCGCCCACGTCGCCGATCCCCTGAGCGAGCACCTCGTGCCGCTGCCCGCCGCGCTCGACCCGCTGCTGGGCGTCTTCGTGGCCCACTTCGGCCCCATCTGCGCCAACGGGCTGCTGCACGCGGCCGCCGACGCCGGGCCGGTGCGCGGGCTGGGCGACGGGGTGGCCGGACGGCTCGTCCTCGTCACCGGGGCCGGCCCCGTGGGCCTGGTCACCGGGCTGTTCGCCCGCGCGCTCGGGGCCCGGGAGGTGGCCGTGGCCGACTCCGACCCGCGCCGGCGGGCGGTCGCGGAACGCCTGGGCTTCCTCCCCCTGGACCTCGACGACGATCCGGGGCGGGTGCTCAAGACCCGCTGGCGCCACGGCCCGGGCGAGCACGGGGCGGACGTGGTGTTCCAGTGCCGCGGCAAGCCCGGGGCCCTGCACGCCGCGCTGCGGGCGGTCCGACCCCAGGGCAGCGTGATCGACCTGGCGTTCTACACCGAGGGCGCGGACGCGGTGCGGCTGGGCGAGGAGTTCCACCACAACGGGCTGAGCCTGCGCTGCGCGCAGATCGGGCGGGTGCCGCGCGGGCTGGCCCACACCTGGGACCGCGCCCGGCTCTCCGCGGAGACGATCCGGCTCCTGGACGCCCACGCCGGGGAGGTCCGGGAGCACCTCATCAGCGACGTGGTGGGCTTCGACGACGCCCCGGCGCTGATGCACGACGTCGCGGCCCGCCGCCGGCACGTCCTGACCGCCGTGTTCGAGGTGGACGGCCGCTCCTGACCGGTCCCGATGCGGCTCCGGGCGCCGCCGTCCGGTGGACACCCTTCCGACAGCCGCCTTAGGGTTGGGGCGAGCGCCGTCGTCGTCGCACGACCGCACCCCCGACCGCCACCTTCCCCGAGGAGCCCTGCATGGCCACGTCGTCCCGACCGGAACATCCTCCTCAGCACTCCGGCGGAGGCTCGTCGGCCGCCCCGCTGCACGCCGAGAGCGTCCTCGGCGGCAAGCTCGACCCCGGCACCAGCACGGTCCCCGCGACGGGCCCCGGGGTCGAGCCGGCCGGCTTCGAGGAGACCACCCAGGCGCTGGCCCCCGCGGTCGGGCCGTGGGCGGACTCGCTGGGCCGGGCCGGTTCCCGCGCCGCCCAGACGCTGCTCGTGGCCGCCGTGGTGGTCGGACTCGTCTGGATCCTGCTGCGGATCAAGGTCGTGGTCATCGCCGCGATGGTCGCCCTGATCCTCGCCTCCGCGGTGGGGCCGGTCGTGAAGTGGCTCGAGCGCAAGGGCTGGTCGAACCTGCTGGCGACCCTCACGGCGTTCCTCGGCATCCTCCTGCTGCTCGGCGGCGTGATCACGGGCATCGTGCTCACGGTGCGCAACCAGTGGGACACCCTGACCTCGCAGGCCTCGGAGGGCTGGAACGAGCTGCGCCGGCTCCTGGAGTCCACACCGCTTCCCCTGGACACGGCCAGCATCGACTCCGCCGTGCGCCGGGCCACCGACTTCGTCACCAGCGGCAGCTTCGCCGGCAGTGCCCTGAGCGGGCTCTCCGCAGCGGCCTCGTTCGTCACCGGGCTCGTCCTGATGATCGTCATCCTCTTCTTCTTCCTCAAGGACGGGGAGAAGATGTGGAACTTCGCGCTGCGCTGGTTCCGCGGCGAGCGCCGGGCCAAGCTGGCCGAGTCCGTGGACCGCGGCGCGCAGGTCCTCGGCGGCTACGTCCGCGGCACCGCCTTCGTCGCCCTCGTGGACGCCGTGCTCATCGGCGCGTTCCTGCTGGTCTTCGGTGTGCCGCTGGCCGTGCCGCTGGCGGTGCTCGTGTTCGTCACTGCTTTCATCCCCGTGGTCGGGGCGACCGTCGCGGGAATCATCGCGGCCCTCGTCGCACTCGTGACCAACGGCCCGGTCATCGCCCTGGCCGTGGTCGGCTGGATCATCGTGGTGAACCAGATCGAGGGCAACATCCTCCAGCCCGTGGTTATGGGCCGCACGCTCAGCCTGCACGCGCTCATGGTGCTGCTCGCGCTGACCGTCGGCACCCTGGTCGGCGGCATCTTCGGCGCCATCCTGGCCGTGCCGTACACCGCCGTCGCCTGGGCCGTCATCCAGGTCTGGTCCAGCCGCTACCAGGTCGGCGACGACCCGGTGCTCGGACCGGACCCCGTGAACCCCGCGGACCGCGTCGAGTCCAAGGCCACGATGGCCGAGCGCTGGCGGTACCAGCGGATGCGCTACCAGCAGACCCTGGGCGGCCGCTTCGGGTCCACGGAGCGCGACGCCGCCCGGCAGGACGACGACGGCGACCGGCCCGCCGACGGAAAGGGCACCGGTTCCGCCGCCGGTGCCCGCAAGCCCTAGTCTGGGAGCCATGACCAACGTCGAACGCCGCCGCGCCATCACCGCCGAGGACCTCGCGAACATCGCCGTGTTCGCGGCGCTCACCGCCGCCCTGTCCGTGCTCCCCGGGATCCCCCTCGGCTCGGCCGGGGTGCCCCTGACCCTGCAGACCCTCGCCGTGTTCCTGACCGGGCTGGTCCTGGGCGGGACCCGTGGGCTCCTCGCGGTGGCGCTCTACGTCCTGGTCGGCCTCATCGGCGTCCCGGTCTTCGCCGGCTTCCGCGGCGGGCTCGGCGTGCTCGCCGGCCCCTCGGCGGGCTACGTCCTGGCCTTCCCCTTCGCCGCGGCCGCGGCCGGCTACGTGGCCCAGTGGCTGATCCCGTCCCGCCGCGCCAACGACGGCGGCGCCACCAACGCCCGCTACGAGCGCACCGGCGCCTACACCCTGCGGCTCGTGGCCGCGGCCCTGGCCGGTTTCGTGGTGATCCGGATCGGCGGGATCCTCGGCCTGGTGGCCAACGCGCGCCTGCCCTTCCAGGACGCGTTCCTCGCCGACCTCGTGTTCTGGCCCGGCGACCTCGTCAAGGTGGTGCTCGCCGCGGTCATCGCCGTGGGCGTGCACAAGGCGTTCCCCCGGATCGCGGGCACGCGCTGACCCGTGCCCGGTACCCCCGGGGCCGCGCCCCTCGTGTGCTCCCGCGTCACCGTCACGGCCCCCACCACCTCCGGTGAGCTGACCCTGCTCAAGGACCTGGACGTGCGCCTGGACGAGCAGCGGGTGGCCGTGGTCGGGCTCAACGGGTCCGGCAAGTCCACGCTCCTGCGGCTGTTCAACGGCCTGGCCCGCCCGTCGTCGGGCACGGTCACCGTGCACGGCACGGACGTGGCCCGGGACGTGCGCGCGGCCCGGCGGCAGGTGGGCTTCGTGTTCACCGACCCACTCTCCCAGCTGGTGATGCCGACCCCGGTCGAGGACGTCGAGCTGTCCCTGCGCGGGGCCGGCGTGCCCCGGGGACGACGACGGAGCGCCGCGCTCGAGCTGCTCGAGCGCGTGGGCATCGGCCACCGCGCCGAGCACAGCATCTACGACCTCTCCGGCGGGGAGCGCCAGCTGGCGGCGTTCGCGGCGGTCCTGGCCGTCGAGCCCGCGGTGCTCGTCCTCGACGAGCCCACGACCCTGCTCGACCTGCGCAACCGGGGACGGCTCATCCGGCTGCTCGACGGCCTCCCGCACCAGCTGGTCATCGCCACGCACGACCTCGGCCTGGCCGCGACCGCACCCCGCGTACTGGTCCTGCACGAAGGGGGCCTCGTCGCGGACGGTCCGCCCGAGGCTGTCCTGCCGGCCTACGAGCAGTGGTGCGCCCAGGGCTTCCCGCAGGAGCTCCGCCCGTGAGCCGGGGGCCGGACCTCTTCGGCAGCTACTCCCCCGGCACGGGTCCGCTGCACCGCGCCCCGCTGTGGGCGAAGGGCCTCGGCATCGTCGCCGTCACCCTGGCCGTGGTGCTGTCCCCCTCGTGGCCGGTGCCGACCGCGCTGACCGTGGTCCTGCTGGTCGCGGGCTCCGCCGCGGGCATCGGCGCCCGGGAGTGGTGGCGCGGGCTCGCGCCGGCCCTGCCCGTGCTGGTCCTCCTGGCCGTCTACCATGTGCTCACCGCCGGGGCGGCCCAGGCCGCGGACGTGGTGCTGACCATCGTCGTCTTCCTCGTGGTCACCCGGGTGCTGATGCACACCACGCCCCTGCCGGAGCTGCTCGACGGCGTGGTGTGGCTGTGCTCGCCGGTGCGGCTGGTCGGGGCGGACCCTGAGCGCATCGGCCTGGCGATCTCCCTGATGCTGCGCTCGATCCCCTTCATCGTGGGGGCCGTGGGCGAGCTCCGGGACGCCGTGCGGGCCCGTGGCCTGCGTCCTAATCCCGTGCGGCTGGTCACCCCGGCGGTGATCGCCACGGTCGCCTACGCCGAGCGCACCGGCCAGGCCCTCGCCGCCCGCGGCTTCGACTGAACGCAGCGCCGCGACCATGATCAGACGGCTTACACTTCAGCCATGAGCTTCGACGACAGTTCTCAGCTGGACGCCTCGCGCGTCGGCAGCGGCGGCGGGCGCGGACGCGGGATCGCCGTGGGCGGCGGGCTCGGCGGCGGCCTGCTGCTGCTGGTCGTGGGCCTGCTCTTCGGCCAGGACGGCATCGACGCCATCACCGGCGGGGGCGGGCAGGACACCGGCTCGCAGACGGCCGTGGAGCAGGAGCGGGCGGAGCGCTGCCGGACGGGTGCGGACGCGAACCAGTACACCGACTGCCGGATGATCGCCACCGCACAGAGCCTCGACCAGTTCTGGACGGACTACCTGCCGCAGGCCACGGGTGAGCAGTACGTGATGCCCGGCGTGCAGCTGTTCGAGGGGCAGACCAACACCGGCTGCGGTGCCGCGACCTCGGCCGTGGGCCCGTTCTACTGCCCCGCCGACGAGACCGCCTACCTGGACATCGCGTTCTTCGACGAGCTGCAGACCCAGTTCGGCGCCGAGGGCGGCCCGCTGGCCGAGGAGTACGTGCTCGCCCACGAGTTCGGCCACCACATCCAGAACCAGATCGGCACGCTCGGCTACGCCCAGCAGGATCCGCAGGGCCCGGAGTCCGGGGCCGTGCGCGTCGAGCTGCAGGCCGACTGCCTGGCCGGGCTGTGGGCTGGCGGCGCCGCCGGGGACTCCTCCGGGGCCGTGGACCTGGGCGACATCTCCCAGCAGGAGCTCGACCAGGCCCTGGACGCAGCCTCCGCCATCGGCGACGACCGCATCCAGGAGACCACCCAGGGCCGGGTCAGCCCCGAGAACTTCACCCACGGCGCCTCGACCCAGCGGCAGCTGTGGTTCTACGCGGGCTACCGCACCGGCGACCTCGACGCCTGCGACACCTTCAGCGCCCGCGACCTGAACGCCCCGCCGGCCCTCTCCCGCTGACCCTCGCACACGCCCAGTGCCACCCTGGGCCTCCCTGCGCCGAGTCCCCCAGGAGCTCGCATCTCCCCCCGATCGATCCGGGGGATCTGCGAGATCCCGGGGGAATCGACGGTGGTCGGCGTGATGACAGTGCATCCACCTCGGGTTGCCGAGACGGGTGCACCGTCGCGGGTCAGCGGCGACGGCTGTCCCGCACCTGGACCCCCGGGTTCTGCCGGCGGACGTCGAAGAGCCCGGTGGCCTCGATGAGGTCGCTGAGCTTGCGGTACCCGTAGTTGCGGGAGTCGAAGGAGGCCTGGTTGCCGATCTGCTGGCCGACCGCGCCGAGGTGCGCCCAGCCGTCGTCGCCGCTGGCGGCGTCCACCGCGCTGCGCAGCATCCGGACCAGCCGCGCGTCCCCGCGCAGCGCCTGCTGCGGGGCGGCCGCCGGCGCCTCCCCGGGCTTCTCCTCGGCGGGTTCCCCCAGGCTCTCCGCGTAGGTGAACTGCGAGCAGGCGTTGATGAACGGTTCCGGGGTCTGCCGCTGGCCGAAGCCGTAGACCTTGTGCCCGTCCGTGAGGATCCGCATGACCAGCGGCGTGAAGTCGGCGTCGCTGGAGACGATCGCGAAGCCGTCGACCGATCCGGCGTAGAGGAGGTCCATGGCGTCGATCACCATGGCCATGTCCGAGGCGTTCTTGCCGGTGCTGTAGGCGAACTGCTGGATCGGGCGGATCGCGTACGCGTGCAGCACCGCCTCCCACTGCTGCAGGTGCGGGCTCTTCCAGTTGCCGTAGGCGCGCCGGACGTTCGCGGCGCCGTGGCGGGCCACCTCGGCGAGGACCACGTCGATCTTGGCCGCCGGGGCATTGTCGGCGTCGATGAGCAGGGCGATGCGCTTTTCGTCGGTGTTCACGCCTCGACTCTGCCACGGACGGGGTCCGGGCGTTCCCTGGGACGCGCGGCAGGACGACCTCGAGGACCCGCACGGGGTGCTCCGGAGCAGGGCGCACAGGACAAGGTGCTCCCGTGCAGGGGACTCAGGAGCAGAACGCTCACGAGCGGGGTGCTCAGGCGAGGGACAGGGCGAAGGACAGCGCGAAGCCCGACGCGGTGCTCAGGGCCACCGCCGGGCCGCCGTGCTCGTACGCCTCCGGCATCAGGGTGTCGGCCAGGGACGCGATCACGGCGCCGGCGGCGAAGGCCAGCGGCAGGGAGATCGTCTCGGGATCACTGCCGGCCAGCGGGCCGGCGCCGACCAGCACGGCCAGCACCAGGAGCACGCCGCAGACCGTCCAGAGCAGCACGGCCTTGCCCCGGGACATCCCCTGTTCGCGCATCGAGGCGGCGCCGACCAGGGACTCGGGCAGGTTGGACACGAAGATGGCCGCGAGCAGCGCCAGCCCGCCCGTCCCCTCGGTGAGGGAGACGCCCAGGGCCACGTTCTCGGGCACGCCGTCGAGGGTGACGGCGGCCAGCAGGGCGAGCCCGGCCCCGCCGCTCGCGGAGGCCGCCGTCGGCGCCTTCCGGTCCGCGGCGGCATCGGTGTCCAGCTTGGCGCTGCCCTCCTGCTTCTCGGCGTCCTCGGCCCGGGGGCCCGGCTGCGCCCAGCGGTCCAGGAGGGCGCTCAGAGCCGTGAAGACCACGGCGCCGGCGAACAGCCCGACGACGGCCAGCGGCAGGCCGCCGCGCTCGTAGGCGTCCTCGAACAGCTCGAAGGCCAGCGCGGTGATGAGGGCGCCGGCGGCGAAGGACAGCAGGATGGCGAGCACGCGCTTGGGCAGCTCGAAGCGCACTCCGACCAGCGCCCCGATGACGAGGGCGCTGGAGGCGACGATCCCGAAGAGCACGGTCTGGCCCATGACGGCAGTGTAGGAGCGAGACCCGGTTCTGCACCCACAATCCGGAAGGTTACTGATGGAGATGTCGGGGCACGGGAACTGACAGGGCCGGCACGACGACGACGACGACGGCCCGCCCGCCTCGGTGCGAGGTGGGCGGGCCGCCGCCGTGGTGCGGGGACGAGCCGCTCAGATGTTGAAGCCCAGGGCCCGCATCTGGTCGCGGCCGTCCTCGGTGATCCGCTCGGGACCCCACGGCGGCATCCAGACCCAGTTGACGCGCCACTCGTCCACCATCGGGTCGAGGTTCTGCGCGCACTGCTCCTCGATGACGTCCTGCAGCGGGCACGCGGCCGTGGTGAGGGTCATGTCGAGGATCAGGGCGCCGTCCTCGGCCCACTTGGAGCCGTAGAGCAGGCCCAGGTCCACGATGTTGACGCCGAGCTCGGGGTCGATGACGTTCTTGAGCGCCTCCTCGACCTCCTCGGCGGAGGGCCGGCCCGCGGCCGCGGGATCGGCGGTGGTCTCAGCAGGGGTGTCGGCCATCGCTGGCCTCCTTTCGAAAGCTGGTGGGTCGGCTCCGCCTACTTGGCCGGGGCCAGGTAGCGGTCGTAGCCCTCGTTCTCGAGCCGGTCGGCGAGCTCGGGACCGCCCTCGTCCACCACGCGGCCGTCGTGGAACACGTGCACGAACTGCGGCTTGATGTAGCGCAGGATGCGGGTGTAGTGGGTGATGAGCATGATGCCCATGTCGTTGGTCTCCAGGGCGCGGTTGACGCCCTCGGAGACGACCTTGAGCGCGTCCACGTCGAGGCCGGAGTCGGTCTCGTCCAGGAGGGCGATCTTCGGCTTGAGCAGCTCGAGCTGGAGGATCTCGTGGCGCTTCTTCTCGCCGCCGGAGAAGCCCTCGTTGACGTTGCGCTGGATCATGTCGGGGCTGATCTTCAGCTGCTCCATGGCCGCCTTGACGTCCTTGGTCCACGTGCGCAGGGAGGGGGCCTCCCCGTCGATCGCGGTCTTGGCCGTGCGCAGGAAGTTGGAGGTCGTCACGCCGGGGATCTCCACCGGGTACTGCATGGCCAGGAAGAGCCCGGCACGGGCGCGCTCGTCCACGGACATCTCCAGGACGTTCTCGCCGTCCAGGAGCACCTCGCCGGAGTCGACGACGTACTTGGGGTGGCCGGCGATGGTGGAGGCCAGCGTGGACTTGCCGGAGCCGTTGGGGCCCATGATGGCGTGGACCTCACCGGAGCGGATCGTGAGGTTCACGCCCTTGAGGATCGGCTTGGTGGTCTCGTCGTCGAGCACGACGGACGCGTGCAGGTCCTTGATCTCGAGAGTTGCCATGGATGGTTCTCCTGTGGTCGAAAAAGTCTGTGGTCGTAAAGGGTGCGGTGCGGGAGGGGGTCAGTAGTTCGCGGAGGCGAGCTCGTCCTGGACGGCCCCGCGCAGCCGCTCCTCGATGTCCGGGACACCGATCTGCTGGATGATCTCGAAGAGGAACCCGCGGACCACGAGCCGCCGCGCCTCGTCCTCGGGAATGCCGCGGGACATGAGGTAGTACAGGTGCTCGTCGTCCAGCTGACCCGTGGTGGAGGCGTGGCCGGCACCGGCGATCAGGCCGGTCTCGATCTCCAGGTTCGGCACGGAGTCCATCCGCGGACCGTCGTTGAGGATGAGGTTGCGGTTGAGCTCGTAGGTGTCGGTGCCCTCCGCGGTGGCGCGGATGAGGACGTCGCCGACCCACACCCCGTGCGCGTTCTCGCCCTGCAGCGCGGACTTGTAGGTCACCCGCGAGGTGCAGTTCGGCTGGGAGTGGTCCACGAACAGCCGGGACTCCAGGTGCTGGCCGGCGTCCACGAAGGTCAGCCCGTACATCTCCACGGAGCCGCCCGGGGCGTCGAACCGGGTGGAGGGGGTGACGCGCACCAGGTCGCCGCCCAGGGAGACGAGCACGTGCTTGAACGTGGCCGACTTCCCGAGGCGCGCCTGCTGGGAGGAGGCGTGCACGGCGTCGTCGTCCCACTCCTGGAGGGTCACCACGGTCAGGTTCGCGGAGTCGGCGACCCGGAACTCGACGTTCTGCGAGAGCACGGCGGAGCCGTGGTGGCGCAGGACCACGAGGGCCTTGGAGAACGGCTGGGCGTCGATCACGAGGTGCTGGGCGGCCGGGGCGGCGTCGGTGCCGTGGATGTCGACGACGACCGGCTCGGTCACCTCGGCCTCCTGCGGCACGGTCAGCACGGTGGCCTCGGCCACGCTGCTCCACGCGTTGGCGGAGAGCCGGTCCTCGGGGACGCCGGCGCTGCCGATGCGGGCGTCGTCGCGCCCCACGGTCTCGACGCGCACGGTGTCCGAGTCGACGGTCACCGCGGGCGCCGGGCCGGTGAGGGCGTCGGCGTGCAGTCCCTTGAGGCGCTTCAGCGGGGTGAACCGGAAGTCCTCCTCCTTGCCCGTGAGCTTCGGGAAGTCGGCGACGTCGTAGGACGTGCGCCGACCGGCACGGGAGGAGTCGGGCACGCCGGAGATGTCGCCGTGGGCGGTGTGCCGCACGAGCGTCTCGGTCTTCGAGTGCTCCGCGGAGAGCGTCTCGCCCTCCACGTCCATGCCCGGGATGGCGACGCGCGCGTCCCCGGTGGGGACCCCGTCGACCTTCTCGCCCAGGTTGTCGTAGGCGTCCTTGGCCGCGCCGACGGCCTTGTCGGCCACCGCGGTGGCCGCGGAGGCGGCGGCCTCCGTGGCGTTGCGAATCGTTTCGTTCAGCTTGGTCATGTCAGCCAACGGATCCTTCCATCTGCAGTTCGATGAGGCGGTTGAGTTCGAGCGCGTACTCCATGGGGAGTTCGCGGGCGATCGGCTCCACGAAGCCGCGCACGATCATCGCCATGGCCTCGTCCTCGGCCATCCCGCGCTGCATGAGGTAGAACAGCTGCTCCTCGGACACGCGCGAGACGGTGGCCTCGTGGCCCATGGTGACGTCGTCCTCGCGGATGTCGACGTACGGGTAGGTGTCGGAGCGGGAGATCGTGTCCACCAGCAGGGCGTCGCAGACCACGTTGGACTTCGAGCCCTTCGCGCCCTCGCGGACCTGCACGAGACCGCGGTAGGCGGCGCGGCCGCCGTTGCGGGCCACGGACTTCGAGACGATCGACGACGACGTGTTCGGGGCGATGTGCACCATCTTGGAACCGGTGTCCTGGTGCTGTCCCTCGCCGGCGAACGCGATCGAGAGGGTCTCGCCGCGGGCGTGCTCCCCGGTCATGTAGACGGCCGGGTACTTCTGGGTGACCTTCGAGCCGATGTTGCCGTCGATCCACTCCATGGTGGCGCCCTCGTGGGCGATCGCGCGCTTGGTCACGAGGTTGTACACGTTGTTCGACCAGTTCTGGATGGTCGTGTAGCGCACGCGGGCGTTCTTCTTGACGATGATCTCCACCACGGCGGAGTGCAGCGAGTCGGTCTTGTAGATCGGCGCGGTGCAGCCCTCGATGTAGTGGACGTAGGAGTCCTCGTCCGCGATGATCAGCGTCCGCTCGAACTGGCCCATGTTCTCCGTGTTGATCCGGAAGTAGGCCTGCAGCGGGATCTCGACGTGCACGCCCTTGGGGACGTAGACGAAGGAGCCGCCGGACCACACGGCCGTGTTCAGGGACGCGAACTTGTTGTCGCCCACGGGGATGACCGTGCCGAAGTACTCGGCGAAGATCTCCGGGTGCTCCTTGAGCGCGGTGTCGGTGTCGAGGAAGATGACGCCCTGTTCCTCCAGGTCCTCGCGGATCTGGTGGTAGACGACCTCGGACTCGTACTGGGCGGCGACGCCGGAGACGAGCCGGCCGCGCTCGGCCTCGGGGATGCCGAGCTTCTCGTAGGTGTTGCGGATGTCCTCGGGCAGGTCCTCCCAGGTGGCGGCCTGCTTCTCCGTGGAGCGCACGAAGTACTTGATGTTGTCGAAGTCGATGCCGGACAGGTCCGCGCCCCAGGTGGGCATGGGCTTGCGGTCGAAGAACTTCAGGCCCTTCAGCCGCAGGTCGGTCATCCACTGCGGTTCGCTCTTCTTCGCGGAGATGTCCCGGACGACGTCCTCGTCGACCCCGCGGCGCGCGGAGGCGCCGGCGACGTCGGAGTCGGCCCAGCCGTACTCGTAGGTGCCGATGCCCTCGAGCTCCGGGTTCTTCTCCAGGATGTCGGCGATGACAGTGTCGTTGCCGCTGGCGATCTGTTCAGTCATGACGGCCTTCCTCTGTTGTCTGGTCTGTGGTCTGGCCTGTGGTCGGGTCCGCGGGCGCCGCGGCGGGACGGGCGAGGGGCACGTGCGTGGTGCACACGTGCGCGCCGGCGGCCTGGGTGGAGAGCCGGCGCACGTCCGTGCCGAGCAGCCGGGCGATGAGCTCGGTCTCCAGCTCGCAGAACTGCGGGTAGCGGGCGGCCAGCTCCCGCACGGGGCAGTGCCCCTGGCACAGCTGCGCCGAGACGATGGTGCGGGACTCCCCGCGGCCGACGGCCACCTCGTTCGTGGAGGCCGCGAAGCCGTCCCGGCTGAGCAGCCGCACCAGGACGGGCAGGCGCTCGGCGACCTCGTCGCCGGCGGCCTCGACCTCGGGGCGGTAGGACGCCTCCAGCCGGTTCACCCGGTCCTGGATGAAGGAGCGCACGGCGTCGGGGCCCGCGATGCGGCGGATGGCCTCGAGCGCGTCGGTCGCGATCTCGAGGTAGTCGTCGCCGAGCTTGGCGTGGCCCTCGGGTGCGACGACGTAGCGGCGCGCCGGGCGCCCGGCGCCCCCGCTGGGGCGGCGGACCATGGTGACCTCGATGAAGTGCTGCTGCTCGAGGGCGTCCAGGTGGCGGCGCACCGCGGCGGGGGTCAGTTCGAGCATCTCGCCGAGGTCGGCGGCCGAGACCGGGCCGTGCTCGAGGACGGCACCGAGCACGCGCGAGCGGGTGTTCTCCTCCTGCTCCGCCCGCGGGCCGGAGCGGGTCCCGCTCCGGGCGTCCGTGGTCTGGGTCATGGGTGAACCGTTCGCTTCCTGATCGACGTGGAGGTCATCGAGGTCGAAAATGTCGAGCTGGGGATGTCGAGGTGGGAGTTCTCGTGGTGCAGCGTGCGACCCGGTCGGGGCGCTCTTAATACACAACCGGAGTATGTCGTAATTCATTCCGGCCTGACCAGTAAGTGGAGCCTTACCGGTCGGTCCGGCCAAATCACGACTTACTCATAATAACCTCCCGGGGCGGCGCGGCCAAGGGGGCGGATCCGCGGGCGCGCCGCACTACACTGGTCCGGTGCCCGCCCAGAGTCCCCCCGCGTCCTCGCCCGCACTGTCGATCGAGCGCCTCGTCAAGGAGTTCCCCGTCCGCCGCCGCCGCTCCCGGCGCCCCGGCGGGCCGGGGGCCACCCGCGCCGACGCGGTGCACGCCGTCAACGACCTCTCCCTCACGGCGCGGCACGGCGAGATCACGGCGCTGCTCGGGCCCAACGGGGCGGGCAAGACGACCACCCTGGAGTGCGCCCAGGGGCTGCAGCGGCCCTCGGCGGGCACGGTGCGGCTGCTGGGCCAGGACCCGTGGCGGGCCGGTCCCGACCTGCGCGCCCGGGTGGGCGTGATGCTCCAGGACGGCGGGCTCCCCCAGGCGGTGCGCCCGCTGGAGCTGCTGCGGCACGTGGCGTCCCTGTACCGCAGCCCCCGGGACATGGACGAGCTCGTGGAGCTGCTCGGCATCAACGGCTTCGACCGCACCGTGGTCCGCCGGCTCTCCGGCGGCCAGCGCCAGCGTGTGGCCCTGGCGGCGGCCCTGGCCGGGAACCCGGAGGTCCTCTTCCTCGACGAGCCCTCGGCGGGGATGGACCCGCAGTCCCGCAACATCGTCTTCGACCTCGTCCAGCAGCTGCGCCGCGAGGGCGTGTGCATCATCCTCACCACGCACCTCCTGGACGACGCCCAGCGCCTCGCCGACCAGGTCTACATCGTGGACCACGGCCGGGTCATGGCCCAGGGATCCGTGGCGGAGCTGGTCGCCCCCGGCGCCGACGCCCCCGCCGTGCTCGTGCTGACGCTGGCCCCCGAGCAGCTCGGCGCGGGACCGTTCCCGTGGGACGGCCCCGGCTTCGAGGACGTCCGCACCAGCCGCGCCGGCCGCACCGTGACGCTCACCGGCGCGCTCACTCCCCCGATGCTCGAGGCCGTGACCCGGTGGTTCACCACCACCGGCACGATGCCCGAGTCGCTGTCCCTCCAGCCGCGCACCCTCGAGGACGTCTTCCTCGACATCTCCGGACGGGAGATCCGATGACCGCACCCGCCCCGCCGACCGCCGCGCACCCGGCCCCCGCCTCCCTGACGCGCCGGGTGGCCGCGCAGGCCCGCTACGAGACCCTGGCGATGCTGCGCAACGGGGAGCAGCTGCTGCTGCTGCTGATCCTGCCGCTCATGGCGCTCGTGGCCCTGACGCTCACCGACCTGCTCGACGCCGCCGTCCCGGCCGGCGCGGCCCGCGTGGACGTCGCCGTGCCCGGCGTGCTGGCGCTGTGCGTGCTCTCCAACGCGTTCTCGGGGCAGGGCATCCAGACCGGCTTCGACCGCCGCTACGGGGTCCTGCGCTTCCTCTCCACCACTCCCCTGGGCCGCGGCGGACTGATCGCCGGGAAGCTGCTGGCGATCGTCGCCGTGCTCGTGGTGCAGTACGTGCTGGTGGCCGCGCTCGGCGTGGCCCTCGGCTGGCGCCCGGACGCGGCCGCCGTGCTCCTCTCCGTGCCGGTCCTGCTGCTCGGCGCCGCGGCGTTCACCGGGCTCGGGCTGCTGCTCGCCGGGACGGTGCGCGCCGAGGCGACGCTCGCCGTGACCAATCTCGTGTGGGTGCTGCTCGCCGCCGTCGGCGGCACCCTCTTCCCCGCCGGCACGCTGCCGGCGGGGTTCTCCTGGGCGGTGGAGCTGCTCCCCTCGGGCGCGCTGGGCACCGCCCTGCGCGAGACGTTCCTCACCGGGGCGCCCACGCCGCTGCCGGTGCTGGTGCTCGCCGTCTGGGCCGCCGCCGCCTGGGCCGGGGCGGTGCGCTGGTTCCGCTGGAGCTGAGCCGCCGGCCCCGGACCGGGCGCCCGGACCGCGGACCCGGCCGGCGGGACACGAGGGGCCGGGAGCCCGGATAAACTGGGCGGCGAGATCCCACCGCACCGACCCCGTCCGGAAGTGAATTCATGAACCGCGCCAGCGACCCCAGCGACGTCGACGTCCGTGCGAGCGGCAGCGTCCTGCTGCCGACCCGGATCACCCCGTGGGTGCGGTGGCTCGCCGTCGCGTCGCTGCTCGCGAACTCCGTGCTCATCCTCACCGGCGGGCTCGTGCGGCTGACCGGGTCGGGGCTGGGCTGTCCCACCTGGCCCCGGTGCACGGACGAGTCCTGGACGAACACCCCCGAGATGGGCATGCACGGCCTCATCGAGTTCGGCAACCGGCTGCTGACGTTCCTGCTGGCCGCCGTGGCGGTGCTGACGTTCCTGGCGGTGCTCCGGCTGCGCCACGAGCACCGCGACCTCTTCCGGATCGCCCTGCTGCTGGGACTCGGCATCCCGCTGCAGGCCGTGGTCGGCGGGATCACCGTGCTCACCGGGCTCAACCCCTGGATCGTGGGGATCCACTACCTGATCTCCGGGGCGATGATCGCCCTGGCCACCGTGCTGGTCAACCGCACCCGGCGGCGCTCGCTGCCCGCCGTGCGGGACGCGGAACGGCCCGGCCAGGCCTACGGGCAGCGCCGGACGGTGCGGGTGCTCATGGTGAGCCTGGCGGTGCTCAGCGCGCTGATCCTCTACCTGGGCACCCTCGTCACCGGCACCGGCCCGCACGCCGGGGACGACTCCACCGCCCGGCACGCCTTCGACGCGTACCTCATCACCCGGGCCCACGCGGTGCCGGTGTACCTGATCGTGGTGGCCGTGGTCCTGGGCATGGTGCTCGCCCGCCGGCACCGGTGGCCCGTCCCCCTGGCCTCGAGCCTCAACGGCCTGCTGGCCGTCCTGGTCCTGCAGGCGCTCATCGGCTACTACCAGTACTTCAACGGCGTGCCGATCGTGGCGGTGGCGCTGCATCTGGTGGGCTCCGCGGCGCTGATCTGGGCCACCGCGCGCACCGTGGAGAAGGGCTTCGCGGTCACCCGCACCCCGGACCCGGTGCTGCGGGGTGCGGACCCTGCCCGCTCTGCCGGGGCCCCGGCCCGCGGCTGAGGCCCGTCAGGCGCGCCCGTCAGACGCGCTCGTCGGGCGCCTCGTCGAGCAGCTCCTCGACCGCCTGGGCCAGGCGCTGCCGGCTGGCCGAGGGGATCGGCAGCAGGGGTCGCCGCGGCGGGGCCGTGGTGACACCGCACACCTCGGCGAGGGCGTAGAGAGAGCTCAGGGGCCGTTCCTGCCGGAGGATCTCCATCAGCGGGGTCAGCGCCGCCTGCCACGTGCGCACCTCGCCGTCGTCGCCCGCGACGACGGCGGCGCGGAAGGCGGCGTACTGGCGCGGCAGGACCGCGGCGATCCCGGAGTGCCAGGCCGCGGCGTCCGGCGCCGCCTCGTGCAGCAGCCGCTCCCCGCTCACCCCGTGGGCCGTCCCGGGCTCCGCGAGCTCGGCGAACCGGCTCCGGCGGGCGGCGAGGTCCTGCGGGGAGTCCGCGGTGTCCTTGAACGCGTTGACGTTCTCCAGCCAGGACAGCTCCGCGGCGAGCTCCACGGGGTACGTGAAGCCCGTCGTCGTCGGGTTGTTGTAGATGCACAGCGGCAGGGACACGGACGCCGCCACCGTCTCCACCTGATCCGCGATCTCCTGGGAGACGAGCGGGATGTAGGACAGCGGGTTGAGCACGAGCCCGTCCGCCCCGCCGTTCTCGGCGGCGTAGGCCATCTCCAGGACCTCCCGGGTGGTCATCGCGGAGATCCCCGCCCCCACCGGCACCCCGGAGCCGCGGGCGGCCTCCACGGCGACGCCCACGACCTCGGCCCGCTCCTCCCCGGAGAGGTAGGCGAAGCTGCCCGAGCTGCCCAGGACCACCACGGCGTCCACGCCCGTGCGGACCAGCCGGCCGACATAGCGCTCGAAGGACTCCAGGTCCAGGCGGCCGCCCTGCTGGAACGGGGTGATGGGGTAGGCGACGAGCCCGGTGAAGGTCATGCTGAGCATGAAACCATCCTAGGTCCGGCGGGTCCCCGGGCCGGACGGGGCCGCCCAGGGTCCGGCCGGACCCCGCGGGCTCAGAGGACGGGACCGCCCACGAACGGGTCCACGGCGAGGGCCAGGAACACGAAGGTGATGTAGGCGATGGAGCCGTGGAAGACGTACATGGCCTGCTTGTCCGTGGGCCGGCCGGCCACCGCCAGCGCGTGCAGCTTGTGGCTGTGGCCCACGAACCACGCGCCCGAGGCCAGCGCGGTCACCGCGTAGACCCAGCCGGCGCCGCCGACGGGGACCAGCAGCAGCGAGCACACCACCGTGGCCCACGCGTAGAGGACCACCTGGCTGCCCACGGTGCGGGCCCCGGCCACGGCGCCCAGCATCGGGACCCCGGCGCGGGAGTAGTCGTCGGCGTACTTCATGGACAGCGGCCAGTAGTGCGGCGGGGTCCACAGGAAGATGAAGAGGAACAGCACGAGCGCGGGCCAGTCGAGGCCGCCCGTGACCGCGGCCCACCCGATGAGCACCGGCATGCACCCCGCGACCCCGCCCCAGACGATGTTCTGGGCGGTGCGGCGCTTGAGCACGATCGAGTAGAAGACCGCGTAGAGGAAGATGGCCACCGCGCCCAGGACGCCGGCGAGCACGTTGACGCCGAGGGTGAGCCAGGCGACGGACACGGCCGTGAGCGACCACGCGAAGACGAGGGCCTCGCGGTCGGTGACCTCCCCGGTGACGAGCGGGCGCTTGGCCGTGCGCTTCATCACCCGGTCCTCCTCCCGGTCGATGTAGCAGTTGAAGGCGCCGGCCGCGCCCGCCGCGAGCGTGCCGCCCACGAGGGTGTTGAGGATGAGCCACAGGTTCGGCATGCCCTGCTGGGCGAAGATCATGGTCGGCACGGTGGCCACGAGCAGCAGCTCGATGATGCGCGGCTTCATCAGGGCCACGTACGCCCGCAGCTTGCGGGAGGCCGTCATCCGTCCCTCGGGGCGGGGGTCCACCGCCACACCCGTGTGCCCGGTGCCGAGGACGGTTCGTCCTGCGGGTCCCGACGTCTCGAGTGAGTTCACAGAATCATTGCTCCCGGTTGCGGTGGTTCTCCCCCGGCTCCGTGCGCGAGGACGGCCCGGAGTCGGTGCGTCGCCGGCACGAGGGTGCGGTCGGCGCGGCAGCTCGCGGGCGCGGAAGAAGGTCCTATACAGCATAGCGCGTGGCGGCGCCCGTTCCCGCTCCGGACATGACGGGAAGGGCGCCCCGGGACCCCCGGGGCCGGTGCCGTCGGTCACACGGCCGAAATGCGCGTGACCTAAGCTGGACCCAAACCGCCGGCCGGCAACCGGCACCCGCTGCGCACGGCAGCGGTTCCCAGCAGAAAGGGCCCCGAACCTTGACGACCGAACTCGATCAGAAGCTGACTTGGACCGAGCAGGACCAGCGTGCCGTGGACACGGTGCGGGTGCTGGCCGCGGACGCCGTGGAGAAGGTGGGCAACGGCCACCCGGGCACCGCGATGTCCCTGGCCCCGGCCGCGTACCTTTTGTTCCAGAAGGTGATGCGCCACGACCCGCGTGATGACCGGTGGACGGGCCGGGACCGGTTCATCCTCTCCCCCGGGCACACCTCCCTGACCCTGTACCTGCAGCTGTTCCTCTCCGGCTACGGGATGGAGCTCGAGGACATCAAGTCCCTGCGGACCTGGGGGTCCAAGACCCCGGGCCACCCGGAGTACCGGCACACCACCGGGGTGGAGATCACCACCGGCCCGCTGGGCCAGGGCCTGGCCTCGGCCGTGGGCTTCGCCTACGCCCAGCGCTACACCCGCGGGATGTTCGACCCCGACACCGCCGCCGGGGAGTCGGTCTTCGACCACATGGTCTACGTGATCGCCTCCGACGGCGACCTCCAGGAGGGGATCACCTCCGAGGCGTCCTCGCTGGCCGGGGTGCAGGAGCTGGGCAACCTCGTGGTGATCTACGACCAGAACCACATCTCCATCGAGGACGACACCGACGTGGCCTTCACCGAGGACGTCGCCGCCCGCTACGAGGCCTACGGCTGGCACGTGGCCCGGGTGGACTGGACGAAGACCGGGGACTACGTCGAGGACGTCGAGGAGCTCTACGCCGCGATCCGCGCCGCCAAGGCCGAGACCACCAAGCCCTCGCTGATCGCCCTGCGCACCATCATCGGGTACCCCGCACCGAAGAAGCAGAACACCGGGGGGATCCACGGCTCCAAGCTCGGGGCCGAGGAGGTCGCGGCGACCAAGAAGATCCTCGGCTTCGACCCCGAGGCCTCCTTCGAGGTCGCCGACGAGGTCCTCGCCCACACCCGCTCCATCCAGGACACGATGGGCGAGGTCCGGGCGCAGTGGGAGCAGGACTTCCAGGCCTGGCGGGAGGCCAACCCCGACCGGGCGGAGCTCTACGACCGGATCCGCGCCGAGGAGCTGCCCGAGAACTATGCGGAGGCCTTCCCGACCTTCGAGGCCGGCAAGGACGTGGCCACCCGCTCGGCCTCCGGCAAGGTGATCAACGCCATCGCCGAGACCTTCCCCGAGCTGTGGGGCGGCTCCGCGGATCTGGCCGGGTCCAACAACACCACCATCGAGTCCGCGGCCTCCTTCATCCCCGCCGCCCGCTCCACCGAGAAGTGGACCGGCAACCCCTACGGGCGGGTGCTGCACTTCGGGATCCGTGAGCACGCCGCGGCGGCGATCGTCAACGGCATCACCATGTCCTCGCAGACCCGGGCGTTCTCCGGGACGTTCCTGATCTTCTCCGACTACCAGCGCCCGGCCGTGCGCCTGGGCGCGCTGATGAAGGTCCCCTCGATCTACGTGTGGACCCACGACTCCATCGGCCTGGGCGAGGACGGGCCCACCCACCAGCCGGTGGAGCAGCTGTCCTCCCTGCGCGCCATCCCCGGCCTGGACGTGGTCCGCCCGGCCGACGCCAACGAGGTCGCGGTTGCCTGGCGGACGATGCTGGAGAACCGGCACGGCCCGGCCGGGATCGCCCTGACCCGCCAGAACGTGCCCACCTTCGCCCGCACCGACCTGCACCCGGACGCGGAGGGCGAGAAGTTCGCCTCCGCCGAGGGTGTGGCCCGCGGCGGCTACGTCCTGGCCGACACCGAGTCCACCCCGGACGTGATCCTCATCGGCACCGGCTCCGAGGTCGCCCTGGCCGTGGAAGCCCGGAACCAGCTCGCCGCCCAGGGCGTGGCCGCCCGGGTCGTGTCCATGCCCTGCCGGGAGTGGTTCGACGCCCAGGACGCCGACTACCGCGAGTCCGTGCTCCCGGCCGAGGTCCGGGCCCGGGTGTCCGTGGAGGCCGGGATCGCCATGTCCTGGCGCGACCTGATCGGCGACGCCGGCCGAGCCGTGTCCCTGGAGCACTTCGGGGAGTCCGCCGACTACGAGACCCTCTACCGCGAGTTCGGCATCACGGCCGAGGCCGTCACCGCCGCCGCCCAGGAGTCCCTCGCCGCGGCGCGGACCTCCACCCCGGCGAGCCGCTGAGCAGCGGCGCGCACCGACCGACCATTTTCCCCGAGCACCTTTCTCCGAGCACCTTTCTCCGAGCACGAGGACTGACACGCACATGACCACTCCCACCCAGAAGCTCTCCGACGCCGGCGTCTCGATCTGGCTCGACGACCTCTCCCGCGAACGCCTGACCTCCGGCGGGCTGCAGCAGCTGATCGACGAGAAGAACGTGGTCGGCGTGACCACGAACCCCACGATCTTCGCCGCCGCCCTGGCCAAGCACGACGCCTACGAGGCCCAGGTCAAGGAGCTCGCCGCCGCCGGAACCGACGTGGACGAGGCCGTGCTGGCCATCACCACCGATGACGTCCGCGCGGCCTGCGACCTCTTCGCCCCGATCGCCGAGACCACCCAGGGCGTGGACGGGCGGGTGTCCATCGAGGTGGACCCGCGCCTGGCCCAGGACGCCGACGCCACCTCCGCCATGGCCCAGCGCCTGTCCCAGACCATCGACCGGGACAACGCGCTGATCAAGATTCCGGCCACCGAGGCGGGCCTGCCCTCGATCACCGCGACCATCGCCGAGGGGATCTCCGTCAACGTGACGCTGATCTTCTCCCTCGAGCGCTACCGCGCGGTCATCAACGCCTACCAGCTGGGCCTGGAGCAGGCCCTGGAGAACGGCAAGGACCTGGCCGGGATCCACTCCGTGGCCTCCTTCTTCGTCTCCCGGGTGGACTCCGAGGTCGACAAGCGCCTCGACGCGATCGGCACCGACGAGGCCAAGGCGCTCAAGAGCCAGGCCGGGCTGGCCAACGCCCGCCTCGCCTACCAGATCCACGAACAGTCCCTGGACACCGAGCGCTGGGAGCGGCTGGCCGCGGCCGGGGCGAACCCGCAGCGCCCGCTGTGGGCCTCCACCGGGGTGAAGGACCCGTCCCTGCCGGACACCCTGTACGTGACCGGGCTGGTGGCCCCCAACACGGTCAACACCATGCCGGAGAAGACCCTCGAGGCCACCTTCGACCACGCCGAGGTCACCGGGGACACCGTCACCGGCGCCTACGCGGAGTCCAACGAGCTCCTGGACAAGATCGCCGGCGTGGGGATCTCCTACGACGAGGTCGTCGAGAAGCTCGAGGCGGAGGGGCTCACCAAGTTCGAGGACTCCTGGGCGGAGCTGCTCGACACCGTGCGCGCCGCCCTCGACGGCGCCCGCTGAGCCCGCCCGTCCCGACCCGAGTTCCGTCCGTGCTGCCCGACCCGAAGGAGAACCCATGAGCTCCCTGTCCGTCCAGACCTCCGGCGCGGCCCGCGAGGCCGTCGACCGGCACGTGCCCGCGCTGGTGGGCGACAGGTTCGCCTCCAAGCTCTTCGCCCAGGATCCCACCCTGTGGGGTCCCGCGGCCGAGGACGAGTCCGCCAAGCGGCTGGGCTGGGTGGAGGCGGCGGAGGTCTCCCGCCCGCTGGTCGCCGAGATCGTCGCCCTGCGCGAGGAGTTCGCGGCCGAGGGGGTGGACCGGTTCGTGCTCGCGGGCATGGGAGGCTCCTCCCTCGCCCCCGAGGTGATCACCCGCACCGCGGGCGTGGAGCTGTTCGTGCTCGACTCCACGGACCCGGAGATGGTGGCCGCGGCCCTCGCCGACCGCCTCGAGCGGACCGCGATCGTGGTCTCCTCCAAGTCCGGCTCCACCGTGGAGACCGACTCGGCGCGCCGGGTCTTCGCCCGGGCGTTCGAGGACGCGGGCATCGACGCCGCCTCGCGCATCGTGGTGGTGACCGACCCCGGCTCGCCCATGGAGGCGTCCGCCCGGGAGGCCGGCTACCGCCGGGTCTTCACCGCCGACCCGACCGTGGGCGGGCGCTTCTCCGCGCTCACCGCCTTCGGCCTGGTCCCCTCCGGCCTGGCCGGGGTGGACGTCGGGGCCCTGCTCGACGACGCCGACGAGGCCGGCGAGGTGCTGCGCGAGGACGCCGAGGACAACCCCGGCCTGCACCTGGGCGCGGCGCTCGGCGGGACGCAGCCCCTGCGGAACAAGCTCGTGTTCCGGGACCTGGGCTCCGGGATCGCCGGGTTCGCCGACTGGGCGGAGCAGCTGATCGCGGAGTCCACCGGCAAGGAGGGCAAGGGCGTGCTGCCCGTCGTCGTCGGCGCCGGGGACGCCCCCGAGGCCTCCGCGGGCGCGGCCGACGTCCTGGTCGTGGAGCTCGTGGGCGTCGACGAGGAGGACGCCCCGGAGGGCGACGTGGTGCGGGTCTCGGGCTCGCTCGGCGCCCAGCTCATGCTGTGGGAGGTCGCCACGGCGGCGGCCGGGCGGCTGCTCGGCATCAACCCCTACGACCAGCCCGACGTGGAGTCCGCCAAGAACGCCACCCGGGCCCTGCTCGAGGACAAGCCGCAGCCCACCGCCGCGGACGTCGTGGACGGGCCCGTGGAGATCCGCGGGGCGCAGGACCTGCTCGACGGCACGCGCACGGTGGAGGACGCCCTGGCCAAGCTGCTCGCGCAGCTGCCGGAGACGGGCTACCTGTCCGTCCAGGCGTACTTCGACCGGCTCGCGTGGGCGGACCTGGAGGGCATCCGCCCGGTCCTGGCCCGCGCCACCGGCCGCCCCGTGACGTTCGGCTGGGGCCCGCGGTTCCTGCACTCCACCGGCCAGTACCACAAGGGCGGGCCGGCGGAGGGCGTGTACCTGCAGATCACCGCCGCCTCGGAGACGGACCTCGACATCCCGGACAGCCCGTTCAGCTTCGGCGAGCTCATCTCGGCCCAGGCCGACGGGGACGCGCAGGTCCTCGCCGACCACGGGCGGCCCGTGCTGCGGCTGCGGCTCTCCGACCGCGCCGCCGGCGTGGCCCGGCTGCGGGAGGCCGTCGAGGCCCTCGGCCGCTGAACCGGTCGGGGCGACCCGACCGCTGTCCTAGACTGGGAGCACGCCACGGTCGGCGCGGGATCCCCCGCGCCGACCGTTGTGCGTGCAGGCCCCCGTGGGTGCCGCGGCCCCGCACGAACGTGAAGGAGTTCCGTTGCCAGACAACAACGCCCGCAATCCCCTGCGGGACCCGAGGGACAGGCGGCTCGTCCGGGTCGCCGCCCCGTCGGCGCTCGTGCTCTTCGGCGTGACGGGAGACCTCGCGAAGAAGAAGCTGCTGCCGGCGATGTACGACCTCGTCAACCGCGGGCTGCTGCCGCCGTCCTTCGCGCTCGTCGGCTTCGGCCGCCGCGACTGGTCGCACGAGCAGTTCCGGGAGGTGGTGCGCGAGTCCGTCGAGGCCCACGCCCGCACCCCGTTCCAGGAGGACGTGTGGCGCCAGTTCGCCTCCGGCGTCCGGTTCGTGCGCGGGGAGTTCGACGAGGACAAGGCCTACGAGGCGCTCAAGTCGACGCTCAAGGAGCTCGACGTGCACTCGGGGACGCGCGGCAACCACGCGTTCTACCTCTCGATCCCGCCCAAGGCCTTCGAGACCGTCTGCCAGCAGCTCGCCGACCACGGCCTTGCCCAGCACGAGAACGCCTCGGGCTGGCGTCGCGTGGTCATCGAGAAGCCCTTCGGCCACGACCTCGAGTCCGCGGCGGAGCTCAACGCCATCGTCGAGCGGGTGTTCCCGGCGGACTCCGTCTTCCGGATCGACCACTACCTGGGCAAGGAGACGGTGCAGAACATCCTGGCGCTGCGCTTCGCGAACCAGATGTTCGAGCCCCTGTGGAACGCCCAGTTCGTGGACCACGTGCAGATCACCATGGCCGAGGACATCGGCATCGGCTCCCGCGCCGGCTACTACGACGGCGTGGGGGCGGCCCGCGACGTGATCCAGAACCACCTGCTGCAGCTGCTGGCCCTCACCGCCATGGAGGAGCCGCTGTCCTTCGAGGCCCACCACATGCGCGCGGAGAAGGCCAAGGTGCTGGCCTCCGTGGTCGTCCCCGAGGACCTGGCGGCGCACTCCTCGCTCGGCCAGTACGGGTCCGGGCTGCAGGGCGGCGAGCGGGTGCGCGCCTTCCTCGAGGAGCAGGACATCCCCGCCGACTCCCGGACGGAGACCTACGCGGCGCTGCGCCTGGACATCAACAACCGCCGGTGGGCGGGCGTGCCGTTCTACCTGCGGGCCGGCAAGCGCCTGGGCCGGCGGGTCACCGAGATCGCGGTGCAGTTCAAGAACTCGCCCAACCTGCTGTTCGGGGACAACGGCCACGAGGACCTCGGGCAGAACGTCATCGTGATCCGGATCCAGCCCGACGAGGGCGTGACCATCCGGCTGGGCTCCAAGGTGCCCGGGACGCAGTCGGAGATCCGGGACGTGACCATGGACTTCGGCTACGGCCACTCGTTCACCGAGTCCAGCCCGGAGGCCTACGAGCGCCTGATCCTCGACGTGCTGCTCGGGGAGCCACCGCTGTTCCCGGACCACGAGGAGGTCGAGCTGTCCTGGCGGATCCTCGACCCCTTCGAGGAGTGCTGGGAGCAGCAGCAGATCATGCCGGAGCCGTACGCGCCGGGGTCCTGGGGACCCGCCGGCGCCGACGAGCTGCTGGCCCGCGACGGACGCGTCTGGAGGCGACCGTGATCGTTTCGATGGAGAACACCACCACCTCGGCCATCGACAAGAAGCTCAACCAGCTGCGGGACCAGCACGGCGTCGTGACGCTCGGCCGGGTCCTCACGCTGGTGATCCTCGCCCAGGCCGGGCACTCCGAGGCGGCGCTGGAGGCCGCGAACTTCGCGAGCCACGAGCACCCGTGCCGGATCCTCGTGCACGTCTCGCACTCCCAGGCCGAGAGCACCCGGCTCGACGCCCAGCTGCGCATGGGCGGTGACGCGGGCGCCTCCGAGGTCATCGTGCTGCACGGCTACGGCGAGCTCGCCGAGCCCACGGAGACCCTGTTCTCGGCGCTGCTGCTGCCGGACGCGCCGATCGTCGCGTGGTGGCCGCACGAGGTGCCGCCGCCCTCGCCGCACACCTCGTCGATCGCCCGGATCGCCCACCGGCGGATCACGGACGCCGCGCGCAGCGACGACGCCTTCGAGACGCTCGCGGAGCTCAGCGACCGCTACGTCCCCGGCGACACGGACCTCGCGTGGACGAGGGTGACGAACTGGCGGATCCAGCTGGCGGCGGTCCTGGACCAGGCGGAGCCCGCGCCCGTGCGCGAGGTCGTCGTCGAGGGCTCGGGCCGCTCCCCCAGCGTGGTGCTGCTCGGCATCTGGCTGGGCACCCGGCTCGACGCCGAGGTGACGTTCGTCAACAACGCCGGGCCGCGCCGCCTGGACCGGGTCACCCTGGTCCGGGACGACGGCGAGATCGTGCTCGAGCGCCCGGGCCGGACCGTGGCGATGCTGCGGCAGCCCGGTCAGCCGGACCAGCAGATCGCCATGCCCGTGCGGGACCTCAACGCCTGCGTCGCCGAGGAGCTCCGCCGGCTGGACCCGGACGAGGTCTACGGCGAGGTCATCACCAGCGGGCTGCGGGACGTGCGCGTCGCACAGGTGGTCGACACCACCGGTGAGCACACCCCCGGCGCCGCACGGTTCCTGGCCGCCCACGGCGGAGGCCGCCCGGCCCTCGACCGGCCGCAGCCGCCGGCGCTCGAGGACGCCGCCGGCACGGTCGCCGAGCTGACCGGGGCCGCCGAGGCCCCGCCGGCCGATCCTTCCGTCCCGGCCTCCGGGGAGGAGCGCGCATGAGCGCCGAGCTGGAGACCGTCGCCCACCCGGACAAGGAGTCGCTCGCCGCGGACACCGCGGAGCGGGTCCTGGACGTGCTCGTCGAGGCGCAGGAGGAGCGGGGCGAGGCGGGCCTCGTGCTCACCGGAGGGAGCATGGGCGGCGCGGTGCTCGCGGCCCTCGCCGCCTCCCCGCGCCGGGGCGAGGTCGACTGGTCGCGCGTCGACGTGTGGTGGTCCGACGAGCGCTTCGTGGCCGAGGACAGCCCGGAGCGCAACTTCGTGCAGGCCGTCGGGGCCGTGGGCGGGGCGCTGGGCCTGAACCCGGACCGGGTGCACCCCGTGGGCAGCACGGACGACTTCGGCACCGCCGAGGACGCCGCGTTCGACTACCGGCGCGAGCTCGCGGCCGCGGCCGACGCGCAGCACCGGACGGAGCCCTTCCCGCGCTTCGACCTCTGCCTGCTGGGCCTGGGCCCCGACGGCCACGTGGCCTCCCTGTTCCCGGGGTTGCCGCACGTGCACGAGCAGGACGCCACCGTGCTGGGGGTGCACGACTCCCCCAAGCCCCCGCCGGAGCGGGTGACCATGACGCTGCCGATGATCAACGCCGCGCAGCGGGTCTGGTTCCTCGTGGCCGGCGCGGACAAGGCCGCGGCGGTCGCGGCCGTCCGCGGCGGCGCCCCGCTCGAGCGCACGCCCGGCGCCGGGGTGCGCGGGACCGAGGAGACGCTGCTGCTCGTCACGCGGGACGCCCTCGACGGCTGACCGGGCCGGATCCGGTCGGGGGCCGCCGAGGGGCCGCCCTCCGACGCGGACGACCCCGGGTTCCTCCCGGAGGCCGTGGCCTCCGGGAGGAACCCGGGGTCGTCCGGTGACGCGGTGGGTCAGACGGCCGTCTCGGCGAAGCGCATGGTCAGCGCGTAGGCCGCGATGCACAGGGCCCACACCACGGCCGTGGCGGTGGTGAGGCGGACCAGGTTCTTCTGCGCCACGCCGGAGGTGTTGAGGGACTGGGTCATGCCGCCGCCGAACATGTCGGAGAGTCCTCCGCCCTTGCCCTTGTTGAGGAGCACGAGCAGGACGGCCAGCAGGCTCGTGAGCACGATGACGGCCAGGAGCACGTTCTGCAGAATTTCCACTGGGGCCTTCCCTCGAGGTGTCCGTCGAGCAGCCGCGCCCGGGCGGCGCGGACGGTCAGGGGGTCGTGATCAGTCGGTCACGAGGTGCTGCTCGAACCTGGCAATGCTAGCAAACTCCTCGGCGTCCAGGCTGGCGCCGCCGACGAGCACGCCGTCCACGTCCTTGCCCTTGAGGATCGACCCGGCGTTGGCCGCCTTGGCGGAGCCGCCGTAGAGGATGCGGGTCTTCGCCGCGGTGTCGGCGTCGTAGAGCCCGGCGAGCTCGGCGCGGATGGCGGCCGCCATCTCCTGGGCGTCCTCGGGGCCGGCGACCTCGCCGGTGCCGATCGCCCAGACGGGCTCGTAGGCCACCACGAGCTCGGCCACCCGGTCCGCCTCGAGGCCGGCGATGGAGCCGCGCAGCTGCTCGAGGGTGAACGCGACGTGCTCGCCGGCCTGCCGGACCTCGAGGCCCTCGCCGACGCACAGCACCGGGACCAGCCCGTGGCGGTGGGCGGCGGCGATCTTCGCGTTGCACAGCTCGTCGGACTCGCCGTGGACGGTGCGGCGCTCGGAGTGCCCCACCAGCACGTAGGTGCAGCCGAGCTTGGCCAGGAACTGCCCGGAGATGTCGCCGGTGTAGGCGCCGGAGTCCTGGTCGGAGAGGTCCTGGGCGCCGTAGACCACGCGCAGGTCGTCACCGTCCACGAGGCTCTGCACGGAGCGCAGGTCGGTGAACGGCGGGAAGACGGCCACCTCGGCGCGGGAGTAGTCGTGCTTGGCGTCGTTCAGGGTCCACGCGAGCTTCTGCACCAGCGTGATCGCCTGGGCGTGGTCCATGTTCATCTTCCAGTTGCCGGCGATCAGCGGCGTGCGGTCGAACTCTCCGTTGGTCTGCGAGGTCATCAGGAACTCCTGTCCGCGGCGGGTGCGCCGCTCGTCGTGCGTTTCGGCAGTGCTGAGCTGGGCGTCAGGGGCGCCCCGGGGCGTGACGCTCCGGGACGCCCCTGATCCAGTGGTGGAGGGTGCGGGTCAGGCGCCCAGGGCCACGACCCCGGGCAGCTCCTTGCCCTCGATGAACTCGAGGGAGGCGCCGCCGCCGGTGGAGATGTGCCCGAACTGGTCGTCGGAGAACCCGAGGTTGCGGACCGCCGAGGCGGAGTCGCCGCCGCCGATCACGCTCATCGCGTCCGAGGCGACGACGGCCTCGGCCACCGCCCGGGTGCCTCCGGCGAAGGCCTCCATCTCGAACACGCCGGCGGGGCCGTTCCAGAACACGGTCTTCGCGCCGCTGATCCGCTCGGCGAACAGCTTCGCGGACTCGGGGCCGATGTCCAGGCCGAGGCCCGAGGAGCCGATCTCGCCGTCCTCGATGGCGTCGACCGGGCGCACCTCGTGCGCGGCGTCCGCGGCGAACTCCGCCGCGTAGACGACGTCCACGGGCAGGACGATCTCGGTGCCGGCCGCGGCGGCCTTCTCGAGGTAGTCCTTGACCGTGCCGATCTGCTCCTTCTCCAGGAGGGACCCGCCCACGGAGTGCCCCTGGGCGGCGAGGAACGTGAAGACCATCCCGCCGCCGATGAGCAGCGAGTCGGCCTTGCCGATGAGGTTCTCGATGACCGCGAGCTTGTCGGAGACCTTGGAGCCCCCCATGACGACCACGAAGGGCCGCTCGGGGTCCTGGACGACCTTCGTGAGAACGTCCAGCTCCCGCTTGACCAGGTCGCCCAGGTAGGCCGGGAGCCGGTGCGCGATGTCGAACACGGAGGCGTGCTTCCGGTGCACCGCCCCGAAGGCGTCGTCGACGTAGGCCCCGTTCTCGCCCGTCAGGGCGGCGAGCTCGTCCGCGAAGGCGCCGCGCTCGGCGTCGTCCTTCGCGGTCTCGCGGGGGTCGAAGCGCACGTTCTCGAGCACGAGCACCTCGCCGTCGGAGAGAGCCTCGGCCTTGGCCTGCGCGTCCTCCCCGACGACGTCGGTGGCGACCACCACGGGGAAGTCGGCCAGCTCGGCCAGTCTCCGCGCGGCGGGCGCGATCGAGTACTTCGGGTCGACCTGCCCCTTGGGCCGGCCGAGGTGCGCCATCACGATGACGCGGGCCCCGGCCTCGGCCAGCTTCGCCAGGACCGGCAGGGACGCGCGGACGCGTCCGTCGTCGGTCACGGTGGAGCCGTCCAGGGGGACGTTCAGGTCGGAGCGGACCAGGACGCGGCGCCCGGCGACGCCGTCGGCGATCAGTTCGTCAAGTGCATGAGCCATGTCACTCACCCTACCCCGGCGGCGGTGCGGGGCCGGAGCCTCAGAGCTGCGCGCCGACGTGGGAGACGACGTTGACGAGACGGGAGGTGTAGCCCCACTCGTTGTCGTACCAGGCGATGACCTTGACCTGGTTGCCGATGACCTTCGTCAGCGGGGCGTCGAAGATCGTGGAGATGCTGTCGCCCTGGATGTCCGAGGAGACGATGGGGTCCTCGGTGTACTTGACGATGCCCTTCATGGGGCCCTCGGCGGCCTCCTTCATGGCGGCGTTGACCGACTCGACGGTGACCTCCTGCTGGGCGTCGAAGGTGAGGTCCACGACGGAGCCGGTGGGCACGGGCACGCGCACGGCGAAGCCGTCCAGCTTGCCCTTGAGCTCGGGCAGGACGAGGCCCACGGCGGCGGCGGCACCCGTGGTGGTCGGCACCATGTTGAGGGCGGCGGCGCGGGCGCGGCGCAGGTCCTTGTGCGGGCCGTCCTGCAGGTTCTGGTCCGCGGTGTAGGCGTGGATCGTGGTCATCAGGCCGCGCTCGATGCCGAACGCGTCGTTGAGGACCTTCGCCATGGGCGCGAGGCAGTTGGTGGTGCAGGAGGCCGCGGAGACGATGTTCATCGACGCGGCGTCGTAGCCGTCGAGGTTGACGCCGGGCACGAACGTGCCGTCGATCTCCTTGCCGGGGGCGGACAGGACGACCTTCTTGGCGCCGCCGTCCAGGTGGGCCTTGGCCTTGGAGCCGTTGGTGAAGCGGCCGGTCGACTCGACCACGACGTCCACGCCGAGCTCGCCCCAGGGCAGCTTGGCGGGGTCGGGCTCGGCGAGGAACTTGACCTCGTGGCCGTCCACGCGCATGGTGTCGCCCTCGAGGGTCACCTCGCCGGGGAACCGGCCCATGATGGAGTCGTACTTGAAGAGGTGGACCAGGGCCTCCGGGTCCGTGAGGTCGTTCACGGCCACGACCTCGATGTTCTCGCCCTGCTCGCGCGCCGCGCGGAGGAAGTTGCGTCCGATGCGTCCGAAACCGTTGATGCCCACTCGAATGGTCACTGGGTTCTCCTGTGTTGGTCGGGGTCTGGATCGTTGAACCACGTACCATTCTACGTGGTTATCCCTGGGATGTCTTGGGGTCATGAAAGATTCATCCCCAATTCATCGCCAAACCCACACAAACCAACATCGGTGGACATGGAACCCCCGGAACCCACGGACCGGGTCGTGGCTTTCCGGGGAGCCCGGAGGCGCCGCGGCGGGCGCCCCCGGGCCCGGCTCAGGACGGCAGGGTCTCCGCGGCGACCCCGGCGTCGGTGCCGGGGAGGTCCAGCTCCTCCGCCCGGCGGTCCGCCATGGCCAGCAGCCGGCGGATCCGGCCGGCCACGGCGTCCTTGGTGAGCGGGGGGTCCGCGAGCCGGCCGAGCTCGTCGAGGCTGGCCTGCTTGTTGGCCAGGCGCAGCTCCCCCGCCTGCCGCAGGTGCTCCGGGACGTCGTCGCCGAGGATCTCCAGGGCGCGCTCGACCCGGGCGCCGGCGGCCACCGCGGCCTGCGCGGAGCGGCGGAGGTTGGCGTCGTCGAAGTTGGCGAGGCGGTTGGCGGTGGCGCGCACCTCCTTGCGCATCCGCCGGTCCTCCCACTGCAGGAGCGTGCGGTGGGCGCCCATCCGGGTGAGCAGCGCGGCGATCGCGTCCCCGTCCCGCACCACCACGCGGTCCACGCCGCGCACCTCGCGGGCCTTCGCGAGCACGCCGAGCCGGCGGGCCGCGCCCACGAGCGCGAGCGCGGCCTCGGGGCCGGGGCAGGTGAACTCCATCGCGGCGGAGCGGCCGGGCTCGGTGAGGGAGCCGTGGGCGAGGAAGGCCCCGCGCAGCACGGCCTCGGCATCGGCCACGGCCCCGTTGACCACCGCGGGCGGGAGCCCGCGCACGGGGCGCCCGCGCGAGTCGAGCAGGCCCGTGCGGCGGGCGAGGGCCTCGCCGTCCTCGACGACGCGCACCACGTAGGAGCTGCCGCGGCGCAGTCCCCCGCCGGAGACCACCACGATCTCGCTCTCGTGGCCGAAGACCTCGTGCACGGCGCGGCGCACCCGGTGCGCCGTGGCGCCGAGGTCCACCTCCGCCTCGACGACGATGCGTCCCGAGACGATGTGGAGCCCGCCCGCGAAGCGCAGCAGGGCGGAGAGCTCCGCGCGCCGTTCCGAGGACTTCTTGATCTCGAGACGGGACAGTTCTTCCTTGACCGATGACGTCAGGGCCACGCGGTTCCTTTCCTGGGGATGTCGGGGGGTCGATGTGGGTGCGGAGCTCAGCGGTGGCGCTCGAAGATCTCCTGGTAGGCGGCCGCGAGCCGGAGCGTGTTGTGCACGGCGGTGCCGGGGTGGGCCCGGACGTCGGCGTAGAAGACCTCGGCGCCCAGGCCGCGGGCCACCTCCTCGAGGTCCGCGCTGTCCTCGGTGGCCGTGGGGTCGGCGAGGACGACGTCCAGGGTGAGCTCGGGGCAGTAGGCGTGCAGGACCCGCAGGTGGTCGGCGGCCGTCTTGCCGCGGGTCTCGGTGTCCGGCGAGAGGTTCAGGGTGACGCAGCGCCGTGCCCGGGACCCGCAGATCGCCTCCCGCAGCTCGGGCAGCAGCAGGTGCGGCAGCACGGAGGTGTGCCAGGAGCCCGGCCCCATGATCACCCAGTCGGCGAGCCCGACCGCCTCGACCGCCTGCGGGCACGCCGGGGCGTCGGGGGGCACGAGCCGGACGTTGCACACGTCGGCCTGCTTGGCCAGGAGCGCCTGGCCGGTGATGGTGCGCCCCGCGCCGGGCGTGCCCGGGGCGCAGTCGCCGCCGGACGGGGGGACGTCGCCGGCGATGACCAGCGGCTCCGTGGACATCGGCAGCACCCGGCCGCGGGCGCCCAGCAGGGCGCCCGCCCACTCCAGGCCCGCCACGGGGTCCCCGAGCAGCTCCCACAGCGTGACGATCAGCAGGTTGCCCAGCGCGTGGTTGTCGAGGGTCGTGGAGCGGCCGTCCGAGGCGCTGAAGCGGTGCTGCATGACGTCCCGCCACGTCCGGCCCCACTCGGAGTCGTCGCACAGCGCGGCCAGCGCCATCCGCAGGTCCCCCGGGGGCAGGACGCCGAGCTCGTCGCGCAGCCGGCCGGAGGAGCCGCCGTCGTCGGCCACCGTCACGACCGCCGTGAGCAGCGGGGTGATCCGGCGCAGGGCGGCGAGGTTCGCCGCGAGCCCGTGCCCGCCGCCGAGGGCGGCCACGGACGGGCTGTCCCCGCCGGGCCGCCGGTGGGAGGGGTCCGGGGAGTGGTGGGGGTCGACGTCGGCGCCGCTGCTGAGGGGCAGCCGGGGGAAGGCGCCGGTGGGAGGAAGGGTCATCGGGGGTCCAATGCGGATGAGGGCGAGCCGGTCACTCCCGGCCCATGTCCCGGTGCTGGATGCTGACGGTCACGAGCGGCAGCTTGGCGAGCCTGCGGGCCACCTCCTCGCTCATGGCCACCGAGCGGTGCTTCCCGCCCGTGCAGCCGATCGCGATGGTGGCGTAGTGCTTGTTCTCCGTACGGTATCCCGCGAAGACGGGTTCGAGCATGGCGACGAACCGGTCCACGAACTGCCGGGGGCCCTCGTCCTGGAAGACGTAGTCCCGGACCTCGTCGTCCTTGCCGGTGCGGGGGCGCAGCGACGGCACCCAGTGCGGGTTCGGGATGAACCGGACGTCGGCCACGTAGTTCGCGTCCGCGGGGACACCGTACTTGAAGCCGAAGCTGAGCACGGTCAGGCGCAGGACCACGGGCCCGTTCGTGGAGAACAGGTCGGCCACGGCGCGGGACAGCGCGTGCACGTTGAACCCGGAGGTGTCCAGGACCACGTCGGCGGACTCCCGCAGGTCGGTCAGCAGGGCGCGCTCGGCGCGGATGCCGTCGAGGATCCGTCCGCCGGCCTGCAGCGGGTGGGGCCGGCGCTGGTGCTCGTAGCGGGAGACCAGGACCTCGTCGGCGGCGTCCAGGAAGAGCACCGAGAAGTCGACGTCGGACGCCTCGAGGGCGGCCAGGGTCTCCTTCATGTCGTTGAACAGGGCCTTGCCGCGCACGTCGATGACGACCGCCAGCTTGGGCAGGGCCTGCGGGGTGCGGGAGACGAGGTCCGCGAGGGTGTGCAGCATCTGCGGGGGCAGGTTGTCGACCACGTACCAGCCGAGGTCCTCGAGGGCGTTCGCGGCCGTGCTGCGGCCGGCCCCGGACATGCCCGTGACGACGAGCAGCTCCGAGCTCGTCGGCTTCGCGTGGTCCGTCCCGGCGGCCGTCCCGACGTCCGCTCCGGCGGTGTGCTCGCTCATGTCCGCTCCGTCTCCCGTCGTCCTGCCCTGCGCCTGGCGTGCCGTGCCCGCCGCGGCGGCTCCGCGCCGGCCGGTGCACCGGTCGCGGCGGGGCCCGCGCGGCGGTCCCGCCCCAGCCTAACGAAGTCCGCGGGGTGCCGCCGTGCGGCGGGGCGCGGCCCCGCGCTCAGGAGAGCACCTCGCCGGTGGTCATGTTCACGGCCGGGGCGGCGGTGTCGTCGGCGGACTGCAGCGCGGCGGCCACCTTCTCCGCCAGGGTGCGCCCGAAACCGGGGACCTGCTCGATCTCCTCCACCCGGGCGGCCCGGAGCTTCTTGACGGAGCCGAAGTGCTTGAGCAGCGCCTTCTGCTTGGCGGGGCCCACCCCGGGCAGCTCGTCGAGCACGGAGACCGTCATGGCGGAGGAGCGCTTCTTGCGGTGGAAGGTGATGGCGAAGCGGTGGGCCTCGTCGCGGATCCGCTGGAGCAGGTACAGCCCCTGGCTGGCGCGCGGCAGGATCACGGGGAACTCGTCGTCCGGCACCCAGACCTCCTCGAGCCGCTTGGCCAGGCCGACCACGTGCACGTCCTCGATCCCGAGGTCCTGCAGCGCCCGGGCGGCCGCGGCGACCTGCGGGGGCCCGCCGTCGACCACCACGAGGCTGGGCGGATAGGCGAAGCGGGCCCGCTCGGGGGCCTCGGCCCCCGCGTCCACCTCGCCGGTGCGCGGCCCGGCGGCCTCCCGCTCGGCCTGCTCCTCGAGGTGGCGGCGGAAGCGCCGCGAGATGACGTCGTACATGGACGCGGTGTCGTCCCGCGCGGCCTCGCCCGTGACCGAGAACTTCCGGTAGTCCGACTTCTTGGGCAGTCCGTCCTCGAAGACCACCATGGAGGCGACGACGTTGGTGCCCTGCACGTGGGAGATGTCGTAGCACTCGATGCGCATCAGCGGCACGGGGATGTCCAGGGCCTCCTGCAGCTCCTGCAGGGACGCGGAGCGGGTGGTGATGTCGCCGGCCCGCCGGGACTTGTGCAGCTTGAGGGCCTGCCGGGCGTTCTCCTGGACCGTCTCCATCAGGTGCGCCTTCTCCCCGCGCTGCGGGACGGCGATCGACACGCGGGACCCGCGCAGGCCCGAGAGCCACTCCTCGAGCCGGTCGGCGCTGTCGGCGGGCTCGGAGAGCAGCACGGTGCGCGGGATGGCGTCCTCGCGGTAGGCGGCCTCCGCGGCGGGCCGGTGCTTGGACCCGCCCGGGGACGGGGGCGCGGCGGCCTGGGCGCTCTCGGCGGCGTCCGCGGCGGTCTCGCCGTAGACCTGCTCGAGCAGCTGCTCGAGCAGCCGTCCGCCGTCGGCCTCCTCGACCTTCTCGGTGACCCAGCCGCGCTGGCCGCGGATCCGGCCGCCCCGGACGTGGAAGACCTGGACCGCGGCCTCCAGCTCGTCCTCGGCGAGGGCGAAGAAGTCGGCGTCGGTGCTGTCGGAGAGCACCACGGCGTTGCGCTCGAAGGCCTTCTCCAGGGCGGCGATGTCGTCCCGGCGCGCGGCGGCGGTCTCGAAGTCCATGGCCGCGGCGGCCTCCTGCATCTGCCGCTGCAGCTCCTTGATGAACGGCGTCGCGTGCCCGGCCATGAACCGGCACAGGTCCTCCGCGAGCGCGTAGTGGTCCTCCGCGGAGATCCGCCCGACGCAGGGGGCGGAGCACTTGTCGATGTAGCCGAGCAGGCACGGGCGCCCGGACTGCTCGGCGCGCCGGTAGACGCCCTTGGAGCACGTGCGGACGGGGAAGACGCGCAGCAGCGCGTCGAGGGTCTCGCGGATCGCCCAGGCCTGGGAGTAGGGGCCGAAGTACCGGTTGCCCTTCTTCTTCTCCCCGCGCACCACCTGGGCCCGGGGCACGGACTCGGCCATGGTCACCGCGAGGTAGGGATAGGACTTGTCGTCCCGGTAGGCGATGTTGAACCGGGGCTTGAACTCCTTGATCCACGTGTACTCGAGCTGCAGGGACTCCAGCTCGCTGCCCACCACCGTCCACTCGACGCCGGCCGCGGTGGTGACCATGGCGCGGGTCTTGGGGCTCAGGGCGTGCGGGGGCGCGAAGTAGGAGCTCAGCCGGTTGCGCAGGTTCTTGGCCTTGCCCACGTAGACCACGCGCCCGTACTCGTCGCGGAAGCGGTAGACCCCGGGGGCGGTCGGGATGTCCTGACGGGCGGGGCGGTAGCTCTCGGGGTCGGCCACGGTCCTCCTCAGCGGCCGGTCGGGGCCGGGGAGGTGTACCGGGCCAGCAGCTCCCCGAGCTCGACGGCGTCCTGGGCCACGGCGGCGAAGCCGGTGCCCAGCTCGTCCTCGTCGGCGAAGCCCCACGCGACGCCGAGGCAGTCGATGCCGTGGGCGAGCGCGCCCTCGGCGTCGTAGCGGCGGTCCCCGATCATCACCGTGCGCGCGGGGTCCGGGGCGTGCACGCCGAGCCGGCGCAGCGCCTCGCCGATGATCGCGGGCTTGTCGTGGGCCTGTCCGTCGCGCGGGGCGGCCGCGGCGTCGTCGGCGGCCCCCGAGACGGTCTCGAACCAGCGGCTCAGCCCGAACCGCGCCACGGCGAGCTCGGCCGTGGGCTCCGGCTTCTGCGTGGCCACGGCCATCCGCACCCCGGCGCCGTGCAGACGCTCCAGGAGCTCCTCCACCCCCGGGTAGATCCGGGTCTGCGCCAGTCCCTCGGTGCGGTAGCGGGCCCGGTAGGAGGCGACCACCGCGGGGATCTCGTCCTCCGGGACGTCGGTGAAGGTCCGCAGGGAGAAGCCCACGGGCGGCCCCACGAACCGGCGCAGGTCCTCGGGCACGGCGTGGCCGTGCTCGGCCAGGGCCCGGGCGATGCCCCCGGTGATGGCCCCGGCCGGGTCGAGGAGGGTGCCGTCCAGGTCCCAGAGCACCACGGGGGCGCTCATCGGCCGGCCCCCGCGGGGGCGGGGCGCTCGGCGAGCACCTCGGCGAGGAACCGGCCGGTGTGGCTGTCCGTGTTCCGGGCGACCTGCTCCGGGGTGCCCTCGGCCACGACCTGGCCGCCGCCCGAGCCGCCGTCCGGGCCGAGGTCCACGATCCAGTCGGCGGACTTGATGACGTCCAGGTTGTGCTCGATGGTCATCACGGTGTTGCCCTTGTCCACGAGCCCCTGCAGCACGAGCAGCAGCTTGCGGATGTCCTCGAAGTGCAGCCCGGTGGTGGGCTCGTCCAGCACGTAGATGGAGCGGCCGTTGGAGCGCTTCTGCAGCTCCGCGCCGAGCTTCACGCGCTGGGCCTCGCCGCCGGACAGGGTCGTGGCGGGCTGGCCGAGCCGCACGTAGCCCAGACCGACGTCCACGAGGGTGTTCAGGTGCCGGGCGATCGGGCCGAACGCCTTGAAGAACTCGGCGGCCTCCTCGATGGGCATCGCCAGCACCTCGGCGATGGTCTTCCCCTTGTAGTGCACCTCGAGGGTCTCCCGGTTGTACCGGGCCCCCTTGCACACCTCGCACGGGACGTAGACGTCCGGCAGGAAGTTCATCTCGATCTTGATCGTGCCGTCGCCCGAGCACGCCTCGCAGCGCCCGCCCTTGACGTTGAAGGAGAACCGGCCGGCCTGGTAGCCGCGCACCTTCGCCTCCGGGGTCTCGGCGAAGAGCTTGCGGATGTGGTCGAACACGCCCGTGTACGTGGCGGGGTTGGAGCGCGGGGTCCGACCGATCGGGCTCTGGTCCACGTGCACCACCTTGTCCAGCTGGTCCACGCCGTCGATCCGCTTGTGCCGGCCGGGGACCTGCTTGGCCCCGTTGAGCGTGTTGGCCAGCGAGGTGTAGAGGATGTCGTTGACCAGCGTGGACTTCCCGGACCCGGAGACCCCGGTCACGGCGGTCAGCACCCCCAGCGGGAAGGAGACGTCGATGCCGCGCAGGTTGTTCTCCCGGGCGCCCACGACCTTGAGCATCCGCTTGCGGTCGATCGCGCGGCGCTGCGCGGGCACCCGGATGGCCCGGCGGCCGGAGAGGTAGTCCGCGGTGATGGACCCCTCGTTGGCGAGCAGCTCCTCGTAGGTCCCGGAGTGCACCACGCGCCCGCCGCGCTCGCCGGCGCCGGGGCCGACGTCCACGATCCAGTCGGCCTCGCGGATGGTGTCCTCGTCGTGCTCGACCACGATCAGGGTGTTGCCCATGTCCCGCAGCTTGGTGAGGGTCTCGATGAGCCGGCGGTTGTCCCGCTGGTGCAGGCCGATGGACGGCTCGTCCAGGACGTAGAGCACCCCCACGAGCCCGGCCCCGATCTGGGTGGCCAGGCGGATGCGCTGGGCCTCGCCGCCGGACAGCGTCGCGGCGGCCCGCTCGAGGTTGAGGTAGTCCAGGCCCACGTCCACGAGGAACGTCAGCCGGGACTGGATCTCCTTGAGCACCTGCTCGCCGATCTTCGCCTCGCGGGTGCTGAGCTCGAGGTCCCGGAAGAAGGCGTGCGCCTCGCGCATGGGCATGCGGGTGGTCTCGGCGATGTTCTTCCCGCCCACGGTCACGGCGAGCATGGTGGGGTTCAGCCGCGCGCCGTCGCAGGCCGGGCAGGCCACCTGGCGCATGTACTGCTCGTAGCGGTCCTTGGCGTTGTCCGACTCCGTCTCGGCGTGCTTGCGCTTGATGTAGCCGATCACGCCCTCGAAGCCCTGGGTGTAGCGGCGCTCCCGGCCGAACCGGTTCCGGTAGGCCACGGTGACCTGGTAGTCCTTGCCCTCGAGGATCGCCTTGCGCGCCTTGGCGGGCAGCTTGCCCCACGGGGTGACGAGGTCGAAGCCGAGCTCCTGGCCCAGCCCGGCGAGCAGGCGGTTCCAGTACTCGCTGGTGGCCTTGCCGAGCGACCACGGGGCGATCGCGCCCTCCACGAGGGAGAGGTCCGGGTTGGGGACCACGAGCTCCTCGTCGACCTCGAGCCGGGAGCCGATGCCGTCGCACTCCGGGCACGCGCCGAACGGGGCGTTGAAGGAGAAGGACCGGGGCTCGATCTCGTCGGCCTGGAGGGGGTGCTCGTTGGGGCACGCGAGGTTCTCGGAGAAGGGGCGGCGCAGCTCCAGCGGGTGGGCGATCTCCTCGTCCGTGCGGGGCACCAGTTCGACGACGACGCGGCCCTCGGCGAGGCCCAGCGCCGTCTCGACGGAGTCGGTCAGGCGCTGGCGGATGCCCTCCTTGACCACGAGCCGGTCCACGACCACCTCGATGGTGTGCTTGTACTGCTTCTTGAGCTTGGGCGGGTCCGAGAGCTGGACCGTCTCGCCGTCCACGGTGGCGCGGGAGAAGCCCTTCGCGGTGAGCTCCTGGAAGAGGTCCACGAACTCGCCCTTGCGCTCGCGCACCACGGGCGCGAGCACCTGGAAGCGGGTCTTCTCCGGCATCTCGAGGAGCTGGTCCACGATCTGCTGGGGGGTCTGCTTCTCGATCGCCTCGCCGCACTCGGGGCAGTGCGGGTGGCCGACGCGCGCCCACAGCAGGCGCATGTAGTCGTAGATCTCGGTGATGGTGCCCACGGTGGAGCGCGGGTTGCGGGAGGTGGACTTCTGGTCGATCGACACCGCCGGGGACAGGCCCTCGATGAAGTCGACGTCCGGCTTGTCCACCCGGCCCAGGAACATCCGGGCGTAGGAGGACAGGGACTCGACGTAGCGGCGCTGGCCCTCGGCGAAGATCGTGTCGAACGCCAGCGACGACTTCCCGGAGCCGGACAGCCCCGTGAACACGACCATGGCGTCCCGGGGCACGGTCAGCGAGACGTTGTCGAGGTTGTGCTCGCGCGCGCCCTGCACCACGATCTCGGTGAGGTCGGACCGGCGGGCGGTCCGTGCGGCGGCGGTGGTCACGGGACCGTCGAGGGCTTCGGAGGGCTCGGTCGACGGGCTCATGACCAGGGTGGACGTGGGGATCGGCTCAGACACGCCCTCCACTCTAGTACCGGGCCCGGACATCGGGACCGGGTCCGTGGGCGGGTTCACACCCGGTCCACGGGGCCGGTGGAGGTGTCCTCGCGGACCCGCTCCCCCGCCGCGCCCCCGGCGGAGGGTCCGCCCGGCGAGCCGGTGCCGTCGTTCCCGGGGGCGCCGGCCGTCCCCGGCTCCCGGCCGGTCTCCTCTTCCTGCTGCCGGCGCCGGATCTCGCGGGCGTCGAGGGTGCGGGTGACGACCTTGAGCCGGCCCGTGGCGGGGTCCACCTCGACGATGTCCACGGTGCGGCGCAGCGGGACCTCCTTGATGAGGAGCACCGCGAGCAGGGTCACCAGGGACGCGACGGCGGCGACCAGGAAGACGAGGCCGGTGCCCGTGCCGTAGGCCTCGCGCACCACGCCCTCGACGGAGGCGGGCAGCGACTCCAGGTCCATCGTGGGGCTGTCCACGGCGGCGGGGTCCCCGCCGCGGGCCCGGGTGCTCTCGGCCAGCTGCCCGGCGAGGTGGGAGCTCATGAGGGCGCCGAACACGGCGACCGCCACGGCGCCGCCCATGGTGCGGAAGAAGGCGACCGAGGAGGACGCCGCGCCCATGTCCTTGAGCCCCACGGTGTTCTGCACGGCCAGGACCAGGTTCTGGTTCAGCGCGCCGATGCCCAGGCCCACGAGGAAGATGAACACGCTCACGGCCCACAGCGCGGTGTCGTGCGTGAGCGTCGCGGCGAGGAACAGGCCCGTGGACATGAGCACCGCGGCGACCACCAGGATGATCTTCCACCGCCCGTAGCGGGTGATCAGCTGCCCGGCGACCGTGGCGCCCACGAGGGAGCCGAACACCTGCGGGAGCATGAGCATCCCGGCCATGGTCGGGCTGAAGCCCTGGCCGAGCTGGAAGTACTGGCCCAGGTAGGTGGTCGAGGCGAACATGGCCCCGCCGGTGGCGATGGCCGCCAGGATGGCCAGGGCGGTGGTGCGCTCGGTGACCACCCGGATGGGCAGCACGGGCTCGGCGGCGCGCTGCTCCACGAGCACGAACAGCACGGTGCCCACGAGCGCGGTGGCCACGAGGGCCGCCGAGGTCGGCGAGACCCACTCGAACATGCCCGGCTGCCCGGCGAGGGAGACCCACAGCAGCAGCGCGGAGGCCGAGACGATCAGCAGGGCGATGCCGAGCCAGTCGATGCTCACCTTCCGGGGCGCCTGCGGCGGGATGTGCAGGGTGCGGTGGACGAGCACCGCCGCCAGGACGGCCAGCGGGGCGGGGATGAGGAACACCCAGCGCCAGCCGAAGAGGTCCACGATGAGCCCGCCGAGCAGCGGGCCCGCGGACGTGGCCACGGCCATCACGGCGCCCATGTAGCCGGCGTAGCGGCCCCGCTCCCGGGGCGGGATGATCGTGCCCATGATCGTCATGGCCAGGGCCATGATCCCGCCCATGGCCACGCCCTGGACCACACGGGCCAGCACGAGGAACTCCACGGTCGGGGCCAGTCCGGCCATGCCGGAGCCGAGCACGAAGATCACGATGGACAGCTGCAGCAGCTTCTTCTTGTCGAAGAGGTCGGCGAGCTTGCCCCACACGGGGGTGGTCGCGGCGTTGGCGAGCAGGGTGCCGGTGACCGTCCAGGACAGCGAGGTCTGGTCCCCGCCGAGGTCGGCCATGATCACCGGCAGGGCCGTGCCGATGATGGTGAGGGTGACCATCGCCATGAAGAACACGGAGAGGATCCCGGTGAGCGCCCGCAGCACGTCCTGGTGGGAGGCGCCGGTCCCCCCGCCCGGTGCGGCGGTCGGTTGCTGTGACGTCATCGTGCGGTCGGCTCCTCGTGCTCTCGGTCTGCGTGCTCCTGGTCGGCGTCGTCCGCGCCGGGCACCGCGCCGGGACGGTCCTGCTCCTGCGGGCCCCGGCAGGACGTGGTGCGCTCCACGCCGAGGGAGGTCAGGAAGACGGTGGTGATCTCGTTGATGGCGCCCCGGCTGGTGCGGGCCTGCTCCTCGTCCCAGCCCTCGAGCCGCGCGGCGAGACGCTGGGCGTCCTCCTCCAGCACGGCACGGACCTGGCCCCGGCCCCGCTCCGTGATGGCCACCAGTGCGGCCCGCCCGTCGTCGGGGTCGGGGGTGCGCTCCACGTGGCCCTCGTCCTCGAGGACGGCCAGCTGGCGGCTCAGCCCCGAGGGGCCCAGCCCGGTCTCGGAGGCCATGACCGTGGCCCGGCGCGGCCCGTTGCTGTCGAGGTAGTAGAGCAGGGCGATGGCCGTGGGGTTGAGCCGGCGCCCGCCGGCGTCGGTCTTGGTCACGCGCTTCATGACGCGCTGCAGCTCGAGCAGGTCGCGCACCAGCTCCACGGCGGTGTCGTGGGAGACGGGCAAGGGACTCCTCCGGGATCGGGACGTTTCGGGGCGACAACGACAGACAGGCACCCGGTCCGCACTCCCCCGCACGTCGCGGGAGCCGCGTCGACGACGACGCAGGCGTGGTGCCACCGGATGCCCTGATAATTAGTTGCCGCACGCAACTGTATCCGGGTGCGGCGCCGGGGACAACCGCAGACTCCGTGCCGTCGGACACAGCGGGCGGCCCGTCCCCGGGCGGCCGGAACCCCTCCGGGGCAATCCGCGGAGCCGATCGTGCCCACCGGCCGGACCGATCCGGGCCCCGCAATTGGCCAGCACCGGGGCGCGGGAGTACCTTCGTGCTCATGATCGCAACGAAGACGGAGGTCACCGACCTCCCCGAGGTCACGATTCGCCGGATCTCCGTGAGCGAGATGGACAACAACGTCTATCTCCTCACGTCCAAGGACGAGGGCACGCAGGTCCTCATCGACGCGGCCGACGACGCCCGCGCGATCGCCGGTCTCGTGGGCGCCGGCAACGGCGACTGCTCGAACGCCTACGGCAACCTGCAGCTCATCATCACCACCCACTCGCACTGGGACCACGTCCGCGCCCTCGAGGAGGTCCGCTCCCGCTCCGAGGCCATGACGGCGTGCGGCGCCGACGACGAGTCCGACATCGCGGTGCCCATGGACCTGACCTTCGAGGACGGCGACACCGCCGAGTTCGACGGCTTCGACCTCGAGGTCATCGGCCTGCGCGGACACACCCCGGGCTCGATCGCCCTGGTCTACCGCGACCCCGAGGGCCCGGCGCACATCTTCTCCGGCGACTCCCTCTTCCCCGGCGGCGTGGGCAAGACCAACAGCCCCGAGGACTTCCGGCAGCTGATCGACGACGTCACCGAGCGCGTCTTCGAGCGCTTCGACGACGACACCGTGGTCCACCCCGGCCACGGCAAGCCCACCACGCTGGGGGCGGAGCGACCGCACCTCGACGAGTGGCGGGCCCGCGGATGGTGAACGCCGGTCCCGCGACCGGGACCACGGCCCCCGACCGGAGCGCCTACACCGCCGTCCTGGTCTTCCCCGTCCTCGTGATCGTGGGCGGGCTCGTGGGGTTCCTGGCCCCCGGCGCCGTGGGCGGACTGACCGGGTGGATCAACCCCCTGCTCGGGGTGGTCATGTTCGGCATGGGCCTGACCCTGCGGCCCGTGGACTTCGCGCTCGTGGCCAGGCGGCCGCTGCCGGTGCTGCTCGGCGTCGCGGCGCAGTACGTGGTGATGCCCCTCGTGGCGCTGCTCGTGGTGTTCCTGCTCCGGCTGCCGCCGGAGCTCGCCGCGGGCGTGATCCTGGTGGGCTGCGCGCCCGGCGGCACGGCCTCCAACGTCGTCGCCTACCTCGCCCGCGGCGACGTGGCGCTGTCGGTCGCCATGACCTCGCTCTCCACGCTGCTCGCCCCGCTGCTCACTCCCCTGCTCACGCTCTGGCTGGCCGGGCAGTACCTGCCGGTGGACGGCGGGGCCATGGCCTGGTCGATCACCAAGATCGTCCTCCTGCCCGTCGTTGCGGGCCTGGCCGTGCGCCTGCTCGCGCCGCGCCTGGTCGAGCGCGCCCTGCCCGTCCTGCCGTGGGTGTCGGTCGCGGCCATCGCCCTGATCGTGACGATCGTGGTCTCGGGCAGCGCCGACCGGATCGTGGAGGCCGGCCTGCTCGTGCTCGCGGCCGTGGTCCTGCACAACGCCCTGGGCCTGGCCCTGGGCCACCTCGTGGGCGCGGTGACGCGGCAGCCGATCGCCGTGCGCCGCACCACCGCGGTGGAGGTCGGCATGCAGAACTCCGGCCTGGCCGCCGCGCTCGCCGCCCAGTACATGAACCCGCTCGCGGCCCTGCCCGCGGCGGTGTTCTCGGTCTGGCACAACCTCTCCGGCGCGCTGTTCGCCGTGCTCTGCCGCCGTGCCGACGCCCGGACCGCGCCGCGCCTCCCAGCATCCTGAGAATCCCCGGGGCCGCTGTCCGCGGACCCGGGCCTCGGCTACCGTGAGCCCATGACCTTCGCCGCGCCCCGCGCCCCGCGAACCAGCGCGGAGCCCGCCGGCACGGCGGTACGCGAGGCCCTCGAGACCGTCCGGTGCGCCCCTTCCCTCCTCGACGCCATCCGCCGTGCGGACGACCTGCCGGCGGCCGCCCGGCAGCACCCGGACGAGGCCCTGCCCGTGCTCGCGGCGGAGATCCACCGGCGCGACGACCAGGTCGCCGCGATCGCCGCGGTCCACGCCCTGGCGGCGGTGCCCGGGCCGCGGGCGGACGTCCTCCTCACCGGGCTCCTCGGCCACGACGAGCCGTGGCTGCGCGAGCACACCGCCTGGGCGCTCGCGGACCGCGCTCCCCTGCCCGGGGCGGAGGCCTCCCTGGCCGGGCTCGTCGCCGGCGGCGGCTTCCCCGGCATGCTCGCCCAGCGCACCCTGCAGGCGTGGGCGCCGGCGGCCGCGGGAACCGTGGGCCCGGCCCTCGAGCACGCCCTCGCGGGGGCTCTCGCCCCCGCGGCACGGGCCCGGCTCACCGAGACCCTCGGGCTCGTGCCCGGCACGGGTCCCGCCGGACTCCTCCGGGGCCTGGCCGCCGACCCCGCGGAGCACGAGGACGTGCGCGGCGCCGCCCTCGAGGCCCTGGTGGACCGGTGGCACGCAGACTCCGGCGACGTGGCCGGCCTGGCGGAGCTCGCCCGGGCCTGCGCGCGGGCGGCCGGCCCCCTGGCCGCGACGGCCCGGCTCGCCCTCGCGGAGATCGACGACGCGGGAGACCCCGCCCCGGCCGGCGGCGGGCTGACCGTCCTGCAGTCCTTCCTGCACGCGGAGATCGACCGGGACCTCACCTTCTCCGGGCGGGGGGACAACGGCGGGATCGCCACGCTCCTCGCCCAGCTGGGCGACGCCCTCAGCGCCCGCTCCGCGCCCGCCGGCGTCACCCGCGTGGTGACGGCGTCCCGGGGCACCCACGACGAGGCCCGGGAGGCGCTGCCGCGCGTCACGGGGCCGGGACACGTCTTCGCCGTCGTGCCCTTCACCGGACCCCCGGTGCACATGGCGGACGCGTGGCCGCGGCGCGTGGCCGCGGAGCGCGGGCTGCGGCGCGTGCTCCGGCGGGCCGGACCCGTCGACGTCCTGCACCTGCGCATGGCCGACGTCGGCTCGATGGCTGCCGCCGCCGTCGCCACGGAGCTCGGCGTCCCCTGGGTGCTCACCATGGCCCCCGATCCGCACGCGCTCGTCGCCGCGCGGGAGCGAGCCGGCACCCTGACCCGCGCCGGTTTCGGCGCCGCCGACCACGTGGAGCACCTGTGGTTCCGCGTGCGCCTGCTCGCCGACCTCGCCGCCCGGGCGGAGCACGTGGTGCTCTTCCCGCGGCCGGACCTGGCGCGGGACGCGCGCGAGCTCCTCGCCGTGGACCCGGGAGACGCCGCCCGGTGCACGGTCGTGCCCGAGGGCATCGACCTCGGCGCCGTGGACCGCGCCGCCGAACAGGTGCGGGACGGTACCGGCTCCCAGCCGGCGGAGCTCGACGCCGTCCTCGCCGACCTGCCCGCCGAGCGGCGCGGGCTGCCGCTCGTCATCACGGTGGGCCGCCTGCACCGGGTCAAGGGCACCGCCACCCTCGTCGAGGCCTGGGCCGGGGACGCGGGGCTGCGCGCCCGGTGCAATCTGCTCGTGGTGGGCGGGGACCTGGTGTCCCCCTCCCTCGACGAGCGCGAGCAGCTCGGCCGCATCGACGCCGTCCTCCCCCGGGACGAGGCCGCCGCCGCCGGCCTGCTCCTGGCCGGGCACCGGCCCCACGGCACGGTGGCCGCCTGGCTCGCCGCGGTGCGCCGGGGCCGTCCGGGCCTGTCCTCCCCCGCGGGCGCCTACGTCTGTGCGAGCCTCAAGGAGGAGTTCGGGGTGGCGCTCGTCGAGGCCCTGGCGAGCGGTCTGCCGGTCGTGGCGCCCGACTCCGGCGGGCCGGCGACCTTCGTGGAGGACGGCGTCACCGGCGTGCTCGTCGACACCCGGGAGCCTGCCGCGCTGGCCCGGGCCGTGGGCCGGGCCCTCGATCTGGCGGCCCACCCCGACGCGGAGCGCACCGCCGACGCGGCCCGCGCCATGGTCCGCGAACGCTTCAGCATCGAGGTGATGGCCGCCGCCCTCACCTCCGTCTACGACCACGCCGCGGCGCGCGCGGCCGACAGGAGCCCCACCCCGTGACCCTGCTCGTCATCAGCCCGGACTACGCGTCCCACCTGTACCCCCTCGCGACCCTGGCCACCGCGTGGCGGGACGCCGGGGAGCGCGTGGTCGTGGCCACCGGTCCCGCGACGGCTCCCATCGCCCGGGGCTTCGGCTTCGACGTCGAGCTCCTGCCGCTGGGCCGCGGCTCCAACCCCGGGGTCATCCGCGCGGAGGAGCAGCCACCCGGGGAGGACGAGGCCCTGCGCGGCTTCTTCGCCGCCACCCGCCGCGGCCCCGCGGAGACCCTGTCCTTCCAGGCGCGGGCACGGCGCGACGACCTGCTCTGGGACCCCCTGGGCACGGCCCGGCGGGTCCAGGGCGTCGTGGACCGCGTCCGGCCGGACCAGGTGGTCGTGGACCACCTGGCCTTCGCGGCGCGCCTGGCCCTGACCGGCGCCGGGATCCGGCACGCCGACGTGGTGCTCGGCCACCCCTCGGCCCTGACGGTGGCGGACGAGGTCTACGGGCACCCGCCCGCGTGGCCGGGCCGGCTGCGCCCGTCCCCGGCCGAGCTCGAGGCGCTGCACCGGCTGTGCTCCGCCGTGCGGGACGGGTTCACCGAGCAGTGGAACGAGGCCCTGCAGCAGATCGCCCCGGGGACCCCGGCGAGCGCCGACGCCTTCGCGGAGACCGGCGACGACCTCCTGCTCAACTATCCGGGCGAGCTCCACGACGAGCACCGCACCAGGGCGCTGCCCGAGCACACGTTCCTCGGCTCCGCCGTCCGGGAGGAGGCGGAGGACCCGGAGGTCGCCGCGTGGCTGGCCGGCTCGGACCGCCCGGTCGTCTACCTCAGCCTGGGCAGCTTCCTGTCCGTGCGCGGGGACGTCCTGGCCCGGGTGGCCGAGGCCCTTCGCGGCCTGGACGTGCGGGTCGCCCTCGCGTCCGGCTCCACCCGGCCGGCCGATCTGGGCCCCGTCCCGGACTCCTGGCTGGTCCGGGCGACCCTGCCGCAGGTCACGCTGCTGCACCGGGCGGCCGTCGCGGTCTCCCACGGGGGCAACAACAGCGTGACCGAGGCCCTCACCGCCGGGGTGCCCCTGCTCCTGCTCCCGATGTCCACGGACCAGTTCGCCGGGGCCGCCGCGCTCGAGGCGGCGGGGCTGGGCACGGTGCTCGATCCCAACGCCCTGACCGCGGCCGAGGTGCGGGACGCCGTGGCCGAGCTGCTCGACGAGGGCCACGAGCGGCGGGGGACGCTCGAGGACCTCCGGCACGACCTGACCCGCCGGCCCGGGCCGGGGCGGGCGTTCGCGGCCCTTGCCGGCTGAGCGGCCGGCCGGCGCCGTCCCGCCCGGCGACCTGCGGCTGACGGTCCTCCCGCCCTCCCGGCGGCTCACCGACGCGACGGCGGGGCAGGCACCGGCCTTCGGCCGGACCCTCCGGCTCGCCCTCGCGATGCGCGGCGGCGTGAGCCTCGCCGTGTGGATCGGCGGCGCGGTGGCCGAGCTCGACGTGCTGCGCCGGATCCGCCTCCACCGGGACGGCGCGGGCCGGCTGCACGCGGTGCTCCTGCACCCCGCGGAGGAGGCCGACCCCCGGCTGGCCGAGCGCGCGGCGGTGTACGCCCGGCTGCTCGCGGACGCCGGCTACGACCGGGTGGAGCTCGACCTCCTCGCCGGGGCCAGCGCCGGCGGGCTCAACGGCGTGGTGCACGCGGTGGCCCAGCGCGCCGGCACCGACCTGGACGCCCTCGGCCGGATCTGGGCGGAGCACGGCGCCCTGGACCGTCTGCTGCGCCCGCTCGGGCGGCGCCCCGTGGACTCGATGCTGCGCGGGGACGACTACCTGTGGCCGCGGCTGCTCGAGGCGCTCCGATCCCTCCACGGCAGCGCGGAGCACCACCCGGACCTGGTCGCGGAGCACGTCACGGTGGAGCTCTCCGCCACGGTCCTGGACAGCGACCCCTCCCTCTACAGTGCGACGGCGGAGGGGCGCGGCGACTTCCACTTCGCGTCGCGGGAGCCCGGCGCCCCCGCCCCGCCCCTGGGCAACGACATCCCGGCGCGGGACACCGCACCCGGGGAGGCCGCCGCAGCGCTCTCCCGGCTGGCCTACGCGGCCCGGGCGACGGCCTCCTTCCCCGGCGCCTTCGAGCCGGCCTCGGTGTGGTCCGCCCCCACCCCGGGCCCCCGGGGGGCACCGGGCCCGGCCGCCGGGCGCCCCGACCTGAGCCACGCCTTCGGCGCGCACCGTGAGCCCGCGGAGCTTCCCTACCACGTGGTGGACGGCGGCGTGTTCGACAACATCCCCATCGACCGGGCGCTGGAGGCCGCTCGTACCAGGACGTCCCTGCGGCACGCCGACCGGGGCCTGCTGTACCTCGACCCGGACCCGCCCCACCGCGAGCCCCGCGTGCCCTTCGAGCGCGATCTCCCGCGTCTGGTGGGCACGCTCGCCGCCACGGTCGCCCGGCTGCCCCGGCGGGAGTCGGACGACGACGAGGTGCTGGCCCTGTCCGACTACCTGGACGCCCAGCTCGTGGCCCGGGGCCGCCTGCACCCGCTCGCGGCCCTGATCGACTCCTGGGACGGGGCCGCGCTCGAGGAGCGCCGCCGGGGCTATCTCCGCTACCGGGCCCGGGCCGACGCCGACCTGCTGTCCCGCCTCCTGACCCGGCCCGCGGAGTGGCAGCTCACCTCGACCACGGCCCGCCGCGACGCCCTGCGGGCCCGGCCGCCCCGTGCGCTCGAGCCCTTGCGGACGGAGCTGCTCCGGCGCTACGACGCACTCTCCCGGGGTCCGCTCGAGGAGCCCTCCGCCGCGGCGGTGCTGCGGGGAGCGCAGGCGCTGTTCGACGCCGCCTCCTGCGTGCTGTCCTGGGTGCGCGTCCTGGAGGAGCTGGGCCTCGCCGGCCTGCCGGGCCCGGCCGGTGGCTTCGACGCGGCCGGCGCCCGGCAGCGCGCCTACCGGGTGCTGACGGTCGCTCGCCACCAGCGCGACCGGCGGTTCCACGCCGTGCTCGCCGCCCTCGCGGACCCCGCCGCCGAGCCGGCGGCGGCCGTCGGCCCCTGGCTGGGCGCGGCCGGCGCCGAGCACGGGCCGGCGGCGGGCTCCTGGGCGGAGCTCGACGCGGTCGTGGACGGGCTGCGGCGTCTGCACTCCGCGGTGGCGCAGCAGCTGGACGCCGACGGCCCGGCACGGGCGGGGCGTCGGGCGGTGTGGGAAGCGTCACCCTGGTCGAGGATCCCCGCCGGGGACGCCGCGCTGGGTGCCGTGGACCTGCCCCCGCTCCTGGCCGCGGCCGGGATCCCCGCCGCGGTGTCCCCCGTGGCCTACGGCGAGATCCGCGGGGACCAGGCCCCCGCGGAGCCCGCCGCGCACGCCGCCCTCCGGGACTCGCTCGTGCGCGACCGCCTCCAGCAGGCCCTCGACGCGCGGGGCGCGGGGCCGCGGGAGCTCGCAGGGCTGCTCACGGCCGACGACAACCGGATGCCGGCCGGCGCCAAGCTGGCCGGTGCCGGGCTGCTGAACTTCCGGGGGTTCCTGGCCGGGGACTGGCGGGCCAACGACTGGTGGTGGGGCCGCCTTGACGCGGCGGCCGGCGTCGCCGGGTTCCTGCGCGGCCTGCCGGTGCCCGGCGCCGCCCCGGCGTCCGGCGCGGCGTCCAGTGCGGCGTCCGGCGCGGCCGACGGACCTCGCGGCACGAGCTCGGCGACGGACGACCCCGCCGTCGCCCGCCTGCAGACCAGCCTGCTGCGGGACCTCGGCGACGGCTCCGCCGCACGGGGCCGGGCGGCGGTCGCCGCGGGCGCCGACGGGCTGGACCGGCTGGCCCCGGGCCACCGCCTCTCGCTGGCCTCGCGCGGGGTGCGCGTGCTCGGCCGCGCCCTGGCCGGCACCCCGGACCTGCCCCGGCCCGCCTGGGAGGCGGTGCTGCTGGTGCTGCAGCCCGTGCTCGTGCTCGTGCCCACCGTGGTCGTCCCGGTGCGCGCCGCCCTGGTCGCCGTGGTGCTGGCGGCCGGGCTGTGGCCGGCCACGGGCCCGGTCGCCGGCGCCGGTCCGGCCTGGTCCTGGCCGGGGACCGTGCTGCTCGCCGCAGCGTCCGCCGCGCTGGTGCTGTCCCTCCTGCGCACGGGACGGCGCGCGCTGCGGCGGTGGGCGGCCGTCCGGGACGCCACCGGGGTCCGGCCGCCCCCGCCCACCGGGCCCGCGGGGGCTGCGGTCCCGGCCGTCACGGCGGACGACGTGGCCGCCGCCCGCCGCCGGGCGCTGCGGCGGGCCGCCCTGCTGGGGGCGGCCGCGCTGTCCCTGCTGCTCCCGCTCTGGGCGGCCGTGCCGTCCCGGCGCGCCGCCGCGGCCCTGCTCCTGGTGCTCGCCGCGCTCGGCCTGGAGCGCCTCGCCGCGGTCCTGGCGGTGCGGGTGCCGGGCCGCGCGGGCGTGGACGAGGTCGGGCGCGCAGCCCTCGTGGTGCTCTCGGCGGTGGCCGTGTGGGCCGGGGCCGCCCTGACGGGGCTCCTGGACGGGGTGCCGGCCGGCGCCGGACCGCGGGCCGCCGTGCTCGCCCTGGCCCTGTTCGTGGCGGGCGCGCTGCTGCTGGCGGGATGGGTGCGGCCCGTTCCTGCCCTGGCCGTCGCGGCGGCCGCCGCGGCCCTCGGGGGCGCCGCGGCCTGGCTGCTGTGGACCTGGGCGGGCGGGCCCGGCGCGCTCCGGGCCGATCTGCCGGCCGTGGCGGGAGCGGTGCTCGGCTGGGCGGCCGTGCTGTGGTGGGCGCCCGGTGAGGCCGTGCTGCGGCGGTTCGGGCCCGGTGAGGAGCTGCTGCCCCGCCGGTGAGCCGACATGAGGTGCGGGCCGGGGAGACGCTCGCCGGAACCGGCGTGCGCCGGAACAGGGGTACGCCAGGACCGGCGTGCGCCGGAACAGGGGTGCGCCGGAACAGGGGTGCGCCAGGACAGACGTGCCTTCGGAACGGGGTGCGCCGGCGGTCGAGGGCGTCAGAAGAGGCCGGTGACGCGCCCGTCGTCGTCGATCCCGATCCGCTCGGCGGCCGGGGAGGTGCCCAGGCCGGGCATGGTGCGCATCGTCCCGCAGATCGCGTAGAGGTACCCGGCGCCCACGGCGGCACGCAGCTCCCGGACCGGCAGGGACCACCCGCTGGGGGCGCCCTTGAGGGACGGGTCGGCGGTGGTCGACAGGTGGGTCTTGGCCACGACGACCGGCAGCCCGCCGAAACCCAGCTCCTCGTAGCGCTCCAGCTGGCGCTCCGCGGCCGGGGAGATCTCGAGGCCGTCGGCGCCGTAGACGCGGGTGGCGACCGCGGTGAGCTTGTCCTCGAGCGACTCGGTGAGCCCGTAGGTCGGGGTGTAGCCGGCCGGGTGCTCGCACGCGGCGGCCACGGCGTCGGCGAGCTCGGCAGCCCCCGCCCCGCCGTCGGCGACCGACGTGCACACGGCCACCTCGGCCCCGGCCGCCCGGGCGATCCGGCGGATCGCCTCGTGCTCCGAGGGGTGGTCCCCGGGGAACGCGTTGATCGCCACCACCGGGGAGACCCCGAAGGACCGGGCGATGGCCAGGTGGTGGAGCAGGTTGACGGCCCCGGCCTCGACGTCCCCGGGGTTCTCCTGGAGCATCTCGGCGGGCAGCGCCCGGCCCGGCCGCACGGAGTAGCGGCCCGAGTGGGCCTTCAACGCCCGCACCGTGGTGACGAGCACGGCCGCGTCCGGGGTCAGGCCGGAGACCCTGGCCTTGACGTTGACCAGACGCTCCAGGCCCATGTCCGCGCCGAACCCGGCCTCGGTGATGACGTAGTCGGCGTGCGCCATGGCCACGTAGTCGGCGACCACGGAGGAGTTGCCGGTCGCGATGTTGCCGAACGGCCCGGCGTGGACCAGGGCCGGGGTCGCCTCGAGGGTCTGCAGCAGGTTCGGCTGGAAGGCGTCCTGCAGCATCACCGCCATGGAGCCGGCGGCCCTGAGGTCCTCCGCGGAGACGGGCTCGCCGTCGTGCGTGTAGCCCACCACGATCCGGCCCAGGCGGCGGCGGAGGTCGGCGAAGGACGTGGCGAGCGAGAGGATCACCATCACCTCGGACGCGGCCGTGATGTCGAAGCCCGTCTGCCGGGGCACGCCGTCCTGGTGGTCGCCGAGGCCCACCACCACGGTGCGCAGGGCCCGGTCGTTGACGTCGAGGACCCGCCGCCACGTGATCGAGCGGACGTCCAGGCCCAGTGCGTTGCCGTGGTGCAGGTGGTTGTCGATCATCGCCGCCAGCAGGTTGTGCGCGGCGGTCACGGCGTGGAAGTCTCCGGTCAGGTGCAGGTTGAGCTTGTCCATCGGCAGCAGCTGGGCGTAGCCCGCCCCCGCGGCGCCGCCCTTGATGCCGAACGTGGGGCCCATGGAGGGCTGGCGCAGGGTCAGGGCGGCGGAGCGCCCGGTGGCGGCCATCCCCTGGGCCAGGCCCACCGCCGTGGCCGTCTTCCCCTCGCCCAGCGGCGTGGGCGTCAGCGCCGTGACCACCACGTAGCGCACGCCGCGGGCGTGCTTGCGGCCGGTGGCCTCCTCGGGGGTGGTCACCTCGTCCGGTCGCGGGTCGACCTTCGCGACGAACCGCCCGTAGGGCTCCAGGCGGTCGGGGGCGATGCCGGCCGCGGCCGCGATCTCGGTCACGGGGCGGGGCCGGGCGGCCTGGGCGATCTCCAGGTCCGAGGGCAGCGGGGCGGTGCCGTGCGTCATGGGCCCAGTCTGCTGGATCCGGGCCCGCTCCGGCGAGCGCCCCGCCGTCGTCCTGCCGTCCTCGTGCCGGTTCCGGCTCCCGGCGGTGCGGAACGCGCACGGGCCCGCGGTCCCGGAACCGGCACGGGCCCCGCGGCGCCGTCCCGAATACCGTGCCCGATACAGTGGAGGACGATGAAACTCCTCGAAGCCCTCTCCCCCGAGCTCGGCGCCCCGGGCCATCCGTACTACCGCGGCGACTTCGCCACCAACGCCCTGTCCGGGGACGAGGTCTACGAGGGGTTCCTCGGCTGGATCGCCTCCCGGGACATGGAGCTCTACCCCGCGCAGGACGAGGCCGTGCTCGAGTTCGCGAGCGGGTCGAACGTGATCCTCGCGACCCCGACCGGGTCCGGGAAGTCCACCGTGGCGGTCGCGGCGCACTTCGCGGGCCTCGCCGCCGGGCAGCGCTCCTACTACACCGCCCCGATCAAGGCGCTCGTGTCCGAGAAGTTCTTCTCCCTCGTGGAGATCTTCGGCGCGGAGAACGTCGGCATGGTCACCGGTGACTCCGCGGTCAACGCCGCCGCCCCGATCATCTGCTGCACCGCCGAGATCCTCGCCAACGTCGCCCTGCGCGAGGGCCGGGACGCGGACGTGGGGCCCGTGGTCATGGACGAGTTCCACTTCTACTCCGACCCCCAGCGCGGCTGGGCCTGGCAGGTGCCGCTGCTGGAGCTGCCCCAGGCGCAGTTCCTGCTCATGAGCGCCACGCTCGGGGACGTCTCCCGCTTCGAGGAGGGGATCACGGAGCTCACCGGGCGCCCGACCACCACGGTCTCCTCCGCGGAGCGGCCCATCCCGCTGCACCACTACTGGTCCGAGGACCCCATCCACGAGGCCCTCGAGGAGCTGCTGGGCACCAACCAGGCCCCGGTCTACGTGGTGCACTTCTCCCAGCTGCAGGCCATGGACCAGGCGCAGAACCTGATGTCCGTGAACGTGCTGACCAAGGAGGAGAAGGAGCGCATCGGCGAGCTGATCGCCGGGTTCCGCTTCTCCGCCGGCTTCGGCAAGACCCTCAACCGCCTGGTCCGCCACGGCATCGGCGTCCACCACGCCGGGATGCTGCCCAAGTACCGCCGGCTCGTGGAGCAGCTCGCCCAGACCGGGCTGCTCAAGGTCATCTGCGGCACCGACACCCTGGGGGTGGGCATCAACGTGCCCATCCGCACCGTGGTGATCACGGCGCTGTCCAAGTTCGACGGCGAGCGCACCCGCCGGCTCAACGCCCGCGAGTTCCACCAGATCGCCGGCCGGGCGGGACGGGCCGGCTACGACACCGCGGGCACCGTGGTGGTCCAGGCCCCCGAGCACGTCATCGAGAACAACAAGGCCATGAAGAAGGCCCACGCCAAGTTCGGCGACGATCAGAAGAAGCTGCGGCAGGTGGTGCGGAAGAAGCCGCCGCAGGGCTTCGTGTCCTGGGGCAAGCCCACCTTCGAGACCCTGGTGGCCTCCGAGCCGGAGCCGCTGACCTCCTCCTTCACGGTGACCCACTCGATGCTGCTCAATCTGCTGCAGCGCCCAGGGGACCCGGTGCTGGCGGCGTGGCACCTGCTGACCCACAACCACGAGACGCGGCAGCGCCAGCGCGTCCTGCTCCGGCAGGCCATCGGCATCCTCAAGGAGCTGCGCGCCGCCGGTGTGGTGGAGAAGCTCGACACCCCGGACGAGGAGGGCCGCACCTGGCGGCTCACCGTGGAGCTGCAGGAGAACTTCGCCCTCAACCAGCCGCTGTCCCCGTTCGCCCTCGCCGCCCTCACCCTGCTGGACCGCGAGGACCCGGGCTACGCCCTGGACGTTGTCTCCGTCATCGAGGCCACCCTGGAGAAGCCCCGCCAGGTGCTCAACATGCAGGAGAAGAAGGCCCGCGGGGAGGCCGTGGCGTCGATGAAGGCGGAGGGCCTCGACTACGACGAGCGGATGAAGGAGCTCGAGGACGTCAGCTACGCCAAGCCGCTCGAGGAGCTGCTGACCCAGGCGTTCGAGACCTACCGCACCGGCGCCCCCTGGGTGGCGCAGTTCGAGCTGACGCCGAAGTCCGTGGTGCGGGACATGTACGAGCGCGCCATGACGTTCGGTGACTACGTGCAGTTCTACGGGCTGGCCCGCTCCGAGGGCATCCTGCTGCGCTACCTCTCCGACGCCTACAAGGCGCTGCGCCAGACCGTGCCGCTGGACCTGCTCCGGGAGGACCTCGAGGACCTCGTCGAGTGGCTGGGCGAGCTCATCCGGCAGACCGACAACTCGCTGCTCGACGAGTGGGAGAAGCTGGCCGCCGGCGAGGAGTCCCCCATGGGCACGTCCGCGGACTCCCTCGAGGAGCTCATCGACGAGCAGCCGCCCGCGATCACGTCCAACCTCCGGGCGTTCCGGGTGATGGTCCGCAACGCCCTGTTCCAGCGCGTGGAGCTGTTCGCGGACGAGAAGGACAAGGTCCTGGGCGCCCTCGACGGGGAGCACGGCTGGGACCGGGACCGGTGGGCGGACGCCATGGACGCGTACTTCGCCGAGCACGAGGACATCTACACGGATCCCCAGTCGCGGGGTCCGGGACTGATCCGGATCGACGAGCAGCCCGAGGGCCTGCCCGGGTACTGGACCGTGGTGCAGGTCTTCGACGACCCGGACGGCCACCACGACTGGGGCATCAACGCCCGCATCGACCTGCGGGTCTCGGACGAGGACGGCTTCCCGGCCGTGGTCGTGGACAACGTGGGTCCCATCACCGAGACGGGGCGCTGAGCCGGACTCCCTCCGCGCCGCGGCGCCTGCCCGCCCCGCCCCGGGACGACGACGGAGCCCCCGGTGCGCACCTGCTCGGTGCGCGCCGGGGGCTCCTGGTCCCGGTGCGCGGGGCGCCGGTGCTCAGACGGCGGAGCTGCCGCCGCCGCGGGGATCGTCCGGGGTCGTGGTCCCGGTCGCGTCCTGCGTCTCGGACCGGGCGCCGGAGAGCGCCTCGGCCTCCGGGTCCGGCACGGCGTCCGGCTCGGGGCCCACACCGGTGGTCTCGAACTCGTCGTGCTTGCCGCGGGCGCGGTCCAGCAGCTCGTGGAAGTGCTTCTCGGACTCGAGCAGCTCCTGGCGGTGCTTGTCGGAGATCTTCGGCATCTGCTGCTGGTACCTGGCGGCCTTGTCGGCCAGCTTCCGGCGCTCCTCGGCCGGGGCGTCCTGCGGCAGGGTCACGTACTTCTCGGCGACGGTCTGCAGGCCGTTGAGCACCCGCAGGGCCCGGCCCTTGGGGCTGTAGAGGGAGGCCAGGACGGTGACGGCCAGGACGCCCACGATGACGGTCAGCGACAGGCCGATGCCGACCTCGACGACCTCCACGTGCTCGCCGTTGTTGATGAAGCCCAGGTTGTTCTCGTGCAGCGCGTGCAGGATCAGCTTGATCCCGATGAAGCCGAGGATGATGGCCAGGCCCCAGGAGAGGTAGATGAGCCGGTCCAGCAGCCCGTCGATGAGGAAGTACAGCTGGCGCAGGCCCATCAGCGAGAACGCCACGGCGGTGAACACCAGGTAGGTCTGCTGGGTCAGGCCGAAGATCGCGGGGATCGAGTCCAGGGCGAAGAGGACGTCCGTGCCGCCGATGGCCACCATGACGAGGAGCATCGGCGTCATGACCTTCTTGCCGTTCTCCATCGTGAACAGCTTGTCGCCGTCGTACTCGTCCGAGGTGTGCATGAAGCGCTTGGCGGTGCGGATGATGAAGTTGTCGGCCTCGTCGTGCGCGGAGTCCGAGAGCTCGCCCTTGATCAGGGAGCCGGCCGTCAGCAGCAGGATGAGACCGAACAGGTAGAAGACCCACGCGAACTGGTTGATCAGCCCCGCGCCCACGAAGATCAGGGCGGTCCGGGCGATCAGGGCGAAGGTGATGCCGAACAGCAGGACCTTCTGCTGGTCCGCGCGCGGGACCTTGAAGGACGCCATGATGATGAGGAACACGAAGAGGTTGTCCACCGACAGGGCCTTCTCCGTGATGTACCCGGCGTAGTACTCCCCGGCGTACCGGCCTCCCCACTGGAGGAGCACGTACAGGCCGAAGACTAGGGCGATGCCCACGTAGATCGCCGACCAGATCGCGGCTTCCTTCAGCTGGGGCTCGTGCGCCTTGCGCACGTGGAACACGTAGTCGAACAGGAGCAGGCCGATGATGGCCGCGACCGTGACGATCCAGACGGTGAGTGAGACTTCCATGGTTCTGCTTTCGGGGTCGAGTACGGGACAGCCGTAAGTCTCTCCGCCGGCCGCGCGGGACCGTTCCGGTCCGTCGTGCTGGGCTCGGCCGCTGCGTCCGGCCGGGCTGAGTCACCCGACGTGCTGACGTCCACAGCGCTGAGGGATACTCCCCTAGGCTGGGGACAGTCTATACGGGCCCCGCGCGCCTTCCGCACAGGCCCGGGGCGGGCCGCCCCGGCGGGCTCAGGCGTGCCCGGCCTGCTGCATCTGCCGCAGCTCCTTCTTCAGGTCCGAGAGCTCGTCCCGGATCCGCGCGGCGAGCTCGAACTGCAGCTCCTGGGCCGCGGCCTGCATCTGCTCGGTCATCTGCGCGATGAGGTCCACGAGGTCCTCCGCTGGGGCGGCCGTGAACCCGTCCTGGCGCAGCTTGTCCTCCGCGGCCGCGGCGGCGTCCCGTCCGCCCTTCCCCCCGGTCGGGGCGGTCTTCTTGCCGGCGGCGGCCCGCCGGGCGAGCAGCTCCCGGGTGTCCTCCTCCTCGCGCTGGAGCTGGTCCGTGATGTCGGCGATCTTCTTCCGCAGCGGCTGCGGGTCGATCCCGTGCTCCGTGTTGTAGGCGACCTGGATCTCCCGGCGCCGGTTCGTCTCCTCGATCGCCGTGGCCATCGAGTCGGTGATCCGGTCGGCGTACATGTGCACCTGCCCGGAGACGTTGCGGGCGGCGCGGCCGATCGTCTGGATCAGGGACGTCGTCGAGCGCAGGAAGCCCTCCTTGTCGGCGTCGAGGATCGCCACGAGGGACACCTCGGGCAGGTCCAGGCCCTCCCGGAGCAGGTTGATGCCGACCAGGACGTCGAACGAGCCCATCCGCAGCTCGCGCAGCAGCTCCACGCGGCGCAGCGTGTCGACGTCGGAGTGCAGGTACTGGACCCGGACCCCGTGCTCCATGAGGTACTCGGTGAGGTCCTCGGCCATCCGCTTGGTGAGGGTGGTGACGAGCACGCGCTCGTCCCGCTCGACCCGCAGGTTGATCTCGTCGAGGAGGTCGTCGATCTGCCCCTTGGTGGGCTTGACGATCACCTCGGGGTCCACCAGGCCCGTGGGCCGGATGATCTGCTCCACGTAGCCGTCCGCCTGGGACAGCTCGTACTTGCCCGGGGTCGCGGAGAGGTAGACGGTCTGGCCGATCCGCTCCAGGAACTCGTCCCACTTCAGCGGGCGGTTGTCCATCGCGGAGGGCAGCCGGAAGCCGTGCTCCACCAGGGTGCGCTTGCGGGACATGTCGCCCTCGTACATGCCGCCGATCTGCGGGATGGTCACGTGGGACTCGTCGACCACCAGCAGGAAGTCGTCGGGGAAGTAGTCGATGAGGCAGTGCGGTGCGGAGCCGCGGGGGCGGCCGTCGATGTGCAGCGAGTAGTTCTCGATGCCGTTGCAGTAGCCCATCTGCTCCATCATCTCGAGGTCGTACGTGGTGCGCATCCGCAGCCGCTGGGCCTCGACGAGCTTGTTCTGCGCCTCCAGCTCCTTGAGCCGCGCGGCGAGCTCGTCCTCGATGGACTTCACGGCCGTGGCCATCCGGTCCGCGCCCGCCACGTAGTGGGAGGCGGGGAAGACGTACATCTCGGTCTCCTCCCGGATGATTTCCCCCGTGAGCGGGTGGAGGGTGTAGATGGACTCGATCTCGTCGCCGAAGAACTCCACGCGGATCGCGTGCTCCTCGTACATCGGGATGATCTCCACGGTGTCCCCGCGCACGCGGAACGTGCCTCGGTGGAAGTCGACGTCGTTGCGGGCGTACTGCATGTTCACGAACCGGCGCAGCAGCTCGTCGCGGTCCATCTCCTGGCCCCGGCGCAGGGTGACCATCTGCGCCACGTACTCCTCGGGGGTGCCCAGGCCGTAGATGCAGGAGACGGTGGCGACGACGACGACGTCGCGCCGGGTCAGCAGCGCGTTGGTCGCCGAGTGCCGCAGCCGCTCGACCTCCTCGTTGATCGAGGAGTCCTTCTCGATGAAGGTGTCCGTCTGCGGGACGTAGGCCTCGGGCTGGTAGTAGTCGTAGTAGGACACGAAGTACTCGACGGCGTTGTTCGGCAGCAGCTCGCGCAGCTCGTTCGCGAGCTGCGCGGCGAGCGTCTTGTTCTGCACCATGACGAGGGTCGGCCGCTGGACGCGCTCGATGAGCCACGCGGCGGTCGCGGACTTGCCGGTGCCGGTGGCGCCGAGCAGCACGACGTCCTTCTCCCCCGCCTCGATCCTCGTGGCGAGCTCCTCGATGGCCCGGGGCTGGTCGCCCGCGGGCACGTAGTCGGAGATGACCTCGAAGGGTGCGACGACACGGTTGATCTTCTGGGCGAGGCTCATGGCACCAGGCTACGCGCCGCCCCGGACACGGGACCCGGGTTCCTCCGGAGGCGATCGGCCGGTGCGCGGGACGCCGTAGGCTCGTCCCACGAGGCGCTCCGGGAGGCTCCGTGCCGCCGCCGGCGCCGGGCCCGGTGGCAGGACGACAGGAGGACGGCGTGGCCGAGGAACGACGGCGGAGCGGCGGCCACGAGGACCGCTCCGTGGGCGGGCAGGACCTCACGGCCTGGCCGACCCGCCTCGGGCAGCTCCTGGTCCGGTGCGTCCGGTGGCTGGCCCGGCGGCTCGGGCCCCACGCGGCGGTCCTCGTCCCGCTCGGGCTCGGCCTGGGCGTCGCGGTGACCATGACGGTCGCCACGGCGGAGGTCTACGAGTCCGTCATGGACCAGGACGACGCCGCGGCGCTGGACGAGCCGCTGCTGGAGGCGGCAATGGCGGTGCGCTCGCCGGCCCTGGACGCTCTCGTGACGGCCTACACGCACGTGGGCGGGCCGGTCGGCATGACGGTCCTGACGGTGGCCGTCATGGCGGCGCTGGCCCTGGCGCGGCGGTCCTGGACCCCGGTCGTGCTGGTCACGGCGGCCGCTGCGGGCTCCCTGCTCATGACCGTCGCCGGGAAGCCGCTGATCGGCCGGTCCCGGCCGGACCTCGAGGACGCCGTCCCGCCCTACGAGTACTCGGCGTCCTTCCCCAGCGGCCACTCCCTGAACGCGTTCGTCATCGCGGGGATCGTGGCCTATCTGCTGGTCCTGCGGCAGCGCGCCCGTCCGGCCCGGGTCCTGACGATCGCCGCCGCGGCGGCCTTCGCGCTCACCATGGCGCTGAGCCGGGTGTACCTGGGCCACCACTGGTTCACCGACGTGCTGGTCGCGCAGACCCTCGGGGCGGCGTGGCTGGCGGTGGTCATCACGACGCACCGGCTGCACCTCACCGTCCGGCACCGGGATGCCGGCGGCGCCCGCCCCTGACCGGCCGGCTCCCGTCCCGCCCACCGCACCGGGATCCCGCCGGAGGCCGCCGGCCCCCGGCGGACGGCGACCGCCGGGGACGCGGACCCGGGCGGACGGGAAATACGCCGCGGGCGTCGCCGGTTGCACAGGGCACACCGCCGCCGCCCGGCGGGCCGCCACCCGAGCCTGCAGGCCACCGTCGAGAGGAACACCGTGTCCATCGTCATCACCGGAGCCACCGGCCAGCTGGGCCGCCACGTCATCAGCTCGCTCCTGCGCCTGGACGTGCAGCTGCCGGACCTCGTGGCCGCCGGCCGCAACGAGGACAAGCTCGGGGCCCTGCGTGAGCTGGGCCTGGCCACGGTCCGGGTCGACTACACCGATCCCGCGACCCTGGACGAGGCCTTCGCCGGGGCCGGCACGGTGCTGCTGATCTCGAGCAGCGAGGTGGGCCGGCGGGTGTCCCAGCACCGGAACGCGGTGGACGCCGCCGTCCGGGCCGGGGTGTCCCGGCTCGTCTACACCAGCGCCCTCGGCGCCGACCGCGGGAAGCTGCTGCTCGCGGACGAGCACCTGGCCACGGAGCAGGCCATCGCCGAGTCCGGGCTCCCTTACACGATCCTGCGCAACGGCTGGTACACGGAGAACTTCGAGCCGGCCCTGCGGCACGCGGAGCGCACCGGCGTGGTCCTGGCCAGCGCCGGGGACGGCCGGGTGGCCAGCGCCACGCGCGAGGACTACGCGGAGGCGATCGCCGCGGTCCTCGCCCAGGACGGCCACTCCGGGCAGACCTACGAGCTCTCCGGGGACGTGGCGTGGAGCTTCGACGAGCTCGCCGCGGCGCTCACCGAGGTCCTGGACCGGGAGGTGACCTACCGGCGCCTGACCCCCGAGCAGCACCTGGCCGAGCTGGAGCGGACCGGGGTGGACGAGAGCACCGCGCGCTTCCTGGTGGCCCTGGACGCCAACATCGAGGACGGCGCCCTGGACCTCGTCACCGGGGACCTGTCCCGGCTGCTCGGCCGGCACACCACCCCGCTGGTCGACGCGCTGCGCGAGATGCGCTGATCCCCGCTCCCCCGGTTCCCGAGGGCCGGTTCGTCAGTTGCGGGAGGTCCCGGCCCGCGGGCCGCCGCGGGAGTCGTCACGGTGGTACAGGTACTCGTTGCCGTGCTCGTCCCGCTCGATCACGAAGTGCTTCTGGCACTCCTCGTACCAGGCGTGGGCCCGTTCGCTCTCCTCGGCGCCGTGGGTCTCCGGCGGCACGCGATCGGCGGCCCCGTAGACCTTGAGGGCGATCTGGTTCAGCCGGTCCAGCAGGCGGTAGCCCGACGACGGTGAGTCCTCGTTGACGGTGTGCTGGTCTTCGGTCATGGCGTCCCCCCGGTGACCGCGATGCGGATGGGACCATTCTAAGCCTCCTGCCGCGCCGGGCGAAGGCCGAGCAAGAACTCCGGAGACTCCCGTGACGTCTCCCGGGCGCCCGTCACATCCGCTGGTACTTGGCCCGGACCACCATGAACGCTCCGTAGCAGATGAGCCCCAGGGCGACGGCCCCGAGGATCCACGCCCCGAAGGGCTGCTCCTGGAGGGACTTGAGGGCCCCGTCCAGACCGGTCGACTGCTCCGGGTCGTGCTGCACCGTGGCCACGACGAAGAGCACGCCGAGCACGCCCAGGGCCACGCCCTTCGCGACGTAGCCGGCCGCGCCCAGTCCCACCACGGCCGATCCGGCCCGGCCGGGCGGCAGGCTCTTCAGGTTCTCCCGGAAGGACCGCGTCACACCGCGGTGGACGAAGAAGGCACCGGCGACGACGAGACCCAGGCCCACGGCGATCAGCAGCAACGTGCCGGCCGGATGCGCCATCAGCCGGGCACTCAGCGACTGCGTCGACCGGCTGCTGTCGCTCGAGCCCCCGAGGGCGTAGACCCCGAACACCGCACCGATCGCGCCGTAGACGACTGCTTGGCCGCCCATCTTGGCCCGGTGCTTGAGCCGTTCCCGGTCCGAGCGCCGGGTCGCGCCGAAGAACACCTCGCTGAACAGAAACACGGCGAGCGCCGCGCAGCCCAGGAAGCACGCCCACAGCAGGACCGTGCCGCCGGGGCTGCCGGCGAGCGCGGCGACGGCGCCGGACTGGTCGGCGGAGCCTGAGCCGCCGGTGGCGACGCGCAGCGCGATGACGCCGATCATGACGTGCAGCAGTCCCGCGGCCACGTATCCGGCGCGCGCGGCGAGGCGGAACCCCCAGGAGTCCGTCGCGTCGTCCGCGGCGTCGGCCGCCCTCGTGGCCTGCCGGCCGACCTCGCCCATGGCTCCTCCTGCGGTGTGGGACTCCATCGTGCGCCTGCGGACCGCCGGTGTCCACGACGCCGTTCGGCTGACACCGTGCGGCAGCCGCGTTCCGCCCGGCGCAGGGGTTCCCGGCAGCAACGAGTTGTCCCGGGCGGGTCCTCCCCGCCGGTGCGGGGAGGAGACTGGGAGCATGAGCACAGATTTCGGACGAACGGCCACGACGGCCTCCGGCGGCACCAGGGCGGGAGCCGTGGACGGGGACCTGGCCCGGCGGCTGAGCGACCTGGCCCGCGCCCTGCAGGTGGAGCAGGACGTCCAGGGCACGCTCGAGGCCATGGTGCACGCCGCGCTGGAGCTCGTCCCCGGGGTGGTGGCCGCCTCGATCTCGGTGGCCCGGCGCCGGCACGGGATCGAGTCCCGGGCCGCGTCCGGGGAGCTGCCCCGCAGGGTGGACCAGCTGCAGGCGGACACCGGCGAGGGACCGTGCATGGACGCGGCCTTCGAGCAGCGGATCGTGCGCGTGCCCGACTTCCGCCACGAGGACCGGTGGCCGCGGTTCGCCCCGGCCGCCCTGGAAGCCGGTGCCACGTCCATGCTCGCCTTCCAGCTCTACACCGACGGCGACGTCCTCGGGGCGCTCAACGTCTACGGAGCCGGCTTCGGCGCCTTCACCGAGGAGTCCGAGGAGATCGGCCTGCTGGTTGCGGCCCACGCCGCGGTGGCCCTGGCCGCCGCCCAGCAGGTGAGCCACCTGCACGAGGCCCTGGCCACCCGGGACCTCATCGGGCAGGCGAAGGGCGTGCTCATGGAACGGTTCAGGATCACGCCCCACGAGGCGTTCGTCCTCCTGACCACCGCCAGCTCCCAGACGAACACCAAGCTGCGGGACGTGGCCGAGCAGCTGGCCACCACCGGTGTCCTCACCGGCGAACCGCCCGCGGAAGCGGCCGGCCCGCAGGACTTCTGATCGTGCTCGGATCCCGGTCGCTCAGCCGCCGAGCCCTGCGTTGAGCCGCGCGGCCTGTCGCACGAGGTGGTCGCGTTCGGGGGCGCTGAGCGCCGACCGGGCGGCTTCGGCGTAGAGCCGCGCCGCGGTCACGGGGTCGCCGTCGCGCTCGTGGAGGTACGCCGCGGCGGCGGTGTACCGGGGCAGGGCGGGGTCGAGGTCGGCGAGGGCGGCGAGACCGGCCCGGGCCCCCTCGGCCTCCCCGAGGGCGACGGCGCGGTTGAGGCGGGCAACGGGGCTGCCGGTGAGCCGCACGAGCTCGTCGTACCACTCGACGATCTGCGGCCAGTCGGTCTCCCCGGCGGTGCGGGCGTCGGCGTGGAGCGCGGCGACGGCCGCCTGGGCCTGGTACTCGCCCAGGCGGTCCCGGCGCAGGGCACTCTGGAGCACGTCGACGCCCTCGGCGATCAGGTGGGTGTCCCACAGGCCGCGGTCCTGCTCCGCGAGGGGCACGAGGCTGCCGTCGGCGCGGGTCCGGGCGGGTCGCCGGGCGTGGTGGAGCAGCATGAGCGCCAGCAGTCCCGCCACCTCCTCGTGCTCGATCCCGGCCGCCAGCTGACGGGTGAGCCGGATCGCCTCGGCGGCGAGGTCCACGTCCCCGGAGTAGCCCTCGTTGAAGACCAGGTAGAGCACGCGCAGCACCGTGGCCGGGTCCCCGGGCCGGTCGAGCCGGACGCCCGCGACGGTCCGCTTGGCCCGGCTGATCCGCTGCGCCATGGTGGGCTCGGGCACGAGATAGGCCCGGGCGATCTGGCGCGTGGTCAGCCCGCCGACCGCGCGCAGGGTGAGCGCGACCGCCGAGGCCGGTGTCAGGGACGGGTGCGCGCACAGGAAGTACAGCTGCAGCGTGTCGTCGGCCGTCGTCCCCGGTCCGGGCACGGGCTCGTCCTCCGCCCGGAGCTCGCGCCGGCGCCGGGAGGTGTCGGCGCGCGAGGAGTCGAGGAACCGGCGCCAGGCCACGGCGACCAGCCACGCCCTCGGGTTCCGGGGCGGGTTCCCCGGCCACACGCGCACCGCCTCGACCAGGGCGTCCTGCACGGCGTCCTCGGCCGCCGCGAAGCCGGCTCCGCGGCGGACGAGGACCCCGATCACGGTGGGGATGAGGGTCCGCAGCAGGGCCTCGTCCACCGTGGATCACTCCGTGACGGTCGGCGGCGCGCCCAGGAACGGACGCACCTCGAGCCACTCGTGGATGGGCCTGCCGCCCGCGCCGGGCGCCGCGGACAGCTCCCCGGCCAGTTCGAGCGCCCGCTCCCAGGAGTCGACGTCGATCACCATCCAGCCGGCGATCAGGTCCTTGGTCTCCGCGAACGGGCCGTCGGTGACCGGCGGGCGCCCCTCGCCGTCGTGGCGGACGAACGTGCCCTCCGGGGACAGCGCCTGCGCGTCGACGAACTCCCCGGTGCCCTTGAGCCGGTCGGCGAAGTCCTCCATGTAGCGCACGTGCGCCGAGACCTCCTCCGGCGTCCACCGGTCCATCGGCACGTCGTTGACCGCCGCCGGCGCGCCTCGGTAGTGCTTGAGCAACAGGTACTTGGCCATGATGTCCTCCTCGCTGGGATACGGCCCATTGTGGCCGCATGCACCCCGGGGACGGAGCCGCGGACAGGATTTCGACATCCCACCGGGACGATGTCCGGCGCCCTCCCTCCACGGCCGGGGCAGGACTACGCTCGGTCTCGACGGAGGCCGCAGAGGACGTGGGCGCCGGTGCGACTCATGGATCCGGCAGTCGTCCGGAGTGCCAGCAGTTCCCTGCGCACTCGCAGCCGAGCGAACGGAGCGACCAGATGGCACGGACCCGCATCCACAACTTCTCCGTCTCGCTGGACGGCTTCGCGACCGGCGACGGCCAGTCGTCCGAGGCGCCCATGGGACACGCCGGCCAACGGCTGCACGAGTGGATGATCGCCACCCGCTTCGGCGCACCGATCATGGGGCGCCGGGGCGGCACGGCCGGGGTGGACGACGCGTTCGCCCAGCAGCACCAGCCGGGCATCGGCGCCGAGATCATGGGCGCCGGCAAGTTCGGCCCACCGGGCTGGCAGGACGACGCCGACTGGACCGGGTGGTGGGGCCCCAACCCCCCGTTCCGCACGCCGGCCTTCGTGCTGACCCACCGCCCGCGGCCCTCGATCGAGATGGAGGGCGGGACCACCTTCCACTTCCTCGACGCCGCACCGGCCGAGGCGCTCCACGCCGCCCGTGCGGCCGCCGGCGGACTGGATGTGCGCATCGGCGGTGGCCCGACCGTCGTGCGGGACTTCCTGGCCGCGGGCCTGGTGGACCACCTGCACCTGGTCCAGGTGCCGATCGTGCTCGGCCGCGGCGTCCGGGTGTGGGACGGGCTGGAGGCGCTCGAGCAGGACTACGACGTCGAGGTCGTCTCGGCGCCCAGCGGGGTCACCCACCTGACCTTCGACCGCAGGACCGCGTGACGGGGTCATCTTCCGGGCCCGTGGTGGCCACCGCGGTGGAGCGGCGAGCGTGCGAGCAGACGGCGTGCAGCGGTGGGGGTGCCCCCGGGCGGTGACCGCCCGAGGCGAGCCCGCAGCACGCCACCCGTTCCCGGGTGTCGAGAACGAGGTGCCGGCTCCGTCCCAAAGGCACGGGTGGCCACTACCGGCCGCACCAGGACCTCACGACGCAAGGAGAAGATCATGTCGATCCAGCGGATGGACCACGTGGGTGTCGTCGTCGGCGATCTCGAAGCCGCCGTGGCGTTCTTCCTCGACCTCGGCATGGAGCTGGAGGGCCGGGCGCCGATCGAGGGACAGTGGGTGGACCGTGTCTCGGGGCTCGAGGGCGTGCGGGTCGACGTCGCCATGCTGCGGACCCCCGACGGCCACGGCCGGCTCGAACTGACGACGTTCCACAGCCCCGAAGCGGTCAGCGCTGCGCCGCAGAACGCCCCGGGGAACACCCTGGGGCTGCGCAGCATCATGTTCGCCGTCGACGACATCGACGCCACCATCGCGGCGCTGCAGTCCCGCGGCGCGGAACTCGTCGGTGACGTGGTGCAGTACCAGGACAGCTACCGGCTCTGCTACGTCCGCGGCCCCGAGGGGATCATCGTCGCGCTGGCCGAGCAGCTCGGCTGAGCGCCCGGGACGCGAGCCGCTCGGCCATCGGCACGGGTTCGGCGCCATCCTGAGCGTGCTCTCGAGCAGCTGCCGCAACAGTTCACGCTCGGTGGCGAACACCGCGTATGACGTCGCTCCACACCCGCATCAGGACGGGCGAGGCCGCCGGAAACGCGCCCGTCCGGGGACCGGTGCTGCACGCGGGAGGTCCGAGCGAGCGGGGCGTGCACGGCCTCGACGTCCGGCAGGCCACGGAGGACGCCGAGCCCTTCTTCGCCGAGCGCTCGGCGCCGGTCCTGCGGCGTGGCGACGCCCTCAAGCACCGGTGGGTGCAGCCGGATCGGATGGGTCCGGCGGCCCGGCGCGGGGGCGCACCGCTCTTGGAGGGAGTGCCTCCGGGTTCCCGGGATCCGGGAACCAGATCTGGACCAGGGCCCACCCCACCGCGGTCAGCGGCACGGCCAGCACGGCCCCGACGACACCGGAGAGGATCCCTCCGGCAGCCAGGGCGAGCAGCACCACCAGCGGGTGCAGGCTCAGGGCCCGGCCGAGCACCATCGGCTGGAGCACCCGGCCGTCGAGCTGGTTGATGGCCACCACCACCGCCACCACCACCAGCGCCACCACGGGACCGTTGGCCACCAGGGCCACCAGGGCCGCGACACCCCCGATCAGAGCGGCTCCCACGATGGGGATGAATCCGCCCAGAAAGATCAGCACGGACAGGGGCAGGGCCAGAGGCACCCGCAGCACCAGCAGGGTGAGTCCGATGACCACCGCCTCCAGCAGCGCCACCACGGCGGTGCCGCGCACGTAGCCTCCCAGCACGTGCAGGGCCGTGGTGCCCGACACGAGCAGCTTCGCCAAGGTCTCACCGTGGAAACGGCGCAGGAAGAACGCCCAGATCCTGGCCCCGTCCTGGAGGAAGAAGTAGAGGATCACGGCCACCAGCACCGCACCGGTGATCACCTGAGTGGCCGCGGAGATCCCCAGAAGTGCCCCGGCGCCGAACCGGGGGCCGGCCGTGAAATCCACGACGGCCGTGATGGCCTCGTCCAGGCCCTGCTGACCGACCGGAACCGGACCGGCCACGATGAACTCCCGCAGCCGTTCCAGCCCGCCCACTGCGGAGGCCACCAGCTCCGCCCACTCGCTGCGCACCGCGAACACCATGCCGGTGACCACCCCGCCCAGGACCACGATCGCGGCCAGGAACACGATCCAGGTCGCCAGCGCCCCCGGCACGCCCCGCCGGCGCAGGAACGCGACCAGCGGGTTCAGGGCCGCGGCCAGGATCAGGGCGATCAGCAACGGGATCACGACCAGTTTGAGCTGGATCAACCCGTAGACCACCACCGCTCCCGCGCTCAGCAGCACCAGCCCCTGCAAGGCTCGGGTGGTCGCCCGCCCCAGCGGATCCGCCCACAGGTCACGAGGGTGCGAGGCGCTGCGATGCCGTGGGCGCGTCATCGGAATCCGCCTCCCCAGTCCCGCCGTCGACCTGGCTTCAGGATGCGCCCACGGGCTCGTGGATGCCAAGCCCCGGGACAGTGCCCGACGACAGCGCCGCACCCGGCCCCGGGTCCGGTGCCCCGACGCGGCGACCCACGCGCCGGCCGGCGAGTGGACGGTCCACCCCCCCTGTTGCATCACAGGGGGGTCGCATGGCAGTCCTGCTGAGCCGGAGCAGGTTGCACGCAGTGCGAGGCCACTGTCCGGTGCATGGGTCGTTCGGTTACTTCGTGTCGGCAGGAGCACCCAGCTGGTGATACCCGCCTCGACCGGGCGGCACACTTAATAAAAGGTCCGTCCCGGTGCGGAGCCGGCCATCAGGCGGATCATGGGAACTCAGATCGAGCCGACCGCTCCGACCGTCGGCATCGGGTGGTTTCCCCGGCAACGTGGAGGAAAGAGCACCGGCAGAGCCGGAACCGTCCCCGGCGCCCTGACCTTCGCCGTCGCGGCCACGGCGCCGTCGGTGATCGGGTTCCTGCGCTAGGTGTTCGTGGTCCCCCTGGCCTCCATCTGCGCTCCGGGGGATTCCGCCACCGGCACCGCGGTGGAGGCCGCCGGGACTGCCCAGCACCAGGTCGACGGGGCCCTGCTGGGCGAGCACCTGGGCCAGATCCTCGTCCTGGGCTCGGCGGGGAGACCTGTCCACAGATTCGCCCCCGGGTTCCCGCTCGGGCACCGACCGGACCCGGTCCGGAGAGGAGCACCATCATGGCCGCTGAGGAACCCCACACCGTGGAGGGCCAGGGCACGACCGGTCCCACCCCGGACAGCACGATGCGCGCGGTGGTGCGCGACAGGTACGGCCCTGCCGAGGTCCTGCACCTGGCACGGATACCGGTGCCCGAGCCCGGCAAGAAGGAGGTGCTCCTGCGCGTGCGCGCGGCCGGTCTGGACCGGGGCACCTGGCACCTGATGACGGGCCGGCCCTACCTGTTGCGCCTGGGCTTCGGGCTGCGGGCACCGAGGAACCCGGTGGCCGGGATGGAAGTCGCTGGCACGGTCGTGGCCCTCGGCGCCGCCGTCACCGGCCTCTCCGTCGGGCAGGAGGTGTACGGGGCAGCCCGCGGCTCGTTCGCCGAGTACGCCGTGGCCCGGGCCGATCAGCTCGCCCCCGCCCCGGGGAGCCTGACCGCCGAGCAGGCGGCGGTGGTGCCGGTCTCCGAAGCCACCGCCCTGCAGGCCCTGGGACGGGCCGGACGCCTGCAGGCAGGGCAGACGGTGCTGATCACCGGGGCCTCCGGCGGAGTCGGGTCCTACGCCGTGCAACTGGCCAAGGCCTTCGGGGCAGACGTCACCGCCGTGACCAGCACCGCCACGGTCGACCACGTCCGCTCCCTGGGCGCGGACCACGTCATCGACCGCACCCGCGAGGACTTCGCCGACGGAACCCACCACTACGACCTCGTCCTGGACCTGGCCGGCAACCCACCGCTGTCCCGGCTGCGCCGGGCCCTGGCACCGACCGGAACGGCCGTGCTCGTGGGCGGGGAGGAGGGCGACCGCCTCACCGGTGGCATGGGACGGACACTGCGCGCAGCAGCCCTCTCCCCGTTCGTGGGCCAGCGGTTCACCAACGTCGTGTCCACCACCCGCACCGCAGGCCTCCAACGGCTCACCGAGCTCATCGAGGCCGGTCGAGTGACTCCGCACGTCGACGGCACCTACCCGTTGGAACAGGCTGCTGAGGCCATGGCACGACTCGAGGCCGGTCAAGTGCGAGGAAAGATCGCCATCACCGTCTGAGCACACCTGGGCCCAACCAGCTGCGCGGCGGTGTCATCTTCGGTGGTCGGGTAACGATCCGGGAGAGGTCAGCGGGCCGGTCCGGAAGGCCGTTCTACGCTGGGGACACCGCCCGGCCCAGGAGTCCTTCGGGTCCGGCCCGCGGTCCGGGGCCGTGGACCGGCCCGTCATCCCATCGATTCCTTGGTCTGTGCGTACTGCCGGGATGTGCTGTCGCGGTGACGTGGGACCCAGAGGTCGACATCGTCGTCCATGACGACTGGACCCGCAGCACTGTTCTCCGGGCGCAGGGACCTCACCGGAGGTGACCTGCGCCGGTCGAGAGGGAGACGACAATGTCATCATCGGCACGATCCTCGCGTTCCGCGTTCGCCGCCGCCACGGCGGCGGTGCTCCTCCTCGGGACCGGCGGGGCAACGGCCGCCCCGCCCTCCCCCGCCGGGCCGGCGGCCGCTCCGGCCGTTTCAGCGACCCCGTCGGCGTCGGCCACCGGCTCCGACGCCTGTGTCACCGACGTCGACGACGTCGTCACCCGGGAACCCTCGGCGCAGATGGCCGAGCCCCTGCCCGAGGAGCTGGCGACGACGTTGGATGCCGCTGCCCGGGCCTCGTTCGGCCAGGCGTCCGCGCCCGGTGCGGTGGTGGGCGTCTCCTCCCCCGAGGGCACCTGGACGGCCGCCTACGGGGTGGCCGACCCCGCCACCGGGGAGCCCATGGAGCTGGGCGTGCACACCCGCATCGGGTCGGTCACCAAGCCCTTCACCGCCACCTTGATCCTGCAGCTGGCCGAGGAGGGACAGCTCGCCCTGGAGGACCCCGTCGCCGACTACATCGAAGGCATCCCCAACGGGGAGCAGATCACCCTGCGGCAGCTCGCCAACATGACCAGCGGTGTGGCCAGCTACACCCGCAGCACTCGGTTCACGGACCGCTTCTTCGCGGATCCGCAGCAGGTCTTCACCCCGGAGGAACTGGTCGCCGTCGGCGTCTCCGAATCCCCCCTGTTCGCCCCCGGTGAGCAGTTCGACTACTCCAACACCAACTACATCCTGCTGGGCCTGGTCATCGAGCAGGTCACCGGCCAGCCGGTCGGGGAGGTCCTGGAGGAGCAGATCTTCGATCCACTGGACCTCGACGAGACCACCTGGCCCGGGGACTCCACCGAGATGCCGGAACCCTCCGCGCGGGGCTTCACGCTCCAGGGCGACACCGCGACCCCGGATGCACCGGCCGATGCCACCCACTGGAATCCCTCGTGGGGAGACACCGCCGGGGCCCTGATCTCGGACATGGACGACCTGCTGGTCTACGGCCGGGCCATGGGCACCGGGCACGGGCTGCTGGAGCCGGAGGCCCAGCAGGAGCGCCTCACCTCGTTCCGACCACCCGAGTCCGGCTACGGGCTGGGCTTCGGATGCATCGACGGCTGGGTGGGGCACACCGGGACACAACCCGGCTACAACACCACCGTCTACTACGACACCACCACCGACACCACCGTGGTCGTGCAGGCCACCAGTGACATCGCCTCCGGGGACTGCCCGGAGTCCCCGGTGCTGGCCGACGACCCCAGGACCCTGTCCTGCGCCACTCCGGCCACACGGATCTTCGCGGGGCTCTCCACCGCCCTGGGCCACACCTTCACCCCCAACCCGGAACGCTGACCGTCCGCATCGCCGGATCGGTCGAACGCCGACCCGGCGCGTGGGATCACCCGGTCGTCCTGCCCGACGGGGCTGCTCCCCCGTCGTCGACCTCCTCGACGACGAGACGGTAGACGCCCCAGCCGGCCAGCACGGTGGTCGCGAGAAGGCCGAACCGGTGCCCCCGCAGGATCACAGTGGCCGGGACAGTGGGGATCACCGCCTCGGTGACCGAGCCGTTCTGCGCGCAGGTGCCGGGGACGAGGCCATTGCCGATGCCGCCACTCCGCTCTGCCCTTCTTGTCAGCACCCTTGTTGGCCTTCGTGGGCCGTGCGTAGAGTCGGAGCAGTCCGGGCGCGGACACCGTGCCGGAGCAGGCCGAGGCAGGACCGGAGGGGTCTCGATGACGAGCAAGGACCGGATCGCTGAACCGTGGGGCGCCCGAACCCCCTACGCCGCCGGGGAGGACTGGCCGGTGCGGGTCGACACGCACCTGGCCGAGGGTCTGGGCCCCGAGGACATGGACCGATGGGTGCAGACCGCCTCGATCCTGCACTCCAACGGCGACGCCCTCGACATCGGAATCAAGGACGGAAAGATCGCCGGGGTCCGGGGCCGGGCCGTGGACCGGGTCAACCACGGGCGCCTGGGCGTGAAAGATCTCTACGGGTGGCAGGCCAACGCCTCCCCCGACCGGTTGACCAGGCCGTTGATCCGACGGGGCGGCAAGCTCGTGGAGACCGACTGGGACACCGCCATGGACCGGATCGTGGGACGCACCCAGGACCTGCTGGAGGAACAGGGCGCCAGCGCGATCGGCTTCTACACCACCGGCCAGCTCTTCGCCGAGGAGTACTACACCCTGGGCGTCCTCGCCCACGGCGGACTGGGCACCAACCACGTGGACGGCAACACCCGGCTGTGCACTGCCACCGCCGCCGCCGCGCTGAAGGAGTCCTTCGCCTCCGACGGCCAGCCCGGTTCCTACACCGACATCGATCACGCCGACGTCATCGCCCTGTACGGGCACAACATGGCCGAAACCCAGTCCGTGCTGTGGATGCGCGTGCTGGACCGCCTGGCCGGGCCCAATCCACCGCAGGTCATCTGCGTGGACCCCCGGCCCACCCCGGTCGCCCGGCACGCCACCGTGCACCTGGCCCCGCGCCCGGGCACCAACGTCGCCCTGATGAACGGGCTGCTGCACGAGATCATCACCCACGACTGGGTCGACCACGACTACATCGACGCCCACGCCGTGGGCTTCGCCGAACTCGAGAAGAGGGTGCAGGAGTACACCCCGGAAGCCGTGGCCACGATCTGCGACGTCCCCGCCGAGCAGATCCGGGAAGCCGCCCGCATCATCGGCGGTGCCCAGCGGTTGCTGTCCACCGTGCTGCAGGGCTTCTACCAGTCCCACCAGGCCACCGCCGCAGCGGTGCAGGTGAACAACGTCAACATCATCCGCGGCATGCTCGGCAGACCCGGTTGCGGGATCCTGCAGATGAACGGTCAGCCCACTGCCCAGAACACTCGCGAATGCGGCGGCGACGGCGACCTCCCCGCATTCCGCAACTGGTCCAACGACGCCCACGTCGCCGATCTCGCCAAGGTGTGGAACGTCGAACCGTTCCAGATCCCGCACTACTCCCCGCCCACCCACGTGATGCAGATGATGCGCTACGTCGAGGACGGCTCCATCCGCATGCTCTGGGTCAGCGGCACCAACCCTGCCGTGTCCTTGCCGGAACTGGCCCGGATTCGTTCGATCCTGCAGCAGAAGCGCCTGTTCCTGGTGGTCCAGGACATCTTCCTGTCCGAGACGGCCCAGCTGGCCGACGTGGTGCTGCCGGCCGCTACCTGGGGCGAGAAGACCGGGACCTTCACCAACGTGGACCGCACCGTGCACCTGTCCGAGAAGGCCGTCGACCCGCCCGGGGAGGCGAAACCGGATCTCGACATCTTCCTCGACTACGCCCACCGCCTCGGCCTGAAGGACAAGGACGGGGAACCGCTGATCAAGTGGCACGACCCCGAATCGGCCTTCGAGGCCTGGAAGGAGTGCACCCGTGGCCGGCCATGCGACTACACCGGCCTCAGCTACGACAAGCTGCGCGGTGGCTCCGGCATCCAGTGGCCCTGCAACGACGAGCACCCCGACGGCACCGAGCGCATCTACGTCGACGGGGCCTTCTGGTCCGACCCGGAGTACTGCGAGAGCTACGGCCGGGACCTGGTCACCGGCGCGCCGCTGGAGCCGGCCGAGTACAAGGCGCTGAACCCGTCGGGCAAGGCGATCCTCAAGGCCGCCCAGTACCTGCCGCCCCACGAGATGCCCAGTCAGGAGTTCCCGTTGCAGCTGATCACCGGGCGCACCCTCTACCACTTCCACACCCGCACCAAGACCGCCCGCGCTCCGCAGCTGCAGGACGCCGCCCCGGAAGTGTGGGTGGAGCTCTCCGCCGGTGACGCCGCCGCCACCGGGATCAGCGAGGGCGACCTGACCGAGATCACCACGCCGAGGGGATCAGTGCAGGCCAAGGCGCGGATCACCGAGATCCGCACCGGGGTGCTGTTCCTGCCCTTCCACTACGGGTACTGGGACACCAAGAAAGGACACGAGCCCGGCAAGGCCGGGCGGGCGGCCAACGAGCTGACCATCACCGACTGGGACGCGGCCTCCAAGCAGCCGATCTTCAAGACCGCCGCCGCCAGGATCACCAAGATCGCCGCGGCCAAGGGCCCCTCCCGGGCCCCGACCACCACGGCCTCGGCCCCGGTGGCCGACGTCGGGTACCGCACCACCGGCAGCCCGTCGGCAGCAGCCGACGAGAATGTCCACGACACCACCGCGGAGGCACTGCGATGAAGATCGGCCTGGTCCTGCACGAACTCCACCGCTCCGAGAACGACCTGGCCCAGAAGCTGCTGCACGTCTCCGAACGCCACAAGGTCGACCACGAGATCTACCACCTGGCCCGCGACCTCGCCCGCTGGTCCCAGCACCACGTCCGGGAGATCGCCGAGATCGGCCGGCACTACGACCAGGACCTCGACCCGGAACCCGAAGGCGAGCACGGCCTCACGGAGAAGCTGCGGGAGAAGGGCAGCGAGCTCATCGGCCGGCGCAGTCACGCCGCGCTGCTGATGCTGGTCGACCTGCGGGAGGTCTACACCATGGCCTCCGGGGTCTCGGCCGATTGGGAGATGCTCGCGCAGGCCGCCCAGGGCATCAAGCACCACGACCTGCTCGACGTCACCCAGCGCTGCCACCCCGACACCCTGCGCCAGCTCCGCTGGGCCAACGCCATGCTCAAGGTCAACTCCACGCAGATCCTCATCAGCTGACTGCATCTGTTCCTCCGGCTCACGTCGGGCCCACCGTGGCCATCGTGGCGGCCACCTCGCTGGACAGGGCCGGCCGCCGGCCGGCGCGGTCACCCGTCCCAGGCCACGAACGCCCCTGGTCGGGGCTGTGTCCACGATGTGGTGTCGATGCGCTATGCAGACGGATCGAGTCGCGGCTCGGACACGTGCACGTTCGACTCGGCGATGCGCAACCAGTCGGTGAGCACCTGGCAGGCGAGCTCGAGGTTGCCCATCTGGCAGTGCTGATCGGCCTGCTCCGCTCGGGTGAACACGCGCGTCGTGAGACTGTGGGCGCCCGTGAGCGCCTGAGCCTGGGCACGTGCCAGTGCCGGCGGCTGGAAGGCGTCGTGCTCCCCGCACATCAGCAGGACGTCCTGGTGCACCCGCCCGCTGTCCAGGTGTCCGGCGTTCATGCCCAGGAACCACTCGGCGACATCGGCCGGGTCGTCGCTGTCGAGCATGTACAGCACCTGGTCGACCACGGCACGCAGGGTCGGCGACAACCGAGCACGGGTGCGCACGCTCCAGCGCATGAAGCGCCGGTGCCGCACCATGGTGCGGACCGGGGCACGCAGCACCGGTGGAAGCCTGTGCAACCAGTCGTAGACCGGCGGCCAGGCCACGACACCGTGGATGCGGGACTCGCGCCCGGCCGCACGCAGCGCCCAGTACCCGCCCATCGAGATGCCGACCAAAGCGGCCCGGTCGAGCCGGAAGTGGTCCAGCACCGCCGCGACCGGCTTTTCCCAGTCGTGGTCGACGGTGAGCCCGTGCACCGTCCGCGCGCCGCCTTGTCCCGGCCCCTCGAAGGCGATCACGTCGAAGCCAGCAGCTGCGACCCGCTGCCAGACGGGGAAGAACTCCTCGATCAAGGAGTCGAATCCACCGTGCAGCAGCACGGTGCCACCCGTCGCCGATCCGCCCGCCGGAAGCGCATAGACCGGCAGCGCCGCTCCGGCATAGGGCACCTCGTGACGGACGATGGGAGCATCAGTGAACGCGGCGTCGAAGAGCTCGAGGTACCGGCGATAGCGATCCGCCTTCTGCACCGTCCGCGGCGGCGTGAAGAACTCCGCGATCCGCGCATAACCTGTCGCGTGCCGGTACCGGCCCTCGGCGGCGGCCCGGCTCGAGAGGCTCTCGAACACGGGAACACAGTCGTCCATCGACCCCAGGCGCGCCGCGGCGTCGAACAGCTCCCGGCGGTCGGCGAAGCCCAGTGCATGGGCCCGGTTCAGTTGATAGTTGATGAAGTCCCGTCGGTGAAAACGTTCGAATCCCACCGGCAGGGCAACGAGCTCAGGATTGCCCACACCGCCAGCGTACGCCTGGCGTGGCAGGCGCTCGAGACTCTCTGTGCACCAGCGACCCGCCTCACCCCGCCGATTTGCTCCCGGCAGGAATGCTCTGCTGAACCGTCGCCCTCACAGGAGGTGACCGGTGGCCGGCCGCATGCGGAGCGGCGGGGATGGAATTCTCGTTCACCCCTTGCTCATGGTCCCCTCGACGTCAGCGTGGTCGATCCTGAACCGGCGATCCCGCCCAGAACGCAGGACGCCGACGAGACCATCTCCACCGTCGTGCCGAGCTCGTGAGGTGACCTCTTCACGATGGCCGGCCGAGGATCAGCTGCTGTCGGTGGTGGTCGTAGTGCTGGGTGCCGTAGTGGTAGATCTCGGTCAGGCTCATCCAGTCGCGGAAGTACGGGTCCCAGGAGACCGGCATGTGCATCCCGCGGGCCAGGACGGCCGCGGGCTCGGCCTCGAGCTGGGCCTGCAGGGCGTCGAGGGTGCGGTCGAACCACCGGATGAGCCGCGGACCGTGGATCATCCGCGCGGCCCCACGGTCGCTCTGGTAGTTGATGAGGTGGAAGGGACGGGTGCCCGCCTCCAGCACCCGGGCGAAGGTGCGGCTGACCGGCTCGGGGAGACGACCCATGAGGCGCACCAGCGGCAGCAGGCGCCGGACGATCAGATAGCCGAAGAACATGTGGAACAGCAGCTGACCGTTGGTCCAGCGGGTGCCCGACGACGGCCGGCACAGCTCCGCCGGCGTCGCTGCGGCTACGAGGGCGTGGAAGTCCGCCCGGACCCGTTCGAGCTCGTCGTGGATCTCCTGACGGGTGGACGAGGTATCGCTGCTCATGGTGGTCATCCCCTCGTGCGGTGTGCTGGATGAGACAGAGCCCGGGCTCGAGGAGTCCGGCGCCGGCGCGTCAGCGCAGGTCGAGGAAGGAGCGGAGCTCGGCGAAGGCTTCGGGCACCACGGAGTAGTGGGCCCACTTGCCCCGCTGCTCCCGGGTGAGCAGCCCGGCGTCGACGAGCTTCTTCATGTGGTGGCTCACGGTGGGCTGGCTGATGTCCACCACCGCGGTCAGGTCGCACACGCAGACCGCACCGCACCCCTGCGCCGCCACGTGCGAGAGCAGCCGCAGGCGGGTCGGGTCGGACAGGGCCTTGAGCCGGCCGGCGATCCGCTGGGCGTCATCGGCGGCCATGGGCCCGCTCGACAGCGAGCAGCACTCCGTGCCCGTGGTGCTGGGAGCGCACTGATCGGCGGCGGCATGGAGGTCCGGTGCGAGAGTCATCACCCCATCCTACATTGACCAATATCGATGTGACCCCCTAGTGTTTCCGATAGATCGTCGTCGATACGAAGGGCTGCCCCTGATCATGAGCACCACCACCACCGCCCCCGCCGCCCACCAGGGGGTGATGAAGGACCTGTCCTTCCTCGACCGCTGGCTGCCCGCCTGGATCATCGCCGCCATGGTCGCCGGGCTGCTGCTGGGCCGCTTCGTCCCAGGGCTGAACACCGCCCTGGAGGCCGTGAAGATCGGCGAGGTGTCACTGCCCATCGCGATCGGGCTGCTGGTGATGATGTACCCCGTCCTGGCCAAGGTCCGCTACGACGAGACCCACCGCGTGGCCGGCGACCGCCGCCTCATGGGGGCCTCGCTGGTGCTGAACTGGATCGTCGGGCCCGCGCTGATGTTCGCCCTGGCCTGGATCTTCCTCCCCGACCTGCCCGAGTACCGCACCGGGCTGATCATCGTGGGCCTCGCCCGCTGCATCGCCATGGTCCTGATCTGGAATGATCTGGCCTGCGGCGACCGGGAAGCGGCCGCCGTGCTGGTCGCGATCAACTCGGTGTTCCAGGTCATCGCCTTCGGCGCCCTGGGCTGGTTCTACCTCCAGGTCCTCCCGTCCTGGCTGGGCCTGCCCACCACCTCCGCGGAGTTCTCCGTGTGGTCCATCGTCGTCTCCGTGCTCGTGTTCCTCGGGATCCCGCTGGTCGCCGGGTTCCTCACCCGCACCCTCGGCGAGAAGGCCAAGGGCCGCGACTGGTACGAGGGCACGTTCCTGCCCAAGCTCGGCCCCTGGGCCCTGTACGGGCTGCTGTTCACCATCGTGCTGCTCTTCGCCCTGCAGGGGGACGCGATCACCTCCAACCCCTGGGACGTGGTGCGCATCGCCTGGCCGCTGCTGGTGTACTTCTTCCTCATGTTCGGCATCGGCCTGCTCGCCTCCCGCGCCCTGGGCCTGAACTACGCGAGGTCCACGACCGTGGCCTTCACCGCCGCCGGAAACAACTTCGAGCTCGCCATCGCCGTGGCCATCGGCACCTTCGGGGTCACCTCCGGCCAGGCCCTGGCCGGGGTGGTCGGCCCGCTCATCGAGGTCCCCGTCCTGGTCGCGCTGGTCTACGTGTCCCTGTGGGCCGGGCGGAAGCTCTTCCCCGGTGACCACACCGTCCCCACCCGCTGACCCCGCGACCTTCCAGGAGCACCAGTTGAGCACCGAGACCACCAAGCCCTCCGTTCTGTTCGTCTGCGCCAAGAACGGCGGCAAGTCCCAGATGGCCGCCGCCCTCATGGACGAGCGCGCCGCAGGTGCCGTGGAGGTCCACTCCGCCGGCACCACACCGGGTACCAACATCAACGCCCTGTCCGCCGAGGTCGTCGCCGAGCTCGGTGCCGACATGTCGCGAGGACACCCCACGCCGATCGACCCGGAGCTGCTGCGATCCGTGGACCGCGTCGTCGTGCTCGGTGACGAGGCGAAGGTCGAGCCGGTCGAAGGCATGACCGGCACCATCGAGACCTGGCACACCGACGAGCCGTCGGAACGCGGGATCGAGGGCGCGGAGCGGATGCGCCTGGTCCGCGACGACATCGACACCCGGGTGCAGCAACTGCTCACCGAGCTCACCGACGGCAGCCCCTCCTGAGCGCCGCCCCTCCCCCTCCCCTCCCCCCTCTTTTCGTTGCGACAGAACGGACGATCCCGATGAGTGCTGAGACCACCCCCGAGACCACCTCCACGACCCCGGCCGAGACCACGGACAAGCCCTCCGTCCTGTTCGTGTGCGTGCACAACGCCGGCCGGTCCCAGATGGCCGCCGCCTACCTCACCCACCTCTCCGGCGGGCGCATCGAGGTGCGCTCGGCCGGCTCCGCCCCGGCCGACGCGGTGAACCCGGCCGCCGTGGAGGCCATGGCCGAGGAGGGCATCGACATGAGCGCCCAGACCCCGAAGATCCTCACCGACGAGGCGGTGCAGGACTCCGACGTGGTGATCACCATGGGCTGCGGGGACGCTTGCCCGTTCTACCCGGGCAAGCGCTACGAGGACTGGAAGCTGGAGGACCCTGCCGGCAAGGGCGTGGAGTCCGTGCGGCCCATCCGCGACGAGATCAAGGCCCGCATCCAGGCGCTGATCTCCGAGCTGCTGCCCGCCGACGACACCACCGCCACCCAGTAAGGACGGGAACGGTCATGACCACGGACACCACCACCGGGGCCTCTCGCCAACTGGCCGCCGGGGTGTTCGTGGTCATCGGCCACACCCCGCGCACCGAACTCGTCAAGGACCAGCTGAAGCTGGACGGCGAGGGCTGCATCACGGTGGACTCCCCCACCACCGTCACCAACCTGCTCGGGGTCTTCTCCTGCGGGGACGCGGTGGACCACCGCAACCGCCACGCCATCACAGCCGCCGGCACCGGATGCGCCGCCGCCCTGGCCGGGGACCGCACCGCGGCCGACGACGTGCAGCTCGTGCTGCCGGAGACCGGGGTGTGCTCCACCGACCTGGGCGGCTCCTGCGACCTCCCGGCCCCGGGTGCCGCGGAGCAGGGCTGCTGCGCCCCGGATGCCACGAAAGAGCCTGCCGATGCCTGCTGCTCCGGGCCCCAGCCCGTCACCATCGGGGCCGCCCCCGTCCATTGAGGCGGGGCCAGACCCGCATGGAGAGCGACGGAATGGGAGACTGAGCATCATGGAGCATCAGCTGGACGTCGTGATCATCGGCGGCGGTCAGGCCGGGTTGGCGGTGGGCTGGTACCTGCGCCGCCGCACGGACCTGTCCTTCGTGATCCTCGACGACCAGCACACCCCGGGCGGGGCCTGGCGGCACACCTGGCCCTCGCTGCGCCTTTTCTCCCCCGCCTCCTACTCCTCCCTCCCCGGCCGGCTCATGCCTTCCACCGGGGCGGACAACCCGGATGCGGCCCATGTCATCGACTACCTCACCGACTACGAGGACCGCTACGACCTGCCGGTCCGCCGGCCGGTCCACGTGAGCGCTGTGCACCGTGACGACGACGGCTTCCGCCTGCGAACCATCGAAGGCACCTGGTCCGCCCGGGCGGTGGTCAGTGCCACCGGCACCTGGTCCCAGCCCTTCTGGCCCACCGTCCCCGGCCAACGAGCGTTCACCGGGACCCAGGTGCACAGCGCCCACTACGGTGGCCCGGCAGCGTATGCGGGAGAGCGCGTGGTCGTGGTGGGCGGGGCGAACTCCGGGGCCCAGATCGCCGCCGAGATCGCCGAGGTCGCGGACCTGACCTGGTGCCTCAAGGGCGAGCCGCACTGGTTGCCTGACGAGGTCGACGGCCGGGAGCTCTTCCGCGTGGCCACCGAACGATCCCGGGCCCTGGCCGCCGGGCTCCCGGACCCGGGCGGGGTGGCGGCCCTGGGCAACATCGTCGTGGTGCCCCCGGTCAAGCGCGCCCGGGACGCCGGGCTGCTGCACCCGGAACCGATGTTCGACCGCTTCACCTCCACCGGGATCGCCTGGGCCGACGGACGGGAACAGGACGTGGACGCGGTGATCTGGTGCACCGGGTTCCGCCCCGCCCTGCGCCATCTGCGGCCCCTGCACGTGCGTGAGGCCGACGGGACGATCCGCACCGACGGGACCGCCTCGGCACAGGTTCCGGGGCTGTACCTGGTGGGCTACGGGGACTGGACCGGGCCCGGCTCAGCCACCCTCATCGGGGTCGGCCCCACCGCCAAGGCCACCGCCGCCGCCCTCCAACGCCAGCTGGCCACCCCGGCGCCCATCCCGACCCCCTGACCCCGGCATGCCCGCCGAGCGACGGGGCCGGGTTCAGGTGCCGACAGTGTCGCTGCGCCGCTCGAGCAGGCTCACGTCGCGCCACTGTCCCGCCTGGGGCCCGTGGCTCATCGGCCCCAGGCGCCGACCCGCCGGCCGCACCGCACGGTCCGCGAATGGGGGTGTGCCGCTCATGCGGTGGCCGCCGCGGGGGCGAACAACGTCCCCAGGGCCTCCAGCGCCGCCGGGTGGGCGCGGTAGTACACCCACACCCCACGCTTGTCCCGCTCCAGCACCCCCGCCTCGTGCAGGACCTTCAGGTGGTGGCTGATCGTGGGCTGGGACAGCTCGAACCCCGGCAGCAGGTCGCACACACACGCCTCCCCACCGGGGTGGGCCAGCACCATCGACAGCAGCTGCAGCCGCACCGGATCCGCCAGAGCCTTCAACAGCGCGGCGATTCCCTCCGCCTGTCCCCTGCCCAGCGGTTCCCGGGCCAGCGGGGCGCAGCACGCCAGGGCGGTCGGTGCCACCGAGGAATGGTCACCGGAAATAGACATACATCTATATTGACCTCCTTCGATGCCGGTGGCAACATCGAGACATCGACGACGATCTATATCCGATGGTGGGTCGTCTCTTCCGGAAAGGAACCCGTCATGTCCAGAGTCCAGCTCGCCCTGCGCGTCGCCGACCTCGAGGCCTCCATCGCGTTCTACTCGACCCTGTTCAACACAGCCCCGGCCAAGCGCCGGCCCGGCTACGCCAACTTCGCCATCACCGAACCCGCCCTCAAGCTCGTCCTCCTCGAGGGCGAACCCGGGGAGGACACCCGGATGGACCACCTCGGGGTGGAGGTCGAGTCCACCGAGATCGTCAACGTCGCCGCCGCCCGCCTGGCCGACGCGGGGCTGGCAACCCGCCCCGAAGAGCAGACCACCTGCTGCTACGCCGTCCAGGACAAGGTCTGGGTCACCGGCCCCGGCCAGGAACCCTGGGAGGTCTACACCGTCAAAGCCGATGCCCGCCCCGACCTGGAAGGCAAGACCGATCCCGAGCAGTCCGACGTGGCCGGCGACGGCACCTGCTGCACCACCGACGACCGGTCCGCCCCGGCCGACGTCGGCGAGCAGACCACCGAGCAGCCCAGCTGCTGCTGAGGCGCCCCAGGGGCGAGCCGCCTTCACCCGAAGGCCGGCCGAGTTCAGCCGACGTGCCAGTGACGGCGAATGAGCTCCTTCCGAGCAGCCACGTCTTCTGCGAGCTCCCCGACCGGCGTGGCGTCGTCGGTGTCGCGCAAGCCCACAAGCAAGGCGTCGATGAGCGCACCGGGGAAGACGCCGTCGGCCTCGAAGATCTCGCGCTCGGCCTCGAGCATGTCGGCCGACTCCGCGCACGAGCTGGGCAGGTGCTCGAAGTCATCGTGGTCGGCGGCGCTGAGCCGCTCGGCCAGCTCCACGCTCCCGGGATCGTTCAGCCCATGCTTCGCCGCGACGGCCATGCCGGCCAGGAGCAGGTGCACGTCGGCCGAGCCGTCGGCGAGCCGGAACTCGACGGTCTGCGGGTGCGTGGCGGGTTCGGGGACGGGCTCGGCGCTGCCGGGATTGGCGTGGGCGACCATTCCGGCCAGCACGTCCCCACCCCACGCCAGGGGGACCCGGACGAGACCGGTGCGGTTCTGCTCACCCCAGCAGATGCTCTCGGGCGACTCCGCACCGTCGGTGAATCGCAGGTAGGACGTGGGGACCGTGTTGCCGAACGCGGTCAGCGCCCTGGCCGCCGAGAGATAGCCGGCGATCAGCCGACGCCCGGTGTCGTTGATCCCCTCCTTGCCGACGATGGTGCTGACGCCGTGGCGCACCAGCCGGCTGTGGATGTGCAGGCCGTTTCCTGCGCCCTTGCCGCTCACCGAGGGAGCGAAGGTCGCCTCGAGACCGTGGGCGTGGGCGACCTCGCGCACCACCCACTTCGCCAGGACGAGGTTGTCGGCCGCCTGCTCCAAGGGCACGGGTTGGAGCTCGATCTCGTGCTGCACCAGCTGCCGGTCGTCCTCGAGGATGTTGCCGACCTCGCCGTGGGCGTACTTCACCGGCACCCCCATGGCGCAGAGGTGACCCAGCACCTGTTCCCGGACCCGCTGGCCCTTCGAGAAGGGCGCCGACTCCTGATAGCCGCGCTCCTCCTCGACGGGATAGATCCGCTCGGGCCCGCCGACGAGGTAGTACTCCAGCTCGCCGAAGGCCTCCAGCGTCATGCCGGTCTCCTGCGTCAGCACCTCGGCCGCGCGGCGCACCACCTGCTCGCGCGCGTAGGACAGCGGCTTGCCGAGCTCGTCGTAGAACGAACACAGCACGTCGAGCGAGCACCGCGCCCCCAAGGGGTTGAGGAAGGCGGTGCGGTGCCGCGGAACGATGTAGACGTCGCTGTTGTCGGTATCGGTGCCGGCGAAGACACTCGAGCCGTCCACACGCTCGCCCCGCGTCAGCACCTCGATGAGGTGCTCGCGCGAATTGATGGGGAAGGCCAGGGTCTTCAGGCGCCCGTCGCCGCCGACGTAGCGCAGGTTCACCTGGTGCAGCCCCAGCTGTTCGGTCGCCCGCACGAGGTCCCCGCCGGTGAAGTCGGCGGAGGGCTTGCCGAGCAGGCGGACGATCGGATGGGGTTCGAAGGCGTCGATGGCCATGCTCCGTTCTACCAGCGCCACAGTGCGTTCCACCAGCGTCCAGATGCCAAGGCCCTACCGAGAGCGACCGGTCCGGGAAAAGATGCTGGCCGCGTGCCGAACTGGTGACACCCCGGATGTGGCCGGACTCGACCGACCTGGCCCACAGGGCAGCCGGGGTCGGGGCGAGATTTCGTGTCCAGCATGTGTGGCTCTACGTGGCCGCGACGGTCGTGGTCGCCCTGCTCCTCGAGGCGTCGGGATCGATCCGCTCATAGGTTCGCGCGGTCTTCAGTCGGCACCCGCCCGCGCCTCGACCACCACTTTGCCGAGCGCGTGGCCTCCACCGACGTAGGCGAGCGCTTCGGGCACCTGCTCGAGTGGGAACACGCGGTCGATGTGGATACGGACGTCTCCCGCGATGCATCGGTCGGCAAGAGGCGAGAAGTGCGCCGGACCCGGCTTGACGGCGAGAACCCCCAGCCGCCGACCCGTCATCGTGCCGATCAGTGTGCCTACCGTCACCACCCGCAGCAGGGCGCGCGTCGTCCCGCCGACGATCAGGTAGGTGCCACCGGGGGCGAGCGCACGGCGATACGCGAACACCGACCGCCGGGCGGCGAGGTCGATGATGAGGTCGTACGGACCGGTGCGCGTGAAGTCGTCGCTGCGGTAGTCGATGACCTCGGCGGCCCCCAGGGATCGCATGAAGTCGAGCTTGCCGGCGTTGTCGACGCCGGTGACATGGATGCCGGAAGCAGCGGCGAGCTGGAGCGCGAACGCCCCCGTTCCTCCGCCGGCGCCGTTGATCAGCATCCGCTCACCGGGCTTCGCGCGCGCAACTGCTTGCACCGCGATCGCCCCCGACTGCGGCAGTGTCGACGCCTCGGCGAACGACAGTCCGGCCGGCTTGAGCGCGAGAGCGTGCTCGGGCGCCACGGCGTACTCCGCGAAGCCGCCTTTCAGCGTGAGATTGTCGCCGTAGACATTGTCACCGGGCCGGAGCAGCGTGACCCCTGCGCCCACTGCCTGGACCACTCCCGCGATGTCCGAACCGAGCGTGCGGCGGGCGGGTCCGAACAGGCCGCCGAGTCGGGCATAGGCGGGCGCCCCGTGCAGCCCCTCCCAATCGCTCAGATTGACCGAGGTCGCGATCACCCGCACGAGCACCTGGCCTCTTCCCGGCGTCGGCGTGGCGATGTCGGCGAGCCGCAGAACATCGGGCGAGCCGTAGCGGTCATGGACGATCGCTCTCATGCCCGCACGACCATGCGCTAACGCCCACGAAGCGTGGGGCTCTCGTCGGCGACCCGACGCTCCAGGCTCTCCAGCAGCAGCTCCAACCCGTAGTCGAACTCGTCCGCGAACGCGTAGACGCCATCGCCCAGCAGCTCGGCACGCGAGCGCGCAATGTGCGGATACAGCTCCGCCGACGCCCCGACCTTGACGGCGAACGCCTCCTCGGCGCCGTCCCCCGGTTCGAACGGCAGGCTCGTCCAGGTCAGCGCGAACCCGTACACGTAGGCGTCGATCGCGGAGAACGCGTGTGTTGCGAGCGCGGCGCTGAAGCCCTCGGCCATCAGCACGCCGAGGAGACGGTCGTGGTGCTGCAGCAGCGCTGGGCCGGGGTTGGGGCGCGACTCCATCATCCCGAGCGCCCACGGATGAGCGGTGAGCACCGACCGTGCCGATCGTGCCCGGCCGGTCAGCGCCTCCCGCCAGGTCGCGCCGACCTGGGGCAGTTCGATCCTCTCGAACACCCAGTCGGCGAGGTCGTCGAGCAGCGCCTCCTTGCTGGGGACGTGATGGTAGAGCGACATCGCCTCGACGCCGAGCGCCTTCGCGACACTGCGCATGCTCACGGCGGCGACACCCGCGCGGTCGGCGACCGCGGCGGCGGCGTCGATGATCCTCTCCCTGCTCAATGGTGTGCGTCGCGTCATTTTCCCATCCTTGCGCACTTACGCCTGTAAGTCTAAACTCGTGATTACGCCCTTACAGGCGTAAGTCGCTTGTTCGACGAAACCCGAGGACCTGGCGATCCTCACCACCACAACGGAGCCCATGATGAGAACACGTCAACGCACCACCACGCTGGAGAACCTGCGGATCCCGGTGCAGGCCAAGCTCGCGGCGGCATGGACCAGCTTGATGTTCTTCTACATCTACATCGACTACTTCCACCTCTACCAGCCCGGCGCCATCGACCAGATCCGAGGTGGCGGCATCTTCGAGTTCGGCATCACCCCGACGTTGATGACCGTCTTCGTCGTGGTCATCGGGATCCCGGCCCTGATGGTGATGCTCTCCATGACGCTGCCCGCCCGTGCGAACCGCGCCACGAACCTCGTCGTGGCATCGCTCTACATCCCCGTCACGGTGTTCAACGCGGTCGGGACGTCCTGGGACTGGGCCTTCTACTACGGCTTCCACATCACCATCGAGGTGCTGCTCCTGGCCTTCATCCTGCGCTCCGCCTGGACCTGGCCCCGCACCGCGTCGCCGGCGACCATGCCGGCCAACCCGGACCGTGAAGCCGCTCGCATCCAGCAGCAAGCGTGAACCCAAGAACGGTTCCCGTCCTGTTCGGAGCCATCTGCTTCGGTGCCGCGGAGCGGGCCTCCTGGCAGTGGGACACCGACTACCACTGAGACGTCGCGTGGGGGCCTTCCAAGGCCCCCACCGGCAGGTCAGGTCATCGGACGCGCACGCAGAGCCCCCGCATCGTCGACACCGGCCCCCAGCGCGGCAACGTCGTCGTCCGCCGCACCGACCCGCCACGACGGGCACGCCGGCCATCGCCGTCCTGGGCGGCCTGTCCATCACCGGCGAATACGCCACCATGATCCGCTCCACGTTCGCGGCAGTCCCGGCCCGGATCCCGGTCCTCGGCGCCAAGGCGATCGTCCTGGTCGCGCCGCTCCCGGTCGTCATCGTGCACACGGTGCGGCGGCAGAGGGCGTCGGTCACAGCTCGCTCTTGACCGGGACTGCACCCTGGAACCCTCCGGCGATGCCCCTGAACCGACCGAGACTGGAGAACGCCATGAACACACGCACTCAGCATCCGCGCAAAACGATGAGGGCCATCACCCAACTGCGATACGGCGGGACCGAGGTGCTCTCGCTCGCCGAGGTCGAGACGCCGGTGACCGGCGACGACGAGGTGCTCATCCGGTTGGGCGCAGTCGGGGTCAGCGCCGGCGACATCCTGTTGATGCATGGCGAGCCACGGATGGTCCGCCTCGCATTCGGGCTCCGGCGGCCCAGGCAACCGACCATCGGCCGGGACGTCGCGGGCGTAGTCGCGGCGGTCGGTGCGCAGGTGACCCGCTTCCGCGTCGGCGACGCGGTGTACGCGGAGTCGAACCAGGGCGGGTACGCGGAGTTCGCCGCGGTGCAGGAACGGTTCGTCGCGCTGCGCCCGACGACCGTGGACGCCGTTCACGCCTCGGCCGTGCCGGTCTCGGGGACCACCGCGCTCCAAGGACTCAGGCTGGCAGGCGTTGCTCCCGGGCAGCACGTGCTCGTGAACGGCGCCTCCGGCGGCGTCGGCGGATTCGCCGTGCAGCTCGCGAAGGCGATGGGCGCCGAGGTGACGGGTGTCTGTCGCGCCGCGAAGGCCGACCACGTGCGTGCGATCGGCGCCGACCACGTCATCGACCACACCAGCGAGGACTTCACCGCCGGCGGAGGTCGCTACGCCGTGATCTTCGACCTCGTCGCCGACCACCCCCTCGGACGGTTGCGTCGCTCACTCACCCGGCACGGAACGCTCTTGGTCGCAGCCGGAAAGGGAGGGAAGGTGTTCGGCCCGGTCGGTCGCATCATCCGCGCATCGACCATGTCGTTGTTCGTGTCGCAGCGGCTGCGTCCGCTGGCTGCCAGGAGGAACGGCGGCGACCTCGCCGAGCTGACGCGGCGCATCGATGCGGGCGAGGTCGTGCCCGTCGTCGACAAGGTGTTCCCGCTCGAGCGCGCCGCCGAGGCGATCACCCGACTCGAGTCGGGTCAGGTGCGGGGCAAGGTGGTCATCACGGTCTGAGCGCACGTGAACGAAGGACCCGTTGGACTCGACCGCCCGCCCTGACCCTCGTGCGGCAAGTCCTGGACCGGCGAGCCCACACCATCTCCGAAGCAATGAGAACCAACCGGGGCTGACAACAGCATGACCACCCGGATGTGGAACACCGATCGCGCCGTCAGCCGCGGGGACGGTTCCTGTCGCTGCCGGACCGTCCGGGCGTGAGCATTCCGAGCTCGTTCACCAGCAGCGCACCTCCTGCCGCAGGCAGGAACAGCAAGGCCGGCATCCACTCAGTCACGGCGAACAGGCCCAGCGCGAGGAGGAGAACGACGATCGCTGCGACTCGAACCTTGGTGTGCATGACATCACTTCCGTTGCGTTCGTGAAGACTAGCATCGGCCTCCGGGGCGGCTCTGAGCCGTCTGCTTCAGCGTGCGAATTCCTGGTGGAGACAGGAACCTCATCATCCTCACCAGGAATTTCCCCGGCTGTCCGCCCTGTCCGGGCACCGTACCTTCGGAAGCACTCACCTCGGCCGTCGGTGACAGCGTGAGAAGCACGAACACCCGTCGAGCCCGCGTTCCTGCCCCCTCCACCCCGGCCCGACGCCACCACGATGACCGCAGTCCGCACGGACGGCCCAGCGCCGGCAGCTTGCGGCCATAGACCCCCCCCGCACCGCCCCGGTCGGACGCTGGGAGAGCATCCTCCAGTCGCCAAGGAGCCCCGCTGTGCAGCGATCAGTCCGTGTCCTCAGCGTCGCCGTTGCCGCTCTCACATCCCTGGGCCTCACCGGGTGCGAGGACAACCTGCTCCTCCAGGACAGACCGACCACCCCCTCCCAGGTCACGCCCACCGCGGTCACCCTCGACCCGGGGTGCACCATCTCAGAAGCCGGCACGAACCCAGGGCAGACCGAGGACCACACCACAGCACCCGACAACTTGAAGCTGAGCTGCGGCGACCGAACCCTGATCCTCGCCGGTGATGGCGCGGCAGTCCCTTCCGCTGTGACATTCACGGCTCGACACTCCACCCGTCACCTGTCGGTGCTGCAGTCCCTGCTGTCAGATCGTGCTGACCGTCGTAGGTGCCATAGGGGCCGGCTGCTTCCTGCCCTCGGGCGCCCGGACGCGGCTCCTTCGGGTCCACGCACCACGTGACGGAAACCACTTTAATGTACTATTGTCAGTACATGCTGAAGGTAGGGATGCCCAGGATTTCCATGAACGTGACGACGACCTTCTACGGCAACGTCGTCAATGACATCGCCGTCGCCAAGGCGGCGGGCTTCGGCGGCATCGAGCTGCAGAGTCCCAAGCTCTACCGTTACCTCGACGCGGGATATCCGGCTGAGTCGTTGCTCCCGCTGCTCGAGGGGATCGAGGTCACCGGGCTCGGTGCCGTGCTCAATCTCGAGCGGCAAGGTGATGCGCGCGCCGGGTTCCTCGCCGAGGTCACGCGCATGTGCGACATCGCCGTGGTGGTCGGGGCACCGATAGTGCAGCTGTGCACGGGCCCGGTCGACTGGAACGTCGTGAAGGACTTCAAGGCAGGCCACTTGAGCGCCCACGACCCGCGCTACCGCGGCACGATCGGCCTCAGCGAGAACGACGCACTGGATGCCGCGGCATCCAATGTGCGGGAGGCCGCCGACATCGCAGCCGATCGTGGACTCGACCTCTACCTCGAGCCACTCGCCTGGTCGAACCTCAACCGGCACCGTCACTCGCTCGAGATCATCGAGCGCGCCGGCCGAGCCAACGTCGGCATCGCCCTGGACACCTGGCACTACTGGACCACCGGCGACACCCTTGAGGAGGTGGCCGCCACACCGAAGGAACTCATCAAGGCCGCACACATCTCCGACGGCCTCGACCTCGATCGCGTGAACGACGTGCCGGATCAGAGTGTGCACCGCAACGTTGTCATCGGCGGTGGCGCGATTCCGCTGCAGGAGTGGATCGACGCGATCAAATCGACCGGCTACGACGGGTGGTGGTGCTCGGAAATGTTCAGCGACAAGGCCAACGAGCACGACTTCCTCAAGGTTGCGACCACCATGCGCAACCTGCTCGACATCATGATCTCCTAAGACCTGGTCTCATAACTCTTCTACCTGACGCAGTCGGCGGAAGTTGATGAGCGTGACGGCGAGCAAGAGCAGCGGG
>NZ_JBNAFK010000007.1:0-186604 GCF_049716185.1 Kocuria sp. CH-021 | reverse complement strand
GTCGGGGCTGGTGCGCGGGGACCTCGCGTGGCCGCCGGGGGCCGGGGGGGGGGCCCCCCGGGGGGGGGGGGGGGGCCCGGGGCCCCCGCCCCCCGGGGGGGGCCGCGCGCGGCCCCCGCCCCCCCCCCCCTTCCGTGCGTCCGGGAGACGGACTCAGCCGCGGCGCCCGGCGCCCTCGAGGTCGAGGGAGCGCTTGAGGATCTTGCCGGTCGGGCCCTTCGGCAGCTCGTCGACCACCTTGTAGTAGCGGGGGTGCTTGTACTTGGCCACGCGCTCGCGGACGAAGGCGTCCAGCGCGTCCACCGTCGCGCCCCGCTCCCCCTCGGGCACGTCCCGGAAGGCGACGACGGCGGCGACCTCCTCGCCCATCGCCTCGTCCGGGACCCCGACGACCGCGGCCTCGGCGATGCCCGGGAACTGGTAGATGACCTCCTCCACCTCGCGCGGGTACACGTTGTAGCCGCCCCGCAGGACCATGTCCTTCTTGCGGTCCACGATGTAGTGGAAGCCGTCCTCGTCCACCCGGGCGAGGTCCCCCGTGTGGAACCAGCCGTCGCGGATCGCGGCCTCGGTGGCCTCGGGGTTGCGCCAGTAGCCGGCCATCACGTACTCCCCGGCCACGACGAGCTCGCCGATCTCGCCCACGGGGACCTCCTCGTCGAGGTCGTCGACCACCTTGAGCTGCGCCCCGCGCACCACGGTGCCGATCGACCCCGCCCTGCGCCCGTGCGCCTCCTGGTTGAAGCACACCACCGGGGAGGTCTCGGACAGGCCGTACCCCTCGTAGATCGGCGCCCCGAACACCTTCTCGAACCGCTCCAGGACCTCGACCGGGAGCGGGGACCCGCCCGAGACCCCCGCCCGCAGGCGGGGCAGCTCGACCGGTCCCTCCCCGGCCGCGGAGAGCAGTGCCACGTACATGCTCGGCACCCCGGCGAAGACCGTGACCTCGTCCCGCGCCAGGATCTCCAGCGCGCGGGCCGGGTCGAAGCGCGGCAGGAGCGTGACGGCGGCCCCGGCCTGGACCACGCCGTTGAGCGCCACGGTCTGGCCGAACACGTGGAAGAACGGCAGGGCCCCGAACATGACGTCCCCGGGGCCCAGGTCGAAGAGGCTCGCGGACAGCTCCGCGTTGGTCCGCAGGTTGTGGTGCGTCAGGACGGCGCCCTTGGGCCGGCCCGTGGTGCCGGAGGTGTAGAGCAGGACGGCCGGCTCGTCGTCGTCGCGGTCGGCGACCCCGGGACGCGGCGGCACGTCCGCGAGGGCCTGCAGGGTCCCGGCGGCCGAGACCTCGACCACGGGGACCTCGCGGTCCAGGTCGGCGACCGCGGCCCGCGTGGCCTCGGCCATGGCCTCCCAGACCAGCACCAGGGACACCTCGGCGTCCGTGAAGTGGTAGGTGAGCTCCCGGGGGCTGAGGAGGGGGTTGAGGGGCACGACGACGCCGCCCGCGCGCAGGATCCCGTAGTAGGCGATCGGCATGTGCGGGACGTTGGGCAGGATCATGGCCACCCGGTCCCCCGCCCCGATGCCCCTGGCGGCGAGCATCGACGCGACCCGCGCGGACAGGTCGTCGAGGGCCCCGTAGGTCAGGACCCGGTCGTCGAGGACCACCGCCCGGGAGTCCGGGGAGGCCGCGGCCGTGTCGGTGAGCAGGGTGGCGAGATTCGTCATGGAGGAACTCCGGATCCCCGGTGCGCGGGCACCGGCGCGTGGTGAGCTGTGTCACACGAGCGTGCCAGCCGGTTACTGCAACGTCAAGACCCGGGTATTCCCGGGGCGGCGCGTGTCGCGGGCCCCGCCTTCGATAAACTGGGCGGCAGGAACTCCGTACGACCGACCGAACCTCGTAGGACCGACCGCGAAGGACCACCAGTGACCGAGAACTCCCAGCAGCCCCAGGACGGGGCGGCCCCCCAGCTGACCGAGGAGGAGATGGCCTACGTGCTCTCCCTGTTCGAGATGGCCCGGACCGGGGACACCGAGAACCTGCTGCCGGCCGTGCGCGCGGGCGTCCCGGCCGACCTCACCAACGGCAAGGGCGACACCCTGCTGATCCTCGCCGCCTACCACCAGCACGAGGAGACCGTCGCGGCGCTGCTCGAGGCCGGGGCGGACCCGGACCGGGTCAACGACAACGGTCAGACGGCGCTGATGAGCGCGGTCTTCCGGGGCAACGAGACGATCGTCCGGACGCTGCTCGGGGCCGGGGCCTCCCAGACGGCCGGCGCCCACTCCGCCCTGGACTTCGCCCGCGTCTTCGAACGCACGGAGCTCGTCCCCGTCCTGCAGGAGCACGCGGACCGCTGAGCCCGCCGGGCCTCCGCGCGCCGGCGGGCCGGGCTCACTCGGCGAGCTCCAGGAAGCGGCGGGCCACGGCGGGACCGCCGTCGGCGTCCCGGCACACCACCACGATCGTGTCGTCGCCGGCGATGGTGCCGAGGACGGCGGGCAGCACGGACGTGTCGATGGCGGACGCGAAGTACTGGGCGGCCCCCGGCGGGGTGCGCAGCACCACGAGGTTCGCGCTGGCCTCGGCGGTCACCAGCAGCTCGCGGCACAGGCTGGCCAGACGCGCGTCCAGCACCTCCTGGGTGATCCCCGAGGCGGGCGAGCGGTCGGCCCCGGCCTGCGGGACGGCGTAGACGAGGGAGCCGGAGCCGTCGCGGACCCGGACGGCCCCCAGTTCCACGAGGTCGCGGGAGAGCGTGGCCTGGGTGACCTGCACGCCGTCCTCGGCCAGCCGGGCGGCGAGCTCGGCCTGCGAGTGGATCGCCCCGCCCGTCACGAGGGCCACGATCCGGGCCTGTCGCGCGGTCTTGGTCGCGGGGATGCTCATGCCGGGACGGCAGGCGTGCCGGCGGCGTCCAGGTCGTACCGTCCGGAGCGGGCCATGAGCCACACGAGAAGGGCCTTCTGGGCGTGCAGCCGGTTCTCCGCCTCGTCCCACACGACGGACTGCGGGCCGTCGATGACCTCGGCCGCGACCTCGGCGCCGCGGAACGCGGGCAGGCAGTGCAGGAACAGCGCGCCGGGCGCGGCCCGGGCCATCGCCGCGGCGTCCACGGAGTACGCCCGGAAGATCTTCGCCCGGGCCTCGGTTTCCGCCTCCTGCCCCATGGACACCCAGGTGTCGGTGCAGACCACGTCCGCCCCGGCGAGCGCCTCGGCCGGGTCCGCGGTCACCTGCACGGACCCGCCGGTCCGTGCGGCGCGCTCCTCGGCGGCGCGCACCACGGCCGGGTCCGGGTGGTGGCTCGCCGGGCCGGCGACGCGCACGTGCATGCCGGCGGTGGCCCCGCCCAGCAGGTAGGAGTGGGCCATGTTGTTGGCGGCGTCCCCGAGGTAGACGAAGGTCAGCCCGGCCAGGCGTCCGCGGTGCTCCCGGACCGTGAGCAGGTCCGCCAGGATCTGGCACGGGTGGTAGGCGTCGGAGAGCCCGTTGACGACGGGCACGGTCGAGGCCGCGGCCATCTCCTCCAGCCCGGACTGCGCGTAGGTGCGCCACACGATGGTCGAGACCATGCGGGAGAAGACGCGCGCGGTGTCCGCCACGCTCTCCTTGCCCAGCTGGGACTCCCCCGGGTTGATCATCAGGGGGTTGCCGCCGAGGTCCGCGATCCCGGCGGAGAAGGAGGTCCGGGTGCGGGTCGAGGTCTTGTCGAAGACCACGGCCACGGTCTGCGGACCGGCGTAGGGCCGGTGGGCCCAGCGGTCGGCCTTGAGTCGGAGGGCGAGCTCGAGCACCTCGGCCTGCTCCTGCTGGGAGAGATCGGTGTCGACGAGGAAGTGGCGGGGGGTCATGGACGGGTTCATGCTTCTTTCGGCGGGGTCTCGGCCGAGGCCGCGGCGGGGGCCGTGACAGCGGCGGTGGCGGTGCTGAGGATCGCGGGGAGCGCGTCGAGGAAGGTGCGGGCCTGCTCCTCGGTCAGGACCAGGGGCGGGGCCAGGCGCAGGGTGCCGGGGCCGGTCGCGTTGACGATGAACCCGGCGTCCCGGGCGGCGTCGACCACGGCGGGGCCGAAGGGGGCGGTGGCCCCCTCGGGGACCTCGAGGTCGGCGCCGATCAGCAGCCCGCGCTGGCGCACGTCCCCGATCCCGGGCACCGCCCGCAGGCCCTCGCCGAGCACGGCGCCCACGGTGCGGGTGTGCTCGAGCAGGCCGTCCTCCTCGATCACGGTCACGGTCGCGAGGCCCGCGGCGGTGGCCGGCGGGTTGCCGCCGAACGTCGTGCCGTGCTGGCCCGCGCCGAGCAGCGCGGAGACCTCGGCACCGACGGTGAGCATCGCGCCGATCGGGAAGCCGCCGCCCAGGCCCTTGGCCAGGGTGATCGCGTCCGGCAGGTCGCCGTCGGTGAGCTCCGCGGAGGAGGCGAACCAGCGGCCGGTGCGGCCCATCCCGGTCTGCACCTCGTCCACGACGAGCAGCGCGCCGTGCCGGCGGGTGAGCTCCCGCGCCCGCCGGAGGTAGCCCTCGGGCAGCTCGCGCACGCCGGCCTCGCCCTGGACGGGCTCCACGATCAGCGCGGCGACGGTCCCGTCGAGGTGCTCCTCGAGGGCCTCGACGGTCGCGGGGATGTGCTGCACCCCGCCGGGCAGGGGCTCGAAGGGCGCGCGGTAGGCCTCCTTGGCGGTCAGGGCGAGGGCGCCCATCGTGCGGCCGTGGAAGGCGGACTCGAGGGCCAGGACGGTGCCGCGGGGCCGGCCGTCCGGGCCGGGGTGCTCGTGGCCGTGGCGGCGGGCCAGCTTGAACGCGGCCTCGTTGGCCTCCGCCCCGGAGTTCGCGAAGAAGACGTGGGAGCCCGCGGGCGCGCCGGCCAGGGACAGCAGCTTCCCGGCGAGCGCGATCTGCTGGGGGGAGGTGAAGAAGTTGGAGACGTGGCCCAGGGTTGCCAGCTGGCGGGAGACGATCTCCACCCAGCGCGGGTGGGCGTGGCCGAGGGCGTTGACGGCGATGCCGGCGAGCAGGTCGAGGTAGTCCCGGCCGTCGGCGTCGGTGACCACGGCACCCCTGCCGTGGGTGAGCACGAGCGAGGGGCTGCCGAAGACGCCGAGCAGCGAGTCGGCGTACTCGCCGAGCAGGGCGGTCTGGGCGGAGTAGCGGGACGCGATGTGCTGGCCGGCGGTGTGCTGGGCGGTCATGACGATGCTCCGTGGTCGGGGACGAGCTGGGTTCCGATGCCGGTGTCGGTGAAGATCTCGAGCAGGCACGTGTGCGGGCTGCGCCCGTCCACGATGGACGCCCGGCGCGCCCCGCCCTCCACGGCCCGCAGGGCCGCCTCCATCTTGGGGATCATCCCGGCCTGCAGGCTGGGGAGCATCGCGCGCAGCTCGGAGGCGGAGAGCGACGCGATGAGCGAGTCCTTGTCCGGCCAGTCCGCGTAGAGCCCCTCGACGTCGGTGAGGGCCACGAACTTCTCGGCGCGCAGGGCCACGGCCACGGCGGCGGCGGCGGTGTCCGCGTTGACGTTGAGGATCTCCCCCGTGGGGCGGCCGCGGGCGTCGACCTCGGGCGCCACGGAGGAGATCACGGGGATCCGCCCCGCGTCGAGCAGCTGGGTCACGGGCTCGGGGTTGACGCCGACGACCTCGCCCACGTGGCCGAGGTCCACCTCCTCGCCGTCCACGACGGTGCCCCGGCGGACGGCGCGGAACAGCTCGGCGTCCTCCCCCGAGAGCCCGACGGCGTACGGGCCGGTGGCGTTGAGCAGGGAGACGAGCTCCCGCTGGACCTGCCCGGTGAGCACCATGCGGATGGCGTCCACGGCCTCCCGGGACGTGACCCGCAGCCCGCCGCGGAACTCGGACTCGATGCCCAGCCGCTCCAGCATCCGGTTGATCTGGGGCCCGCCGCCGTGCACCACGACCGGCTTGATCCCGACGTGGCGCAGGAACACCATGTCCTCGGCGAAGGCCTGCCGCAGCGGCTCGGACACCATGGCGTTGCCGCCGTACTTGAAGACCATCACGGACCCGGCGTAGCGCTGGATCCAGGGCAGGGCCTCCATCAGGGTGCCCGCCTTCAGCTGGGCGGTCTCGTAGCGGGTCGGGTCACTGGGGTCGGTCATGGTTCTCCTGCGCCGTGGGTCGGTGCTGTCCCGGTCGGTGGGCCGGTCAGCTGGAGTAGGCGCTGTTCTCCTCGACGTAGTCGTGGGTGAGGTCGTTGGTCCAGACGGTGGCGTCGGCGTCCCCGGCCTTGAGGTCGACCAGGACGGTCACCTTGCGCCCGGCCGCCAGGTCCACGCCCTCGCGGGGGTCCCCGATCATGCCGTTGCGGCAGACCATGACCCCGTTGATCGTGACGTCGAGCCGGTCCGGGTCGAACGCGGCGTCGGTGGTGCCGACGGCGGACAGCACGCGGCCCCAGTTGGGGTCGTTGCCGAAGATCGCGGCCTTGAACAGGTTGGAGCGGGCCACGGAGCGGCTCACGTCCTCCGCCTGCCGCTCGGTCGCGGCGTTGACCGTGGTGATCTCGATGTCGTGGGACGCCCCCTCGGCGTCCGTGATGAGCTGCTGGGCCAGCGAGTGGCACACGGCCGTGACGGCCTGGCTGAACTCGAACTCGTCCGGGGTGATCCCGGAGGCGCCCGAGCCGAGCAGGACCACGGTGTCGTTGGTCGACATGCAGCCGTCGGAGTCGGTGCGGTTGAACGTGACCTTCACCGCGTCCTCGAGCGCCCACTGCAGGGCGTCCGAGGAGAGCTCCGCGTCGGTCGTGAGCACCACGAGCATCGTGGCGAGGCCGGGGGCGAGCATGCCCGCGCCCTTGGCCATGCCGCCGACCGTCCACCCGTCGCGGACGTAGGCGGCCTGTTTGGAGACGGAGTCGGTGGTCATGATGGCCCGGGCGGCGGCGGCCCCGGCGTCGTCGTCGTCCCCGAGCGCCGCCACGGCCCCGGGCAGGCCGCGCTCCATGACGTCCATGGGCAGCTGGACGCCGATGAGCCCGGTGGAGCACACCACGACGTCGCCGGCCCCGACGCCGAGCGCCTCGCCGACGAGCTCCGCGGTCCGGTGGGAGGCCTGGAAGCCCTGCGGTCCGGTGCAGGCGTTGGCCCCGCCGGAGTTGAGGACCACGGCGGCGGCCCGGCCGTCCGCGGTGGCGGCCTTGGACCACTGGATGGGCGCGGCGGCGATCCGGTTGGTCGTGTACACGGCCCCCACGTGGTGCTGGGGCCCGTCGTTGACGACGAGGGCGAGGTCGGGCCCGCCGGAGTCCTTGAAGCCCGCCGTGGTGCCGGCCGCGCGGAAGCCCTGGGCGGCGGCCACACCGCGGGTGGTGTCGACCTGCAGGGTGCCGGCCGGCTGCTGGGACGGGTACGTTCTCACGGTGCGACTCCTTGGAGGTTCAGGCCGGTGTCCTCGGGCAGGCCGAGGGCGAGGTTCATGGACTGGACGGCACCGCCCGCGGTGCCCTTGACGAGGTTGTCGATGACGCAGGTGACGATGACGCGGCCCGCCCGGGCGTCGAGGGCGAGCTGGAGCTGGGCGTGGTTGGAGCCGGCCACCGACTTCGTCGCCGGCCACCGGCCCTCGGGCAGGACCGTGACGAACTGCTCGGCCACGTAGGCGGACTCCCAGGCCTCCCGCAGCTCCGCGGCGCTCACGCCCTCCGCGATTCGCGCGGTGGCGGTCGTGAGGATGCCCCGGGGCATGGGGGCCAGCGTCGGGGTGAAGGAGACCCGCACGCGGCACCCCGCGGCCTTGGCGAGGCCCTGCTCGATCTCGGGGGTGTGCCGGTGCGCGCCGCCCACCCCGTACGGGCTCATCGAGCCCATGACCTCCGAGCCCAGCAGGTGCGCCTTGACGGCCTTGCCGGCCCCGGACGTGCCCGACGCCGCGACGATCACGACGTCCTCGGGCTCCAGGAGCCCGGCCGCGAAGCCGGGGCCCAGGGCCAGCAGCGCGCTGGTCGGGTAGCACCCCGGCACCGCGATGCGCGTGGCGCCGCGGAGCTGCTCGCGCTGGCGGGTGCCCTCGGTGTCCACGACGAGCTCGGGCAGCCCGTACGGCCACGTCCCGGCGTGCGAGGAGCCGTAGAACTGGTCCCACTCCTCGGCGGAGTCGAGCCGGTGGTCGGCGCCGGCGTCGATGACCACGGTCTCCGGCGGCAGCTGCGCGGCGATCGCGGCGGACGCGCCGTGCGGCAGGGCGAGGAAGACGACGTCGTGGTCGGCGAGGTTCTCCACCGTGGTGTCCACGAGCACCCGGTCGGAGAGGGAGTGCAGGTGCGGCTGCAGCTCCCCCAGCCGCTGGCCCGCGTTGGAATGGGCCCCCACGGCCCCGATCTCGATCTGCGGGTGACCGGCGAGGATCCGCAGAACCTCACCACCGGCGTAGCCGGAGGCCCCCGAAACTGCTGCGCTGAACGTCATAGGACCCACTCTAGCTCAAAGTTATGCATGGTCTTCAATAATTATGCACGCTACGGGGAGAGGATCGACGGCGCGGAGGCGCGGGTGCCCCTCGGCGGGGCGCGTCGGAACCCCCCTGTCGTCTCGGCCGCTCGTCCCGGCCACGGCCGTCGTCGCATCCCCCCGGAACGGCTGTGCCCCCGAATCTACGCTTCCCGTGTGCAAATCTCGATGATTACGGGGGCATTCCCGTGCCCCCTCTTGTGCTCACGCTACCCCTCGGGGGTCCCCGCAGGCAGAGCGCGGCCGGGCTTCCCGCCTACCATGGCAGGAGTTCCCGTCCGCGATCCCCAGGAGGTACCCGTCATGGTCCGTTCCGTCATGGTCGAGCGAGCCGGAGGCCCCGAGGTCCTGACCCTCGGCGAGCGCCCGGACCTCGAACCGGGCCCCGGCCAGCTGCTCGTCGAGACCCGTGCGGCGGGGGTGAACTTCATCGAGGTGTACCAGCGCGAGGGCGTCTACCCCGTGGAGCACCCCTTCACGCCCGGCTCCGAGGGCATGGGCGTGGTGGCGGGCGTGGGCTCCGGGGTGGAGCACTTCGCCCTCGGCGACCGGATCACCACCTCCCAGGCGTCCCGCACCTACGCCGACGCCTTCGTGGTGGACGCCGACAAGGCCCTGCGCGTGCCCACCGGCGTCTCCGACGAGGTCGCCGCGGCCGTCCCGCTGCAGGGGCTCACCGCGCACTACCTGGTCCGCTCGACGTATCCGGTCCAGGAGGGCGACGTCGCCGTGGTCACCGCGGGCGCGGGCGGGGTCGGTGGCCTCGCGGTGCAGCTGCTGAAGTCGCTCGGGGCCACGGTGGTCGCCCTGGTGGGCTCCCAGGACAAGGCGGAGACCGCGCGCTCGCTGGGCGCCGATTTCGCCCTGGTCGGCTACGAGGACTTCGCCGAGCACGTCCGTGCGGTCACCGGCGGCCGCGGCGCCGACGTCGTCTACGACTCGGTGGGCAAGGACACCTTCGACGAGTCCCTGCGGGCGCTGCGCACGCGCGGGATGCTCGTGCTCTTCGGCGGCTCCTCCGGCCAGGTCCCCCCGTTCGACCCGCAGCGGCTCGCCCAGCACGGGTCCCTGTACATCACCCGGCCCACGCTCAACGACTACCTGCTCGACGAGAAGGAGCGGAACTGGCGGGCGGGCGAGCTCTTCGACGCGGTGCTCGACGGGTCCCTGACCATCCGGGTCGCCGAGACGTTCCCGCTCGAGCGGGCACGGCAGGCCCACGAGCTGCTCCAGTCCCGTGCCGCCCAGGGCAAGCTGCTGCTGGTCCCGTGAGCACGGCACAGACGCACCGCTTCCTCGGCGCGGACGGCGCGCGGGACCCGTACACCCCGTTCGTCGGGTGCTGCACGGCCACCGTGGAGCACTACGACCTCGACCTCGACTACGACGTCGAGGACAACGGCCTCGAGGCGCGGGCGACCCTGACCTGCCGGGCCCTGCAGGACACGGACCGGATCGAGCTGGACCTCACCGAGCTCGCCGTGACCGACGTCCGGTTCGGCACCGGCGGGCTCGGCGGGCTGCTCGGCGGCCGCAGGGTCCGCGCGGACCACCGCGGCAGCCGCCTCGTGCTGAGCCTGCCGCGCACGGTCCCCGCCGGGGAGTCGTTCACGCTCACCGTGGCCTACGAGGGCTATCCCGAGTCCCTGGACGGGCCCTGGGGCGAGATCGGCTGGGCCGAGCTCGACGACGGCGTCCTCGTCGCGGGCCAGCCCACCGGGTCCTCCACCTGGTTCCCGTGCGTCGACCACCCCTCCCACAAGGCCACCTACCGGGTCGCCGTGCACGCCGACGCCGACTACGAGGTGGTGGTCCACGGCGAGCTGGAGTCCGTGGTGGAGCGCGACGGCGAGCGCCACTGGGTCTACACCTCCCGGGTGCCGCTCCCTCCGTACCTGGCGACCGTGCAGATCGGTCCGTACGAGCGGCGGGAGCTCACGGGCTCCCGCGTCACGCAGCACCTCGTGTGCTCCAAGAAGCGGCGCAAGAAGGCGGAGAAGACGTTCGCGGAGCAGGGCCGGATGATCGAGGTGTTCGGCGACTGGTTCGGCCCATACCCCTTCCCGAGCTACACCGTGGTGGTCGTCGACGAGTCCCTCGAGGACCCGTTCGAGTGCTACGCGTGCTCCGTGTTCGGGAAGAACCAGCTCGGCACGGACTGGGAGGAGCAGCGGCTCGTGGCCCACGAGCTCGCCCACCAGTGGTTCGGCAACAGCCTGGTCCTGTCCTCGTGGCAGGACATCTGGCTCAACGAGGGGTTCGCGTCCTACGCGGAGTGGATCTGGTCCGAGGCCTCGGGCGGCCGGCCGGCCCGCTGGCACGCGGAGAAGGCCCACCGCACGCTCTCGAAGATGCGCCAGGACCTCGTCATCGGCGACCCGGGGCAGGTGCGCCTCTTCGACGACGTGGTGTACGTCCGGGGCGCCCTCACCGTCCACGCGATACGGGAGACCGTGGGCGAGGACGCCTTCCGCGCCCTGCTGCACGGCTGGGCCACCGCCAACCGGGACGGGTGGGTGAGCACGGCGGGCTTCCGGGAGCACCTGCGCGGCTTCGTGCCCCAGCACCGGTGGGCGGAGGTCGACGGGCTGCTCGACGCGTGGCTGCTCCGGCGGGAGCTGCCCGCCCTGCCCTGACCCCGCCCGGCGCCGGGGCCTCCGGCGCCGAGCCGGTTCTCCGGAGCCTGCTCCGGGCCTGCTCCGGGCCTGCTCCGGGCCTGCTCCGGAGCCCGGACGGGAACGGCCCCCGCCGGACGCACAGCGTCCGGCGGGGGCCGTTCCACGGCGCGGGCCGCGGGCCGTCCTCAGCGCTCCCGGCGGTAGAGCCGGCGGGCGAACCAGACCCCGCCGGCGGCCGCGCCGAGTCCGGCGAGCAGCAGCAGGGCGGCCTGCACGCGCTGCCACGCGATGGTGCCCGCGGTGATGCCGTCCCCGAACTCGCCGGCCTCGGCGGTCTCGACCACCTGGAGCGTGCCGTCCTCCACGGCGAGCAGGGCGTCGGCCTCCTGGTGGAAGTCGTCCTCGCCGGAGCCCGTCTGCGTGCCGCGGAAGACGATCTCCTCGCCCGCCTCCGGGACGCGCGGGTCGGCGAGGCCCGAGTCGAAGGGCTGCTCGGTGACCGCCTCGTCCGCGGGCAGCACCCCGCGGTAGATGGGGTTCCAGGTCTTGGTCCGCAGGTCGTTGGTGAGGTCCTGGTACTGCCCGGAGATCACCCACGACCGGTCCGCGTAGCCGGCCAGCTTCCGGGAGTCGTCCCAGGCGAGCGCGGCGCTCACCGCCAGGACCAGCCCCAGGAGGAGCCCGAGCAGCCCCACGGCCGTCGGCTTCCAGGCGATCGACCGGCGGGCGCGTCCGCGCTCCTGCTCGTCGTCGTCGTCGAAGGCGAAGAACGCCTCCTGCCGGTCGGTGGTCTCCTCGGTCATGCTGAACTCCTGGAACGGGGTCGGGGAAGGGGGCGACCGCGGCGCCGGGCGGCGGTCGAGGACCCGGTGCCACAGTACCGAAGTTCCCCCGCCGCACCCGGACACCGTTCGCGTTTGTTACCGGCGGCGTCCCCGGACGGCGCGCGGCCCCACGGCACGGCACGGCCCGCTCCCCGGTGCGGGAAGCGGGCCGTGCCGCGCGGGGTGCGGCGGGTGCGGTGGCGGGCCGGTCAGCCGCGGAGCACGGCGCCGTGGCGCTCGGCCGCCACGGCGACGGCCGCCGCACGGGCCGCGGAGGCCTCGTCCGCGGTCAGGGTGCGGTCCGGGGCCCGGAAGCGCAGCGCGAAGGCCACCGACTTCCGGCCCTCCTCGATGCCGGGGCCCTGGTAGACGTCGAAGACGCGGACGTCCTCGAGCAGCTCCCCGGCGCCCTCCTCGAGCGCGGCCCGCAGCTCGGCGGCCGGCACGGCGGCGTCCACCACGAGGGCGACGTCCTGGGTGGCCGCCGGGTAGCCGGAGATCGGGCGGGCCTGCACGACCTCGACCTCGGCCCCGACGAGCGAGCTGAGGTTCAGCTCCATCGCCACGGTCCGCTCGGGCAGGTCCTGGGCCGCCACCAGCTGGGGGTGCAGCTCGCCGGCATAGCCCAGCGGGGTGCCGTCGGCGGTGGCGAGCACCGCGGTGCGGCCCGGGTGGAACGCCTGGTGGGTGCCCTGCCGGACGGTCAGCTCGACCCCCAGGACCTCGGCGGCCAGCCGGGCGGCGTCGAGGGCGTCCTGCCAGTCGAAGGCCCGCGGCGCGGTCCACGGACCCTGGGCCGCGTCCCGGCCGGCCAGGACTGCGGCGAGGTGGCGCGGCTGCGCGGGGATGCCGGCCTCGATCTCGTCGAGCACCGCCCGGCCCGGGTGCGCCCCGAGCGGGGGGATGCCGGCGCTGCCGAGCTGCTCGCCGGGACGGAAGACCCGCCCGACCTCGTAGAGCGCCAGGTCCCGGAAACCGCGGGAGGTGTTGCGCCGCAGCACCTCCAGCAGCCCCGGGAGCAGGGAGACGCGCAGCATTCCCTGGGCCTCGCTGATCGGGTTGGCCAGCTTGACCGACGGCACGGGCACGCCGGGCTCCGGGGCGCCCCACAGCTCGTTGTCCGCCTGCGAGACGAACGGGTAGGCGAGCACCTCGGTGAGCCCGGCTGCCGCGAGCGCGTCGGCGACCCGCTTCCGGGCCTGCTGCTCGGCGGTCAGGCCGCGGCCCGGGGGCGCCACCGGCAGCCGCGAGGGGATCGTGTCGTAGCCGACGAGGCGGGCGATCTCCTCGACCAGGTCCTCCTTGGCGACCAGGTCCGGGCGCCACGACGGGGGCACGACGCGCCAGCCGTCGTCGGTGGCCTCGACCTGCGCGCCGAGCTCGGTGAGGGTCGACACGACCTGGTCCGCCGTGTACTCCACGCCCGTGCGGCGCCCCGGGTAGTCCCAGGGCAGCTCGATGGGCGCGGGGGCGGTGGTGTCGTCCACGTCCGTGACCCCGGGACCGGGCGTGCCGCCGGCCAGCTCCACGAGCAGCTCGACGGCGCGCTGGGCCGCCACCGGGGCGATCTGCGGGTCCACCCCGCGCTCGAAGCGCTTGGACGCCTCCGAGGGCAGCCGGTGCCGCCGGGTGGTGCGGGCGATCGAGACCTCGTCGAAGCGGGCCGCCTCCACGAGCACGTCGGCGGTGCCGTCCGAGACCTCGGTGGCGGCGCCGCCCATGACCCCGGCCAGGCCGATCGGTCCGGAGCCGTCCGTGATCAGCAGGTCCTCGGGGTCCAGGGACCGCTGCCGGCCGTCCAGGGTGGTCAGCGTCTCGCCCGGGGCCGCCCGGCGGACCCCGATGCCGCCGGTCAGCTTCCCGAGGTCGTAGAAGTGCAGCGGCTGGCCCAGCTCGAGCATCACGTAGTTGGAGACGTCCACGGGCAGGGAGATCGAGCGGATGCCCGCCAGGCGCAGCCGCGCCGACATCCACGGGGGCGTGGGGGCGGTCGCGTCGATACCGGTCACGGTGCGGGCGACGAAGCGGGTGCACCCGGGGTTGCCGTGGATCGGGGCGTCGTCGTCGACGGCCACGGGGAACCCGTCCCCGGTGGGGGCGGGCACCCGGGCGGCCACCGTCCCGGCCGGGTCCGTGAAGGACTCGTGCACGGCGTGGCAGTACTCGCGGGCCACGCCGCGGATCGAGAACGCGTAGCCGCGGTCCGGGGTCACGTTGATCTCGGCGGCCTCGTCGCGGAGCCCGAGCAGCTCCAGGGCGTCGGAGCCGATCTCCGGGTCCAGACCGAGGGTCGAGAGCACCAGGATGCCGTCGTGGTCCTCGCCGATCCCCAGCTCGCGCACGGAGGCGATCATGCCGGCGGAGGTGTGGCCGTAGGTCTTGCGCGCCGAGATCCTGAAGTCCCCGGGCAGGACGGCACCGGGCAGGGTCACGACGACCTTGTCCCCGACCTCGAAGTTGTGGGCCCCGCAGATCACGCCCTGCACACCGGAGGGGTCGATGCCCTTGCCGGTCAGGGTCTGCTCCTGGCCCTCGGGGACCACGCGGACGGTGCACCAGTTGACGGTCTTGCCGTTGGAGTGGGTCTCCGGCTCCTTGGAGAGCACCTGGCCGACCACGACCGGTCCCTTCAGGTGGTCCGTGGGGCGGTGCACGTCCTCCTCCTCGAGGCCCACCGTCACGAGGGTGGCCAGGACGTCCTCGGCGGTCGCGCCGGCCGGGACGGGGGCGTGCTCGCGCAGCCATGACAAAGGAACTCGCATGTCTTAGATCTCCATCCCGAAGTGCTCGCTGAAGCGGACGTCGCCCTCGACCATGTCGCGCATGTCCGGGACGTTGTTGCGGAACATCAGGGTCCGCTCGATGCCCATGCCGAACGCGAAGCCCGAGTGGACCTCGGGGTCGATGCCGGCCGCGCGCAGCACGTTCGGGTGGACCATGCCGCAGCCGCCCCACTCGATCCACTGCGGCCCGCCCTTGGCGTTCGGGTGCCACACGTCCAGCTCGGCGGACGGCTCGGTGAAGGGGAAGTAGTTGGGCCGCAGCCGGATCTTCGCCTCCGGGCCGAACATCTGCCGGGCGAAGTGCTCGAGCGTGCCCTTGAGGTCGGCCATCGACAGGCCCCGGTCCACGGCCAGGCCCTCGACCTGGTGGAAGACGGGGGTGTGCGTGGCGTCGAGCTCGTCGGTGCGGTAGGTGCGTCCCGGGACGACGACGTAGACCGGCAGCTCGCGGTTCAGCAGCGTGCGCATCTGCACCGGTGAGGTGTGCGTGCGCAGCACGAGGTGGGCCTCGGGCGGGTCCACGAAGAACGTGTCCTGCAGCTCCCGGGCCGGGTGGTCCGGCTTGAAGTTGAGGGAGTCGAAGTTGTACCACTCGGACTCGACCTCGGGGCCGTCGGCGACCTCCCAGCCCATGGCCACGAACGTCTCGCCGACGCGCTCCATGAGGTTGGTCAGCGGGTGCCGCCCGCCCAGGCGCCGGCGCCGGCCGGCGGCGGTGACGTCCACGGCCTCCTCGACGAGGATCCGGGCGTCCCGCTCCTCCTCCAGCACCGTGGTGCGGGCGGCGACCGCCTGGTTGACGCGGCCGCGGGCCTGGCCGACCAGCTTGCCGGCCGCGGACTTCTGCGTCTTGTCGAGGGAGCCGATCCGCCGGTTGGCCAGCGCCAGCGGGGACCGGTCCCCCGCGTGGGCGAGCCGGACCTCCTTGAGCTCGTCGAGGTCCTGGGCGTTTCCAACGGCGGCCAGGGCCGCCTCCACGGCCGCGGCGACCGCGGCCTCGTCGGTCGGGTCGACCGCGCCGCTCGGGGCGGTCTCGGGTGGCAGTTCAGACATCAGCTGGCGACTTCTTCGGCTCGGGGACGGCTTCGTCCGGGCGCGCGGGTCCACGGTGCGTGGAGCGCGTACCACGGGAAAGCCCGGATCGGCACGGATCGCGGGCGGGTCCCAGTCTATGGCACGTCCCCCGGGGGCCGCCCACCGCTGCCCGGGCTCGTCACGGCCCGTCCGGACCCGGGAGGACCGCCCCTCCGGGCCCGGAGGAAGTCCGCCCCGGGGCCCCGATCCGGGCGGGGCGCGCCGGGCGGGCCTAGGCTGGTGCCATGAACCCCGGTCCGAGCCGCGCAGCACGCCTGCGGCAGGTGTGGAACATGATGAACCTGTCCACGCCGCTGGGTCTGCTGGTCGCCGCGGCCACGCGCACGCCGGTGGTGCGCGGGCCCGAGGGGCTGCTCCTGGGGTTCGGCTACCGGCCGCGGCTGCCGCGGGCCGGGGCCTTCACCGTGGGCAACGTCGTCCTGTTCCGCGCCGGGATCGGCGACGTCGCGGCCCGTCCCCGGCTCCTGGCCCACGAGTCGCGGCACGCGAGCCAGTGGGCCCAGTGCCTGGGGCTGCCGTTCCTGCCGGCCTACCTCGTGGCCGCGGGATGGTCGATGCTGCGCTGCGGGCACCCCGCGCTGCACAACCCCTTCGAGGTGCGCGCCGGCCTCGCCGACGGCGGCTACCGCCCGCCGCGATCCCCCGGGCCGTGACTGACCACGGGATCCCGTGGTCAGTCGGCGAGGTGGTCCAGCAGGGCGTACACGATGGGCAGGTCGGCGGGGATCCACGGCAGGGCCAGTGCGGCGGCGGGGTCGGCCAGCGGGAGCCAGCGCACGGCCAGGTGGTCCTCCCCGACCACGGGCCGGGGGTCGCCGCCGGCGGCCACGGCCGTCCAGACCCGCATCGCCGCGGTGTCCTTGAGCGGCCAGCCCTGGGCGTGCGGTCCGCGCACTTCCGCGAGCAGCCGGACGTGCACGCCGAGCTCCTCGGCGCACTCCCGGACCAGGGCCTGCTCGCAGCTCTCGTCCGGCTCCTGCTTGCCGCCGGGGAACTCCCAGAGGCCCCGCAGGGCCTCGGGATAGGCCCGCTGCGCGGCGAGGAAGCCCGTGGGCCGCTCGGCGTCGTCGAGGAGGGCGGCACCCACCACCTGGGTGCGGTAGACGGCGGGCAGCGGCGCGCTCATCGGCTCACCGCCCGGCCGCGGGGCGGCGCTGGGCGCGGGCCGAGGCGTAGAGGCACACGGTGGCGGCGGTGCCCACGTTGAGGGACTCCGCCCGCCCGTGCACCGGCACGGCGACCCGGTGGTCGGCCAGCGCCTTCTCCTCCTCGGACAGGCCGCGGGCCTCGTTGCCGAACAGCCACACGGTGGGCCGGGCCAGGTCGTAGCCGGAGTCGACGGACGGGACTCCGGCGGCGCGGGCGGCGGAGGCGTCCTGGAGCCGGTCGAGGTCGACGTCCCCGTGGCCGTCGGCGGCCAGCACGCCGCAGCCGGCGGCGCGGGCGGCGTCGAGCAGCGCGGGCAGGTCGGCACCGACGACCACGGGCAGGTGGAAGAGGGAGCCGGCGGTCGAGCGCACGGTCTTGGGGTTGTAGACGTCCACGCTGCCGGTCGTGAGCACCACCGCGTCCGCGCCCGCGGCGTCGGCCGCACGCAGCACGGTGCCGGCGTTGCCGGGGTCCTGCACCCGCGCCAGCACGGCGACCAGCCGGGGCCGGGCCGCCAGCACCGTTCCCAGGTCCGTGTCGAGGGGTCGGCACACGACGACGACGCCCTGCGGGGTCACCGCGTCGCTCATGGCGGCCAGCACCTCACGGGTCACGAGGCGGACGAACACGGAGCGGTCCTCGGCCACCCGCTCGAGGAGCGCGGTGATGTCCGGGTGGCGGTCCAGGGCGTCCTCGGTGACGTAGACGGCGTCCGCGCACGGGGACTCCAGGTGCCGGGCGAGGGCCTCCCGGGCGTTCTGCGGGCCCTCGGCGAGGAACAGCCCGCGCTTGGCACGCGCGGAGCGCCCGGCCAGTCCCGCGACGTCCCTGACCCGATCGGCTCGGGGGTTGGACATCGGCTGGGCGGCCAGGCGCTCCGTGAGGTTCACTGCTCCGACTGGGCTCAGGCGGCGGCTTCGCGCGGCGCGGAGGTGTCCTCGGGCAGCGCGTTCTTGGCGATCTCGACGAGTCCGGCGAACGCCTTCTCGTCGTTGACGGCCAGCTCGGCCAGCATGCGGCGGTCGACCTCCACCTCGGCGGCCTTGAGGCCCTGGATGAAGCGGTTGTAGGTCAGGCCGTTGGCGCGGGCCGCGGCGTTGATGCGCTGGATCCACAGCCGGCGGAAATCGCCCTTGCGCTTGCGGCGGTCGTTGTAGCTGTAGACGAACGAGTGGGTGACCTGCTCCTTCGCCTTGCGGTACAGGCGCGAGCGCTGGCCGCGGTAGCCGGAGGCCTGCTCAAGGATCTCCCGGCGCTTCTTGTGGGCGTTGACCGCCCGCTTCACACGTGCCACGTGTGTACTCCTTCGCTTCGGTCCCGGCCGGTCGGCCGGGAGGTCAAATCTGTGGGGGCGGGGAGGCTGGCTCCCCTGCGGATGCGGTGGGGGCTACTTGCCCAGCATCTTCTTGATGACCTTGGCGTCGCCGGGGGCCACGATCTGGTCGGAGGCCAGGCGGCGGGTCAGCCGGGAGGACTTGTGCTCCAGGTAGTGGCGGCGGTTGGCCTGCTGGCGCTTCACCTTGCCGCTGCCGGTGAGCTTGAAGCGCTTCTTCGCCCCGCTGTGGGTCTTCATCTTCGGCATCTGGGCCGCTCTCCTTGCGATTCTTCCGGTGGTGGTCACCGGAGGGCACGGCGACGTCCGCCGCACCTCCACGGTGCCCCCGGGCGCAGCCGGTCCCGGCTGCGCCCGCGGGCGCTGTCAGTTCTGCTCCGCTCGCGCGGAAGGTCGTGCGCCGCTCAGGCCTGGGGCCCGGGCTTGGCACCCGGCTTGGGGCCGGGCCGGGGGGCCTTCGGCGCCGCGGCCGGAGCCTTCGGCGCCGGGGCCTGGGGCGCCGGCGGCTTCGGGGCCGCCTGCGGCGCCGGGGTCTCGACGACCTCGGGCTCCGGGGCCTCGGCGGCCGCAGGCGCCTCGACGACCTCGGGGGCGGCGGGCTGCGCCGTCTCCGGGGCCGGCTGCTGGGCCTCGGGCGCCGGCTGCTGCACCGGCTCCTCGGTCCGGCCGGCCTGCTCGCGCAGCTCGGCCGGGAAGGCGTCCCCGATCGTCTGGGTCACGGGCGCCGCGGAGGACGTGTCGACCTTGTCCTTCGCCTTGCGCTCGTTCTCGGCCTTCGCCTCGTCGCGCTGCTTCTGGCGGCGCGCCTCGGCCTTGGCCTCGGCCTTGTTCTTCAGCGGGCCCACGACCATCACCATGTTGCGGCCGTCGACCCGGGGGCTCGACTCGACCGCGCCGACCTCGGCGACGTCGTTCGCGAAGCGCTCGAGCAGGCGGACACCCATCTCGGGGCGCTGCTGCTCGCGTCCGCGGAACTGGATCATGGCCTTGACCTTGTCACCGGCCCCGAGGAACCGCTTGGCGTGGCCGACCTTGGTCTCGTAGTCGTGGGTGTCGATCTTGAGCCGGAACCGGACCTCCTTGAGGACCGTGTTCGTCTGGTTCTTGCGCGACTCCCGGGCCTTGACCGCGGCCTCGTACTTGTACTTGCCGAAGTCCATGAGCTTGGCCACCGGCGGCTTGGCGTTGGGCGCCACCTCGACCAGATCGAGATCCGATTCGCGGGCCAGCCTCAGTGCGTCCTCGACGCGGACGATGCCGACCTGCTCGCCTGCGGGTCCGACGAGACGGACTTCGGGGACTCGGATTCTGTCATTGATACGTGGATCGCTAATGCCGTGCTCCTGATGTCTGGCGTGATCGCCCGGAGGTTTCCGGGGACCTCATGGTTCGGTCCGGTCCGCAACGACAAAAGCCCCCGCTGCGGTCGGCAAGCGGAGGCTCATCGGTGCGCCGCCCGAGGGTGGCGCATTGCGTGACGGTGCGGACGAGGGATGCCCCGGCCGTGCCGTCGTGCGGACGATGTCGTCGCGGACCCGGGGGCCGTGCTCCGGTCCTCCGAGAGGCTCGCAGGACCGTGGCCGGCGCGGGTGGGAGTCTCCTCCACTTGCACACTGCCGACCAGTCTAGCCCATGGGCCGCCTGTTCGGGAAACGACGGCCGCGCCGGCGTCTCACTCGTCCTCGGTGCTGTGCAGGGCCCGGCGGGCCGAGAGCAGCTCCGTCTCCGGCCGGGCGGCGACGAAGCGCTCGACCTCGTCGAGGACCTCGACGAGGCGGGCGGCGTCCGCGGCGACCACGGCGGTGCCCACGAGGGCGCGCCGGTGGAGCTCGAGGTGGCCGACCTCGGCGGCGGTCACCGGGAACCGGCGGCGCAGCTCCGCCACGAGGGGCCGCACCACGGAACGCTTGGCCTTGAGGGAGTGGACGTCCCCCAGGAGCACGTCGAACTCGATCCACCCGATCCACACGGTGCTCCGCCTCCTTCCGGCCGGCGCCCGGCCTCCCCTGCAGGATAGTGCGCAGGGCCGCTGGGACGGTCCGGGCGGCGACCGGCGGTGTGGCAGAGTTGGGCCATGACTTCCGAGAACACCTTCCGCTTCGACGACGACGCCGCACGGTCCGGCCAGGAGATCCCGCAGGAGACGGTCAGCGCCGTCGACGAGCAGATGCGCGACATCGCGGAGGTCCCCGCCATCGAGGTCATCACCACCGCGGCCGTGCACCTCATGAGCGCGGCCGCCGTGAAGTGCGGGCTCGCCGCCGGCGAGGACGCCGAGGAGCTCAAGGACCTCGACGAGGCGCGCAAGCTCATCACCGCGCTGGCCGGTTTCGTCACCGCCGCGGCGCCGGAGATCGGCTCGCAGCACGCCGCTCCCCTGCGCGACGGCCTGCGCACCCTCCAGCTCGCGTTCCGCGAGGCCTCGCGCTTCCCGGACGCCCCCGGCCAGGGGCCCGGCGAGCGGTTCACCGGCCCGGTCAGCTGAGCACCGCCGCCTCCGTCCGTCGCGGGCTGGTCCGGGCTTCCCGGGTCAGCCCGCCGTCGTGAGGCGCAGCTGCATCGAGTCGACGTCCTCAGCGAGGGCCGGCTCGACGCTCAGCCGGGCCTGGAACCGGGCGACGACGTCGTCCAGCTGCCCCTGGTCGAGCCCGGCCTGCAGGGACAGCACGACGGCGAGCTCGGGGCCGGCCCCGCCGCCCCGGACGAGCGTCCCGTCCGCGACGCGCACGGCCACGCCGTCGCCGGGGGCGGTCCCCACCCCGACGACCCCGGGCAGCCCGGTGGCGCAGCGCCGGACCGCCGCCTCGACGTCCGGGCTGCGGTAGGAGGGGGTCCAGGCCCTGCCCCGGGCCAGCGCCCAGAGGGCCGGGCGGCGCACCACGAACGGGAGGTCGGTGCCGGGGTCGAGCACCAGCAGCTGGGTGCCGTCCTTGACCGCGGCCACGGCGGCCCGGCGGAGGTCCGTGGCCACCGGCCGCGCCCGGGCGTGCCAGTCCGCGAGCGCCGCCGTGGAGCTGAAGACCGGCAGCACCTGCCGGCCGTCCGCGGCGCGCAGGGACACGAGCGCCATGTCGGCCTCCTTGTCGGCCACGAGACCGGCCTCCGTCACGGTCGAGGACGAGACCTCGGCCACGACGGGCACGAACACGCGGGTGCCGGCGAGCGCGGCGACCACGGCGGACTCGTCCCCGGTGCCCGCCCGCAGGGCCCGGAGGGCCTGCAGCACGGCGGGGGCGGCGGCGCCGTCGTCCCCGGGGAACCGGTGGGTGTGGCTGGTGCCCTCCCCCAGGTTGCGCCCGGCCCAGGCCTGGCCGCCGGTGTCCTCGGTGCCGCCGGCGCCCGCGAGCTGGGCGGCGATGTGCTCCGGCAGGGGCCGCTCCGTCACCGCGCTCCCGGCCGGCCCGCCACGTCGAGGGCCTCCTCGAGGGTGAACCGGCCCGCGTAGAGGGCCTTGCCCACGATCGCGCCCTCGACCCCCGAGGGCACGAGCGTCCGCAGGGCGGAGAGGTCGTCGAGGGAGGAGATCCCGCCCGAGGCGACCACGGGCTTGTCGGTGCGGGTCGCGACCTCCTTCAGGAGCTCGAGGTTGGGGCCCTTGAGGGTGCCGTCCTTGGTGACGTCGGTGACCACGTAGCGGGCGCAGCCGTGGTCCTCGAGGCGGTCCAGGACCTCCCAGAGGTCCCCGCCCTCCTCGGTCCAGCCGCGGGCGGCGAGGACGGTGCCGCGCACGTCGAGGCCCACCGCGATGACGTCGCCGTGCTCGGCGATGACCTTCTGCGTCCACTCCGGGTTCTCGAGGGCCGCGGTGCCCAGGTTGATCCGGGCGGGGTCCAGGGACAGCGCCCGCTCCAGGGACGCGTCGTCCCGGATGCCGCCGGACATCTCGACCTTCAGCTCGAGCTCGGCGGCGACGCGGCGGAGCACGTCGATGTTGTCGCCGCGGCCGAAGGCGGCGTCGAGGTCCACGAGGTGGATCCACTCGGCGCCGGCCTCCTGCCAGGCGAGGGCGGCCTCCAGCGGGTCACCGTAGCCGGTCTCGGAGCCGGCCTCGCCCTGGACCAGGCGCACGGCCTGGCCGTCCGCGACGTCGACGGCGGGCAGCAGCTGGAGGCGGGGGGTCTCGCTCAAGGGCATGGGATCTCTCTTCTCGGGTTGCGGGGTCTCGGACGGACGGACGGGCGGACGGGACGTGCTCAGCGGCCCTGGAACCAGGCGTACCCGCCGTAGCCGATGAGGGCCGCCGCGACGGCGGCCAGGAGCACGACCGTCCAGACGGGCTTCTGCTGCTGCTGGAAGGAGATGGCCCCGCCGGCGAGGAACGCGCCGAGGACCATCACGAGGACGGCGGCGCTCACGCCGCGCCGTCCCCGGCCTCCAGGGTCGGCCGGCCGGCCAGGGTGTCCCCGCCCAGGGGGTCACCGGCCTTGAGGTGGTCCAGGCGTCCCGTGCGCGGCAGGGTGCCGAGCCAGTTGCGCAGGAGCTGGATGCCGGCCTCGGAGGACTTCTCCGGGTGGAACTGGGTGGCGCACAGCGGCCCGTTCTCCACGGCCGCGACGAAGCGGCCCCCGTGGTCGGACCAGGTGACCTGCGGCGCCCGCATCTTCTCGATGTTCTGCGGGAAGTCCCACTCCTGCACCCCGTAGGAGTGCACGAAGTAGAACCGCTGGTCCTCGATCCCCCGGAACAGCACCGAGTCCTCGGGCGGCTCGACCGTGTTCCAGCCCATGTGCGGGACCACGTCGGCCTTCAGCCGTTCGACGACGCCGGGCCACTCGCCCATGCCCGCGGTCTCCTGGCCGTGCTCCACGCCGGAGTCGAAGAGGACCTGCAGCCCCACGCAGATGCCCAGCACGGGGCGGCCGCCGGCGAGGCGGCGGCCGATGAGGCGCAGGCCGTCCACGGAGCGCAGTCCTTCCATGACGGCGGCGAACGCGCCGACGCCGGGGACCACGAGGCCGTCGGCGTCGAGCACCGCCTCGGGGTCGGCGCTGAGCACCACGTCCGCGCCGGCCGCCTCGAGGGCGCGCACGGCCGAGCGCACGTTGCCCGCGCCGTAGTCGAGGACGGTGACGGTGGGCCGGGAGCCGCCGGGGCCCGTGGTGCTGTCCTCGGTGCTCACAGGGCTCCCTTCGTGGACGGGATGCCGTGCACCCGGGGGTCGGGCTCCACGGCCTGGCGGAGGGCTCGGGCCACGGCCTTGAACTGGGCCTCGGCGATGTGGTGCGGGTCCCGGCCGGCCAGCAGCGTGACGTGCAGGCAGATCCCGGCGTGGTGGGCCAGGGACTCGAAGACGTGCTGGACCATGGAGCCGGTGAAGTGCCCGCCGATGAGGTGGTACTGCTGGCCCTCGGGCTCGCCCGTGTGCACCACGTAGGGCCGCCCGGAGATGTCGACCACGGCGTGGGCCAGGGCCTCGTCCAGCGGGACCGTCGCCTCGCCGAAGCGGCGGATCCCGGCCTTCTCGCCCAGCGCCTGGCGCAGGGCGTCCCCGAGGACGATCGCGGTGTCCTCGACGGTGTGGTGGACGTCGATGTGGGTGTCGCCGGTGGACCGGATCCGCATGTCGATCAGGGAGTGCTTCGACAGCGCGGTCAGCATGTGGTCGTAGAACGGCACGGAGGTGTCGATGTCGTTCTCGCCGGTGCCGTCGAGGTCGATCTCGACGGACACCGAGGACTCGCTCGTGCGCCGGTCCAGGGCCGCGCGGCGGGGCGCGCGGGTGCCGGTGGGGGTCTGCTCGCTCATTTCGGTGGGAACTCCTCGCGGACGCGGCGCCGCCCTCGGCGGGCCGCGGTTGGTCCGGGCCGGGCCGCGGGCGGCGGCTCGGGCCCAGGGGTGGTCTGCTTCCATGCTATCCGGGCCGGGGCACGCCCCGGCCCGGGCTGCTCAGGCGCCGGAGAGGATCCGCTCCAGGCTGGTCAGGAACGCTGTGGTCTCCGCCTCGGTGCCGGCCGTGACCCGCAGGTGGCCGGGGATCCCGACGTCCCGCACGAGCACCCCGTCCTCGAGCAGCGCCTCCCACATGCCCCGGGAGTCGGCCATGCCGCCGAAGAACACGAAGTTCGAGTCCGACGCGGCGGGCTCGAGCCCGAGCCGGGTCAGCCCCTCCACGATCCGGTCGCGCTGGACCTTGATGTCCTCGACGTTGGCCAGCAGCGACCCCGAGTGGCGCAGCGCCGCGAGGGCCGTGGCCTGGGTGACGGCCGAGAGGTGGTAGGGAAGCCGGACGAGACGCACGGCGTCGGCGACCTCCGGCGCGGCCGCGAAGTAGCCGAGGCGGGCGCCGGCGAGCGCGAACGCCTTGCTCATGGTGCGGGAGACGATCAGGCGGGGCCGGCCCTCGAGCAGGGTGAGCGCGGTGGGGGTGCCGCCGTGCGAGAACTCGGCGTAGGCCTCGTCCACCACCACGACCGTGCGGAACTCCTCGCCCGCCTCGTACACCGCGGTCACCACGTCCGCGCCCAGCGCCGTGCCCGTCGGGTTGTTGGGCGAGCACAGGAAGACGACGTCCGGCCGGTGCCGGCGCACCTGCTCGGCCGCGGACTCCGGGGACAGCCCGAAGTCCGCCGCCCGCTCCCCCGCGACGAAGGCGGTGTGCGTCCCGGAGGCCAGGAGCGGGTACATCGAGTAGGTGGGGACGAAGGTGAGCAGGGTGCGGCCGGGGCCGCCGAAGGCCTGCAGGATCTGCTGCAGGATCTCGTTGGAGCCGTTGGCCGCCCACAGGTTCTCGGCCCCGAGCCCGTGGCCGAGGTACGCGGCGAGCTCCTCGCGCAGGGCGGTGAACTCGCGGTCGGGGTACCGGTTGAGGGCCCAGGCCGCCCCGGTGACCTCCTCGACGATCGCCGCGTGCACGTCCGCGGGGACCGGATGGGTGTTCTCGTTGGTGTTGAGCGCCACGGCGACGTCGAGCTGCGGGGCGCCGTACGGCGTCCTGCCGCGCAGGTCGTCGCGGAGCGGGAGGGCGTTGAGTCGGTCCAGGTTCTGCGTCACCCGGACAGTTTAGTGCTCCACCCGGACCCTCCGGCCCAGGAGCCGGTCACGGGCCCGGGGCTCCCGCGGCGACTCGGGGCCACCCGCGGCCGGCCGGACCGGGCGGGCGGCTCAGGCGGCTGGGACCTCGAGCAGCTGGCCGGCCACGAGCACGGAGCTGTCCAGGTCGTTGAGCTCCACGATCTCGTCCATGACCTCCCGCGGGTCCCGGTCCGGGTCCGCGGTCACGGCGAGCTCCCACAGGCTCTGCCCGGGGAACACGGTGGCCTGTTCGGTCCCGGGGCCCGGGACGGGCTCGCTCGTGGCCGTGGCCGTCGAGGGGACGAGGAAGATCACCGCCAGCACCACGAGGGCGGCGGAGCCGGCGAGGACGGGCAGGCCCAGGAACACCAGGCGGCCGCGGCGGGTCAGGGTCAGCGGGGTGCGGAAGCCGGAGCCTGCGGGGCGGGCCCGCCGGGCCGCACGGCCGCGGCCGCCCGCCGCCGCGGTTCCGCGGCGGCGCTCGACGACGGCGCTGAGGGTGGCACTGGCACTCATGACATGAACTCCTTGACGTTCCCGCACGGGCGGGCGATCTCGAACACCGGTCCGGTCGACGGCCCGTGCGGGCCTCCATTCGATCGAACATACTTTCGAATACCGATGACCCATGTCTAGCACGTGCCTGCGAACGCTGTCGACACCGGCTCGTACATATGTTTGAACACCCACGGCGTGTCGCCTAGGCTGAGGACGTGTTCGGGCCTCGGGCCGGCGCGCGCTGCGGACCCCCTGCGCGTGCCGACCGGGATCCATCGAACCACCCGGGTCCGACATCGGAACCGGGACCGTGAGGACCGGCGGCACCGGCAGCCGGACGGGAAAGGACGACGCTCCCATGGCCCAGCCCCCCACTCCCGAGGAGCCCCGCGCCCGGGGCGCCCGCCCCGGGGCGCGCTCGCGCAGCCGCGGGCTCAGCGTGCGCCAGCGCACGATCCTCGAGGCCATCCAGCGCTCCATCGCCGAGCACGGCTATCCGCCGTCCATGCGGGAGATCGGTGACCTCGTGGGCCTGGCCTCGCTCTCGAGCGTCACCCACCAGCTCTCCCAGCTCGAGAAGCTGGGCTACCTGCGCCGCGACCCCAAGCGGCCCCGGGCCATGGAGGTGCTCACGCCGCTGCAGCTGCGCGGGACCGCCGGCGCGGAGGCCCCCGAGCCGCCGGCCGAGACCGCGGCGCACGCCCGCCGCGCCGCGGGCCCAGCGGTCCACGATCCCGTGGCCGAGCTGTCCACCTCGGCCGACGTGACGATGGTCCCGCTGGTCGGCCACATCGCCGCCGGCGGGCCGATCACGGCCGAGCAGGCCGTCGAGGACGTCCTCGCGCTGCCCCGCCAGCTGGTCGGGCACGGCGAGCTGTTCATGCTGCGCGTCAAGGGCGACTCGATGATCGACGCCGCGATCTGCGACGGCGACTGGGTGGTGGTGCGACGGCAGAGCGCCGCCGACAACGGGGACATCGTGGCGGCCCTGCTCGACGACGAGGCCACGGTCAAGACCTTCCGCCAGCGGGACGGCCACACGTGGCTGCTGCCGCAGAACACCCGCTACGAACCGATCCTCGGCGACCACGCCACCGTGATGGGCAAGGTCGTCTCGGTGCTGCGCAGCCTCTGAGCCGCCGCGCTCCCCGGTGCCCGGGCCCCCGCCGTCGGCGGGGGCCCGGTCTCGTGCGGCCCGGCGTCGTGCGGCCCGGTGTCGTACGGTTCCCTGTCGAACGCGCCGGCCGGGCCCGGCCGGTGCCGGGCCTGCTCAGCCCGTGGCGAGCCGCTGCAGGGCCCCGAGCACCACCGAGCGGTCCGTGGTGGTCCACAGCGGCGGCAGGGACCCGCGGAGGAAGCCGCCGTAGCGGGCGGTCGCGATCCGTGAGTCCAGGATCGCCACGACGCCCCGGTCCCCGCCCGAGCGGATGAGCCGCCCGGTCCCCTGGGCGAGCCGCACGGCCGCGTGCGTCGCGGAGACGGACATGAAGCCGTTGCCGCCGGCCCGCTCCGCGGCGCGGCTGCGGGCGCTCGCCAGCGGGTCGTCCGGGCGGGGGAAGGGGATCCGGTCGATCATCACGAGCCGGCAGGAGGCCCCCGGGACGTCCACGCCCTGCCACAGGCTCATCGTGCCGAACAGGCTCGTCGAGGGGTCGTCGGTGAACTCCTGGACGAGGCCCGCGAGCGAGGACTCCCCCTGGCACAGGATCGGCAGGTCGGTGCGCGCGCGCAGGGCCTCGGCCGCCTCCTCCGCGGCCCGGCGGGAGGAGAAGAGCCCGAGGGCCCCGCCCCGGGAGGCCTCCAGCAGCGCCAGCATCTCGTCCAGCTGGGCCTCCGTGAGCCGGCGGCCGGGCTTCTCCAGGTGCTTGGCGAGGTACAGGATGCCCTGTCTCGGGTAGTCGAACGGGCTGCCGACGTCCACGCCCTCCCAGCGCGGGGCGCCCTCGCCGCGCAGGCCCAGGGCACCGGCGGCGGAGTCGAAGGACGAGCCGACGGACAGGGTCGCCGAGGTGAGGACCACGGTGCGCCCGTCGAAGAGCCCCTCCCGCAGGGTGCCGGCCACGCTGAGCGGCGCCACGTGCAGGGTCGCCGGATCGGTGTCCTCGGCGGGCACGTAGCCGCGGCCGGGCTCCCAGCCGCCCTGCCGGGAGATCCACAGCACCTCGCGGTGCTCCTCGGCGGCGAGGATCCGCTCGGCGAGGTCGAGGACGTCGCTGACCCGGGAGCGGGCCAGCTGCCGGCCGGCGTCCCCGTCCTTCTCCCCCGCACCGGCCTTCGACTCGGTCATCACGGTGCGGGCGGCGTCCCGGATCTGGGCCACGGCCGCCGCCTGGGCGTCCCCGAGGCCCCGGTGCAGCAGCTCGGCCGCAGCGCCCGTCAGCGCGGCCTCGAGATTGGCGGCCCCGGCCGTGAGGGAGTCGGCGCTCGCAGAGGTGTGCTTGCGCACGGACGCGGCGGCCGAGCGCACCATGGCCGCGGAGAGCTGGCCGGTGACCGCACCCGTCACCCGGTCCTGGAGCTCGTGGGCCTCGTCGATGACCACGACGTCGTGCTCGGGCAGCACGGTGATCCCCTCGAACGCGTTGATCGCGAGCAGGGCGTGGTTGGTGATGACGATGTCGGCCTCGCCGGCCCGCTGCTTGGCGAGCTCGGCGAAGCAGTCCTCGACCAGGGGGCAGCTGCGGCCCAGGCACTCCTTGGCGGTGACGGACACCTGGCGCCAGGCGCGGTCGCTGACACCGGGGAGCACCTCGTCCCGGTCCCCGCTCCCGGTGTCCCGGGCCCACTCGCGCAGGCGCTGGACCTCCTGGCCCAGCCGCCCGGGCTGCTCGGCGGCCTCCGGCTGCGGCGCGCCGGGGTGCGGGGCGGCGTCGGGCAGGGCGAACAGCGCGCCGGGGTCGTCGTCGGACGGATAGCCGCCCTCGATCTTGTGCAGGCACGCGTAGTTGCTGCGGCCCTTGAGCAGGGCCACGTCCACGTCGCGCTCGAGCTCGCCCTCGAGGGCGGCCAGCAGCCGGGGCACGTCCCGGCCCACGATCTGCGACTGCAGCGCGAGCGTCGCCGTGGCCACGACCACGGGCTTGTCCGCGTGCTGGGCGTGCTCGACGAGCGGTGCCAGGTACGCGAGGGACTTCCCCGTGCCGGTCCCCGCCTGGACCAGCAGGTGCCGGCCGCGGTCCAGGGCCTCGGCGACCTTCGCGGTCATCAGCCGCTGGCCGTCCCGGACCTGCCCGCCCATCGCGGTGACGGCGGTGTCCAGCAGGGCCAGGGCGTCCTTCGCCCCGGGCAGGGTCTCGGGGCGCACGTCCGGGACGGCGTGCCCGGACTCCTCCACGGATGCGGCGGCCACGCGCTCAGGCGCTCTCGGCGCCGAAGCCGGGAGCGCGCTCGGGGGCGAACTCCGCGAGCTCGGCCGCGAGGTCCTCGCGGACCTTCACGAGCAGGTGCGTGCCCTCGGCCAGGTGCTCGGTGCGCAGGATCTCGGCGTCCCAGTCGTGCAGCCGGCTGACCACGTCGCCGCGCTGGTACGGCACCAGCAGCTCCAGCACCGTCTCGGGGCGCGGGATGGACTCGCTGATCCGCTGCCGGAGCTCGTCGATGCCCTCCCCCGTGCGGGCGGAGACGACGACGACGTTGCGCTCGCGCTGCTTGATCCGCTCGACCACGAACGGGTCGGCGGCGTCCACCTTGTTCAGGGCGATGATCTCGGGGATGTTCTGGGCGTCGATGTCCGTGAAGACCTGGCGGACCGCGCGGATCTGGCCCTCCGGGTCCGGATGGGAGGCGTCCACCACGTGCAGGATGAGGTCGGAGTCGGCGACCTCCTCGAGGGTGGAGCGGAACGCCTCGACGAGCTGGGTGGGCAGCGAGCGGACGAACCCCACCGTGTCCGAGAGCGTGTAGCCGATGCCGTCCGGGGTCTGCGCGCGGCGGACCGTGGGGTCCAGGGTGGCGAACAGGGCGTTCTCCACGAGCACCCCGGCGTCCGTGAGCCGGTTGAGCAGCGAGGACTTGCCCGCGTTGGTGTAGCCGGCGATCGCCACGGAGGGCACGGAGTGGCGGCGGCGGTTGAGCCGCTTCGTCTCGCGCGCCGGCTTCATGGCGGCGATCTCGCGCCGCAGCTTGGCCATGCGGGTGCGGATGCGGCGGCGGTCCAGCTCGATCTTGGTCTCACCGGGGCCGCGGGAGCCGATGCCCTCACCGGCGGCGGCGCGGCCGCCGGCCTGGCGGGACAGGGACTCGCCCCAGCCGCGCAGGCGCGGCAGCAGGTACTCGAGCTGGGCGAGCTCGACCTGGGCCTTGCCCTCCTTCGACTTGGCGTGCTGGGCGAAGATGTCGAGGATCAGCCCCGTGCGGTCGATGACCTTGACCTTCACGACGTCCTCCAGCCCGCGGCGCTGGGAGGGGGCGAGCTCGGAGTCGACGACGACGGTGTCCGCGCCGGTCGCGGCGACGATGTCCCGCAGCTCCTTGGCCTTGCCGGAGCCCAGGTAGGTCGCCGGGTCCGGCTTGGTCCGGCGCTGGACGATGCCGTCGAGCACCTCGGAGCCCGCGGTCTCGGCGAGCGCGGCCAGCTCGCGCAGGGAGTTCTCGGCCTCGGCGAGCGTGCCGTCCGTCCACAGCCCCGCGAGCACCACGCGCTCCAGGCGCAGCTGCCGGTACTCGAGCTCGGTGACGTCCTCGAGCTCGGTGGACAGCCCCGCGACGCGGCGCAGGGCGCGGCGCTCCTCAAGGTCCTGCTGCTCGCCGTCGTGGACGGTGTGCCCGTCCTCGGCGTCGGCGAGCTCACGGGCCCGGCCGGAGAGCCGGCCCGGCGTGCTGGGGTCGTCCACGGGCGCGGCGTCCTGGCCGGCGGCCTGCTCCCGGGCGCGGGCCCGGGACAGCACGCGCTCGACGACGTCCTCCAGGTCCTGCCGGCTCAGGCCGTTCTCGGGCTCCGCGGCGGCGCGGGGCTCGGCAGGGGTTTCACGGGGGTGGGTCATGGTTCCTTTCGAAACGGGCTGCTGATCGGCCCAGTCTAGTGGCGGCGCCGGACATCCCGGCGGCGGAGGCGGTGGTCCCCGCCCGGCCCGCGCCGAGGGCCGGCCCGGCTCGCGGTGCGGGGGCCGGCGGGCACTGTCGGTAGCATGGGGCGCTATGGCACCGCGTCCCGACTCCCCCGATCCCGTGGCCGGCCCGGCGACCCCGAACCCGGGGACCGAGCACTACTTCTCCGAAGACCCCTCGGCGCCCGAGGTGCGGCGCTCCGTGGCCGTGACCCTGCGGGGGCGGGAGGTCGTGCTGCAGACCTCCAACGGGGTGTTCAGCCCGCGAGGCCTCGACAAGGGAACGTCCGTGCTGCTGGAAAATGTTCCCGATCCCGCCGGTGCGGAGCTCCTCGACATCGGCTGCGGCTGGGGTCCGATCGCCCTGGGCCTGGCCGCCGCCGCCCCGGGGGCCCGGGTCACGGCCGTGGACGTCAACGAGCGCTCGCTGGGGCTCACCCGGGACAACGCCGCGGCCCTGGGCCTGGCCGGCGTGGAGGCGCTGCTGCCGGAACAGGTGCCCGCGGACCGGCGCTTCGACACCATCTGGTCCAACCCGCCCATCCGGATCGGCAAGCAGCAGCTGCACGAGCTGCTGCTGCAGTGGCTGCCGCGGCTGGCCCCCGGCGGCACGGCGTGGCTGGTGGTGCAGAAGAACCTCGGCGCGGACTCGCTGCAGAAGTGGCTCGGCACCGCGCTGGGCGGCGGCTTCCGGGTCTCCCGGCACACGACCGACAAGGGTTTCCGGGTTCTGCTGGTCGAGCGCCGGGACTGAGCCGAGCGCCGGGACCGAGCGGCTGTCCCGGGCGGCACCCGCGGCCGGGCCCCGGCGGCAGCCCCGGTCCGGGTCGAATCCTGGGCAATGGCGGACGGGACCGGGCGCCCGCTCCGGTGCGGGGCGCCGGGCCGGACGCGTCAGACGAAGGTGCCGTCCGCCACCAGCACGGCCGGTCCGGCGAGCACCACGTGCTCGGCGCCGTCGGGCGCCGGCACGAACGTCACGGAGACGACCCCGCCGGGCACCTGCACGAGCCACTGGTCGGGCGCCGTGGCGCCGCCCCAGAAGCGGGTCGCCGCCGCCGCGGCGCACGCGCCGGTCCCGCAGGACTGCGTCTCGCCCACGCCGCGCTCGTGCACGCGCATCCGCACCCGGCCCACCCCGTCGTCGTCGCCGTCGGCGGGGACCACGAACTCGACGTTGGTCCCGTCCGCGGGCTCCGGGCGCACGACCGGGGCGGTGTGCAGCTCCAGCTGGTCGAGCTTCTCCCCCTCGGCGAGCGCCACGACCGTGTGCGGGTTGCCCATGCCGATCGACAGCGCGGGGCGGGACACCGTCAGCCCGCCGGCCGTCACGACGGCGTCCGAGCCCCGGGTCCGGGCGGCCTCGCCGTCGAGGAAGGTCCACGGCCCCATGTCCACGGCCCAGCCGGAGTCGGTCCGGGCCACGGTCTTCACGCCGGCGCGGGTGCCGATGCGCAGCACGTCCCCCTCCGGGACCTCGGCGAGGCCCCGCTGGACGAGGTAGTGGACGAACACCCGCACCCCGTTGCCGCACATCTCGGCGACGGAGCCGTCGTTGTTGCGGTAGTCCATGAACCACTCGGCGTCGGGCGCCTCCGCGAGGACGGCCCTGCCCTCGGGGATCGCCTCGGAGCGCACGGCGCGGATCAGCCCGTCCCCGCCGATGCCCCGGTGCCGGTCGCACACCAGGGTCACCAGCTCCGCGTCCAAGGCGAGCTGGGCGTGCGGGTCGGTCAGCAGCACGAAGTCGTTGCCCGTGCCGTGGCCCTTGGCGAAGCGGCGGCCGCCGAGCTCACCCCACGGGCCGGCGTCGGCGCCCGGAACGGCGTCCGGGGCGGGGCGGGTGTCGTGCGTCGGGGCGGGGCTGGTCCGGGCGGAAGTCACCCGACCATGATACGCGGCCCCGGACGGGGTCCTGGGCTGGGTCCTGGGCTGGGTCCTGGGCTGGGTCCTGGGCGGGGTCCCGCCGGCCGGGCCGCACTCCGGGACGCGGAGGGCGCCGCGGGCCGGGGCGCGCTCGGTGCCGTGGGCCGGGCCACGGGGCGGGCAGCGGCTCAGCGTGCGGCGCCGGTCCGTTCGACGGTCCGCACAGCGCGCTCCACGAGGCCGGGCTCGGCGGGGTCCAGCCAGTGCACCCGCGGGTCCGCGCGGAACCAGGTCCGCTGGCGGCGGGCGAACCGGCGGGTGGCCGTCACCGTGGCCTCGACCGCCTGCGCCACGGTGGCGCGCCCGTCCACGACGTCGAGGAACTGCCCGTACCCCAGGGCCCGGGACGCCGTGCGGCCCTCGCGCAGCCCGCGGGCCGCCAGAGCGCGCACCTCGGCCTCCAGCCCGGCCTCGACCATGGCCCCGACCCGCCGGGCGAGCCGGTCGTGCAGCGCGGCGCGGTCGACGTCCAGGCCGATCTGCACCGTGGGCTCCACGTGCTCGCGGCGCGGCATGAACGCGGTGAAGGGGCGGCCGGTCAGCTCCCACACCTCCAGGGCGCGCACCAGCCGCCGGTCGTCCCGCAGGCGGGCGGCGGACTCGGGGTCCACCTGCCGCAGCCGCTCCCGGAGGGCACCGGGGCCCTGCTCGGCGAGCTCGTCCTCGATCCGCGCCCGCACCGCGGGATCGGTGCCGGGCAGCTCGAGCACGTCCAGGGCCGCGCGCACGTAGAGCCCCGAGCCGCCCACCAGGACGGGGACCCGCCCGCGGGAGCGGATCCGGGCGAAGCACGCCCGGGCGTCGCGCTGGAAGTCCGCGACCGAGGCCTCCTCGGTGACGTCCAGGACGTCCAGGAGGTGGTGGGGCACCCCGCGCCGCTCCGGCACGGTCGCCTTGGCGGTGCCGATGTCCATGCCGCGGTAGAACTGCATGGAGTCGGCGTTGACCACCTCCCCGCCCAGCCGCAGCGCGAGCTCGACGCCCAGCGCCGTCTTGCCGGTGCCCGTGGGACCGACGACGGCGACGACCGGCAGGTCCGCGCCGGTCACCGGACGGGCAGGCCCGGCATGCCCAGGCTCACGGGTCCGGGGCCGGTGGCGGTGCCCGGGGCGGCAGGAACGCCGCAGGACGCGGCCTGGCGGCGGTCCCAGGCGTCCCCGGCCCGCGAGCGCCGCAGCGCGTAGTCCTGCGGGGAGCGCGGGTCGGCGACGAGGTGGTAGGCGGCGGCGCCGGTGACCTCGACCGTCACGAAGTCGCCGGGACGCGGGACCTCGGCGCCCTCGGGCACGGAGAAGTGCACGAGCCGCTGGTCCCGGGCGCGGCCCGAGAGCCGGTGGGTCTGCTCGGACTTCTTGCCGGCCTCCGCGGTGACGAGCAGCTCGACCTGCCGGCCGACGACCGCCCGGTTCTCCTCCGCCGCGATCCGGTCCTGCAGGGCCACGAGCCGCTCGAAGCGCTCCTGCACCACGGCCTTGGGGACCTGGTCCGCCATCTCGCCCGCCGGGGTCCCGGGCCGGACGGAGTACTGGAACGTGTACGCGGAGGAGAAGCGGGAGGCGGCCACGACGTCGAGGGTGGCCTGGAAGTCCTCCTCGGTCTCCCCCGGGAAGCCCACGATGATGTCGGTGGTGATGGCGGCCTCCGGGATCCGTTCGCGGACGGTGTCCAGGATGCCGAGGAACCGCTTCGAGCGGTAGGAGCGGCGCATGGCCTTCAGGATCCGGTCGGAGCCGGACTGCAGGGGCATGTGCAGCTGGGGCATGACGTTCGGGGTCTCCGCCATGGCGTCGATGACGTCGTCCGTGAACGCGGCCGGGTGCGGGCTCGTGAAGCGCACGCGCTCGAGGCCCTCGATCTGCCCGCACGCGCGGAGCAGCTTCGCGAACGCCCCGCGGTCCCCGAACTCGACGCCGTAGGAGTTCACGTTCTGCCCCAGCAGGGTGACCTCGACGGCGCCGTCGTCGACGAGGGCCTGCACCTCGGCGAGCACCTCCCCGGGCCGGCGGTCCTTCTCCTTGCCGCGCAGGGAGGGGACGATGCAGAACGTGCAGGTGTTGTTGCACCCCACGGAGATCGAGACCCACCCGGAGTAGGCGCTGTCCCGCTTGGTGGGCAGGGTCGAGGGGAAGACCTCGAGGGCGTCGAGGATCTCCAGCTGCGCCTCGGCGTTGTGCCGCGAGCGCTCCAGCAGGGCGGGCAGGGAGCCGATGTTGTGGGTGCCGAAGACCACGTCCACCCACGGGGCCCGCTCGAGGATCGTGTCCTGGTCCTTCTGCGCGAGGCAGCCGCCGACGGCGATCTGCAGGCCCTGGTTGCGCTTCTTGGCGGGCACGAGCTGGCCGAGGTTGCCGTAGAGCTTGTTGTCGGCGTTCTCGCGCACGGCACAGGTGTTGAACACCACGAGGTCCGGCTCGCCGCCGGCGGCGGGGACGTAGCCGGCGGCCTCGAGCAGACCCGTGATCCGCTCGGAGTCGTGCACGTTCATCTGGCACCCGAAGGTGCGCACCTCGTAGGAGCGCGGGGCGGGCGCGGCGGAGGACGCGGTCGGGGACGGGGCTGCGGGGGTCGACATCACCGGACAATTGTACGGGCCCGGTCCGGTCACGGGGTGTCCAGGTGCTCCTCGCCGATCCCGTCGTCCTGGACCGGGGTGCCCGAGCGCGCCTCGAGCTCCTCCTTCACCACGGCGAAGGCCAGGCCGGGCGGGTAGCCCTTCCGGCCGAGCATGCCGACCAGGCGCCGCACGGCCTTGTCCCGGGCGGCGCGATCGGCGGGGTCCAACCCGGCGGGGAGCTTGCGGCGCACCAGCTCGGCGGCGTCCTCCCGCTCGTCCTCGTCGGTGCGCTGCTCGAGCGCCGACTCCGCGATCTCCCCGGTCACGCCGCGGGTGGCGAGCTCGCGGCGGATCGCGGAGCGGGAGAGCTTGCGGGAACTCGCGCGCGAGCGGACGTAGAGCTGCGCGTACTGGGCGTCGTCGACGAGGTCGACCTCCTCGAACCGGTCCAGCACCTCCCGGGCCACGTCCTCGGGGACGTTGCGGTCGGCGAGCTTGTCCTCGAGCTGCTTGCGGCTCTTCGCGGAGGCGGTGAGCTGACGCAGGACGATCGCCCGGGCCACCTCGCGGGGGTCCGGCTCGGCATCCTGCGCCGGGGACGACGACGACGCCGGGCCCTCCGGCCCGCGGTGGCGGGCGGAGGACCGGCGGCGCCGGCGTGCGTACGGGCTCTCGGTCACGGGCCCGCTCAGAAGGCCGGGCCGGGGACCTCGGTGGGCAGGCCGGCGACCGGCGGCTCCGCCGCGGTCTCCTCGGCCGCCTCCGGCTCCTGGACGACCCCGAGCTTCACCAGGATCCGGCGCTCGATCTCCTCGGCCAGCTCCGGGTTGTCCTTGAGGAACCGGCGGGAGTTCTCCTTGCCCTGTCCCAGCTGGTCGCCCTCGTAGGTGAACCACGCCCCGGACTTCTTCACGATGCCGTGCTCCACGCCCATGTCGATGAGCCCGCCCTCGGTGGAGATGCCCTCCCCGTAGAGGATGTCGAACTCGGCCTGCTTGAAGGGCGGGGCCATCTTGTTCTTGACGATCTTGGCCCGGGTCCGGTTGCCCACCGGGTTGGCCCCGTCCTTGAGGGTCTCGATGCGGCGCACGTCCACGCGGACCGAGGCGTAGAACTTCAGCGCCTTGCCGCCGGTGGTGGTCTCGGGGCTGCCGAAGAACACGCCGATCTTCTCGCGCAGCTGGTTGATGAAGATCGCGGTGGTGTTGGAGTGCGAGAGCCGGCCGGTGATCTTGCGCAGCGCCTGGCTCATGAGGCGGGCCTGCAGGCCCACGTGGCTGTCGCCCATCTCGCCCTCGATCTCGGCCTTGGGCACCAGGGCCGCCACCGAGTCGATGACGATGATGTCGATGGACCCGGAGCCCACGAGCATGTCCATGATCTCCAGGGCCTGCTCGCCGGTGTCCGGCTGGGAGACCAGCAGGCTGTCCGTGTCCACGCCGAGCTTCTCGGCGTAGGCGGGGTCCAGGGCGTGCTCGGCGTCGATGAAGGCGGCGATCCCGCCGGCCTTCTGGACGTTGGCCACGGCGTGCAGGGCCACGGTCGTCTTGCCGGAGGACTCCGGGCCGTAGATCTCCACGACGCGCCCGCGCGGGAACCCGCCGATGCCCAGCGCGACGTCCATCGCGATGGAGCCGGTGGGGATGGTCTCGATCTTGGTCGCCGGGCGGTCGCCCAGGCGCATCACCGAGCCCTTGCCGTAGTTCTTGTCGATCTGCGCGAGAACGGTCTCGAGAGCCTTCTCGCGGTCGCTGCCGAACTGCTGGTCGGAGCTCTGCTTGTTGCCCTTGGCTGCCATGGTTCACCTCGTGGTCGGGGGGCTCCGCCGGTGCGGCCGGAACCGTTGCTGCTGGTCTTTTCGTGTTCCACGGTATCGCCGGGGTCGGACACCGTAAGGCGTTCGCGCGGGGTCTGGGGAGGATCGGCGAGCACCGTCCCGGACGGCACGGGCTGTGCAGTCCGCCCTCGGTCTTCGAATATACCTTCGAAGCGCCCCGGGGTCCACGACCGCGCCGGGGCGAGCCCCGCGCGTCAGTCCCGGGGCGGGCGGTCCACGCCCCACCAGCGGGTCTCGGGGACGTCCTGGGCCCGGCAGAGGGCGAACCACACGGTCCGCGGGTCGACCCCGGCCTCGATGGCCTCGGCGGCCGTGCGGTGGTCCAGCTCCCCGAGCACCAGGTCCCGGGCCAGGACCTTGCTGTAGCCCGCGCCGAACTCGTCGGCCATGAGCTGCCAGAAGCTGCTCAGCCGCATCCGCGTCCTCCTTCGTCGTGCCCCCGCCCGGCGGCGTGCCGGGCGTCGTGCCCGTCCATCCTGCCATCCGCGGCCCGGCCGCCGCAGACCGGAGGGCCCGCCGGTCCTGGGACCGACGAGCCCTCGGGGACGTCGTGGACGGGCGGCGGGCCGCCCGGGCGGATCAGCGGGCGCCGGCCGCGGCGGCCTCGCCGCCGTTGACCCGGCCGAACTCCCGCGAGTACTGCTCGGTGAGGTCGCTCGGCACGGTGTCCGGGACCAGGAGGCCCTCGGCGTAGGCCAGGCGGTCCGCGACCTCGCGCAGCATCTGGGACATCGGGATGTCGAGCGCGGCGCAGATCGACGCGAGCAGCTCGGAGGAGGCCTCCTTCTGTCCGCGCTCCACCTCGCTGAGGTAGCCGAGGGACACGCGGGCGCTGTGGGAGACCTCTCGGAGGGTGCGCCCCTGGCGCTGGCGAACGCTGCGCAGAACCTCACCGATCTCCTGGCGGAGTACACCCATCTTCATGTCCTTCGTCTCGGTGCTGTCGTCCTCGTCCAGGCCCACGTCCTTCCAACGGACGACGCCATTGACGGACACGGGTTGCTTGGTCATGTGAATCGCTTGTCTCCTCGTGTGTACGGCAGCTTCACCGCCTGGTGCGGGCGGTGCCCCGGCGCCGGCCGGTCGACGCCTTGACGTCCACCGGCTCAACTCGAGCCTGCGATCATTGCTAACCCCGCTGACGGTTCCATTCTTCCCCCCGGGAGGCCTTTTTTCACTGGGAGTTGGCTGGGAGCACCATCGCCGCGGTGAGCCGCTCCAGCGCGGCGTGCACCGCGGCCGCCCGGACCGCCGCCCGGTCCCCTTCCGCGGCCAGCTCGTGGACCGCGGAGCCGGCCGGTCCCGCGATGCCCAGGTAGACGGTGCCCACGGGCTTGCCGTCGTGCGGCTCGGGGCCCGCGACGCCCGTCGTGGAGACGGCCCAGTCCGTGCCGAGGCGGCGGCGGGCGCCCTCGGCCATGGCGACGGCGACGTCCGGGTCGACGGAGCCCCGCTCGGCGAGCAGCCGGGCCGGGACGCCGAGGACCTCGGTCTTGACCCAGTTCGAGTAGGACACGACCCCGCCCTCGAAGCAGGCCGAGGCCCCCTGCACGTCCACGACGGCGGCGGCGAGCGCGCCCCCGGTGAGGGACTCCGCCGTGGCGACCGTGAGCGCCCGCCGGACGGCCTCCTCGACGAGGGCCCGGGCCGCCGGCCGCGGTTCCGTCACGCCGCGTCCCGCTCGGCCAGCGCCCGGCGGCGCAGCTGCACGGCCTTGACGACGTAGTCCACGCCGGTCACGACCGTGACCACGAGGGCCGCGCCCATCACGGTCCAGCCCAGCCACGGCCACCACTCACCGACCAGCGGCACCAGCGGGAGCAGCAGGAGCAGGAGCGCCACGGTCTGCAGGACCGTCTTGAGCTTGCCGCCCTTCGAGGCCGCCATCACCCCGTAGCGGATGACGACGAAGCGCATCAGCGTGATCCCCCACTCCCGGACGAGGATCACCACGGTCACCCACCACCACAGCTCGCCGAGCATCGAGAGCACCACGAAGGCGGCGCCGGTCAGCAGCTTGTCCGCGATGGGGTCCGCGATCTTGCCGAAGCTCGTGATCAGCCCGCGCGCCCGGGCGATGTCGCCGTCGAGCTTGTCCGTGTACATCGCGACGGCGAAGACGGCCAGGGCCGCCCACCGCATGCCCAGGGAGTCCTCCCCCTGGGTGCCGCCCGCCCACAGGAACCAGACGAAGAAGGGCACCAGCACGATGCGCAGGGCGGTCAGCGCGTTCGGGAGGTTGAGGTTGGACGCCGGGTCGGCGGGGCTCATCGTGTGCTCGCTTCCAGGTGGGGTGGGGCCGGCTCAGCGGCCGGTCAGCTGCCAGGCGTCCTCGGAGCCCTCGGGGTCCTCGGCGCCGTCGCCGTGGTCGGCCGCGGTCCGGGCCAGCGAGGCCTCGACCGGGTCCTCGCCGTAGTCCACGGATCCGCCCTGCGGCGCGGGCGGGTCCTCGCCGCGGATCACGGCGAGGGTCGCGGCGAGGTCGTCCGGCTTGACGAGCACGTCGCGCGCCTTGGACCCCTCCGAGGGGCCGACGACGCCGCGGGACTCCAGCAGGTCCATGAGCCGGCCGGCCTTGGCGAAGCCGACGCGCAGCTTGCGCTGCAGCATGGAGGTCGACCCGAACTGGGTGGTCACCACGAGCTCGGTCGCCTGCAGCAGGACGTCGAGGTCGTCCCCGATGTCCTCGTCGATGGTCTTCTTGGGGGCCTCCTGCACCACGTCCTGGCGGTAGTGGGCCTTCATCTGGCCCTTGACGTGGTCGACGACCTCGTGGATCTCGGACTCGGAGACCCAGGCGCCCTGCACGCGCATCGGCTTGGAGGCGCCCATGGGCAGGAACAGGGCGTCGCCCTGGCCGATGAGCTTCTCGGCGCCCGGCTGGTCCAGGACCACGCGGGAGTCGGTGACCGAGGACGTCGCGAACGCCATCCGGGAGGGCACGTTGGCCTTGATCAGCCCGGTGACCACGTCCACCGAGGGCCGCTGGGTGGCGAGCACCAGGTGGATGCCGGCGGCGCGCGCGAGCTGGGTGATCCGCACGATCGCGTCCTCGACGTCGCGCGGGGCGACCATCATGAGGTCCGCGAGCTCGTCCACGATGACCAGCAGGTACGGGTACGGCCGGATCACGCGCTTCGAGCCGGGCTCGGGCTGGACCTTGCCGTTGCGCACGGCCTTGTTGAAGTCGTCGACGTGCTTGTACCCGTAGTGGGAGAGGTCGTCGTAGCGGGCGTCCATCTCCCGCACGACCCACTGCAGCGCCTCGGCGGCCTTCTTGGGGTTGGTGATGATCGGCGTGATCAGGTGCGGGACGCCCTCGTAGGCGGTGAGCTCCACCCGCTTGGGGTCGACCATCACCATCCGCACCTCGTCCGGGGTGGCGCGCATCAGGAGCGAGACGATCATCGAGTTCACGAAGCTCGACTTGCCCGCGCCGGTGGCGCCGGCGACCAGCAGGTGCGGCATCTTCGCGAGGTTGGCCACCACGTAGCCGCCCTCCACGTCCTTGCCCACGCCCATGACCATGGGGTGCTCCGTCTTGCGGGCGTTGTGCGAGCGCAGGACGTCGCCCAGGGACACGGTCTCGCGGTCGGTGTTCGGGATCTCGATGCCGATCGCGGACCGGCCGGGGATCGGCGAGAGGATGCGCACGTCCGCGGAGGCCACGGCGTAGGCGATGTTCTTGGACAGGGCCGTGACGCGCTCCACCTTGGTGCCGGAGCCGAGCTCGATCTCGTACCGGGTGACGGTGGGCCCCCGGGAGAAGCCGGTGACCACGGCGTCCACGTTGAACTGGTCCAGCACGCTGGTGAGGGCGGCGACCACGGCGTCGTTGGCCTCGGAGCGCTCCTTCGGCGGCGGCCCCTGCACGAGGGCCCCGGGCGCCGGCAGGGAGTAGGCGATGTCGCCCTCGAGCTTGAGCTGCTCCGCGCGGGCGGGGATGGGCGACTCGGGGGTATGGGTGCGGGCGGTGACGGCCGTGGAGCCGGTGGGCTCGGCGGCCACGTCCTCGAGCGCCGGCGAGCCGGAGCCCGCCGCGGTGTCCGCGGCCGGCTCCAGGCCCTGCTCCCGGCGGAGCCGGCGGGCCGCCAGCTGCTCCTGGGTGGGCCGCTTCTGGCCCGGCCGCGGAGTCCCGCCGCCGTCCTCCGCGTCCGCCGGAGCGGCGGCCGGTCCGGCGGGCGCGGCCGCCGGACCCGTCCCCGCCGCGGCGGCCCGCTGCCGGGCGGCGCGCGCGGAGTCGACGTCGAAGACCCGGGTGGGCGCCTGGCCGTCGGCGGCCTCCTCGTCGACGACGGCCCGCTCGAACGCCTCGTCCCCGCGGTAGCCGTCGAGGGCGCGCCGCTCGGCCTCGGCCTCCTTGCGCTCGCGGCGCTTCTCGCGGCGGGTCTTGGCCGCCTCGGCGCGCGCACGGTGCTCGTCCAGGTAGGAGCGGTCGTGCCGGGCGGCGGAGACGTCGGTCGCGGAGACCGGGCCGTCCTGGCCCATGAGCCGCCAGTAGCCCTGCCGCAGGCGCGGCAGGATGAGGTTGACGGGCGTCGCGGTGACCACGAGCACCGACAGGAACAGGGCCGCGACGAAGATGGCGCCGGCGCCGGCCGGGGTGATGAGGGCGCTCAGCGGGTCCGCGGCGAGGAAGCCCACGTAGCCGCCGGCGCTCCGCAGCGCCTCCTGGCCCTGGCTCGGGGACGGCCGGCCCAGGAGCACGTGCGCCAGGCCGGAGCCCGCGACGACGGCGGCGCCGAGCCCGATCGCGATGCGGTTGTTGGCCGAGGTGTCCTCGGGGTGGCGGAAGCGGCGCAGCGCGAAGCCCACGAGCGGCAGCGGCAGCACCAGGGCCGTCCAGCCGAAGGTCCCGGCGAGCACCTCGTGCACCGCGACCGCGGGGACCGCCAGCCACGGCGCCGAGGCGCCGGGCAGGTTCCACCACTCGACGGCGGCGGCGAGCAGGCCCAGCAGCAGCAGGAACAGGGCGCCGCCGTCCCGCAGCGACTCCGCGGGCACGTCGGTGCGCAGGGTGCCCATGCGGCGCACGGCGCCGCCGACCACGTGGGCGATGGCCGTCCAGAGCCCTCCGACGAGGCGGGCGCACCACGCCAGGGCGGCGCCCAGCCCGTGCAGCACCCGCGGGGAGGCCGGGGCGGGGGCGCCCCGCCCGGCGGACGCGGGACGGCGGGAGGAGGTGGACCGGCTGGATCCCGACGACCGCGCAGAAGACGTGCTGTTCTTGCCACGCGACGTCGAGGCGCCCTTGCGGGCGGGGGAAGTACGAGTCGCCATGCTCCCAGGGTAGACCACGGTCCCCTCCCGCCCGCGGTGCCGCACGGGCGGGAGGGGACCCGGCGCTCAGGCCTCGATGACGACCGGCACGATCATCGGCTTGCGGCGCAGCCGGCGGCTGACCCAGGAGCCGATGGTGCGGCGCACCACCTGCTGGAGCTGCTGGGTGGTGTGGTTCTTGCCCGAGTGGTTGATGGCGTCCTCGAGCGCGGCGGTGATCTTCGGCTTGATCTCGTCGAACACGCTGTCGTCCTCGGCCACGCCGCGGGCGTGCACGTCCGGGCCGGTGACGACCTTGCCGGTGTCCCGGTTCACCACGGTGATCACGGAGATGAAGCCCTCCTCGGCCAGCACCAGCCGGTCCTTGAGGTCGGCGTCGGTGATGGTGCCCACGGAGGAGCCGTCCACGTAGACGTAGCCGCACTCGATCTGGCCGGTGATCCGCGCCTGCCCGGCGGCCATGTCCACCACGGTGCCGCCCTCGGCCATGAGCACGTGGTCGGTGGGCACCCCGGTCTCCTCGGCGAGCTTGCCGTTGGCGATGAGGTGGCGGACCTCGCCGTGCACCGGCATGACGTACTCCGGCTCCACGATGTTGTAGCAGTACAGCAGCTCGCCCGCGGCCGCGTGCCCGGAGACGTGGACCCGGGCGGTGCCCTTGTGGACCACGGTGGCGCCCAGCCGCATCAGCCCGTTGATGATCCGGAAGACCGAGTTCTCGTTGCCGGGGATGAGCGAGGACGCGAGGATCACGGTGTCGCCCTCGGTGAGCTGGACCTTGTGGTCGCCGTTGGCCATCCGCGACAGCGCGGCCATCGGCTCCCCCTGCGACCCGGTGCACATGATGACCAGCTCCGAGTCCGCGTGGTCGTCGATCCGCTTCTGGTCGACCAGGGTGTTCGGCGGGACCTCGAGGTAGCCGAGCTTCTCGGCGATGGTCATGTTGCGCACCATGGACCGGCCCATGAACGCCACCTTGCGCCCGTGCTCGGCGGCGGCGTCGAGCACCTGCTGCACGCGGTGGACGTGCGACGAGAAGGACGCCACGACCACGCGCTTCGGCGCGCGCCCGATCACGTCCGCGAGGACGGGGCCGATGTGCTTCTCCGTGGGGGTGAACCCGGGGACCTCGGCGTTGGTGGAGTCGGTGAGGAACAGGTCCACGCCCTCCTCCCCCAGCCGCGCGAAGTGCCGCAGGTCGGTGATCCGGCCGTCGAGCGGCAGCTGGTCCATCTTGAAGTCGCCGGTGTGCAGGACGGTGCCGGCCTTCGTGCGCAGGAACACCGCGAGCGCGTCGGGGATCGAGTGGTTGACGGCCACGAACTCGCACTCGAACTCGCCGAGCCGCTCGACCTGCCCCTCGCGCACCGCCATGGTGTAGGGCTTGATCCGGTGCTCCTGGAGCTTCGCCTCGATGAGCGCGAGCGTCAGCCGGGACCCGATGACCGGGATGTCGGGGCGGCGCTTGAGCAGGTACGGGACGGCGCCGATGTGGTCCTCGTGGCCGTGGGTCAGCACCACCGCCACGACGTCGTCGAGCCGGTCGACGATGTGGTTGATGTCCGGGAGGATCAGGTCCACGCCCGGCTGGGTCTCCTCGGGGAAGAGCACGCCGCAGTCGACCACGAGCAGCTGCCCGTTGATCTCGAACACCGTCATGTTCCGTCCCACCTCGCCCAGCCCGCCCAGCGGGACGACGCGCAGGACGTCCTTGCCGAGGGCGGGCGGGGCCGACAGGTCAGTGTGCCACTGGGTCATGTGACCTCTTTCGTCAGTCGATGGTCTCGAGGAGGGTGTCGGAGATGACCGAGTCCGCCAGGTCCGCGCGGATCAGGGCGGCCTCGGCCTCCGTGGGCGGGACGTGCGGGAGCCGCACGGTGTTGTGCGGCAGGCGGCCCTGCCACTTGAGGATCGTCTTGGCCGCGACGGCGCCGGGGGCGCGGGTCATGGTCGCGCGGACCACGGGCTCGAGCTCGCTGTTGATCCGCTGGGCCGTGGCCAGGTCCTGGGCGCGGACCGCGTCGACGAGACGGCGGTACCGGGCGGTGGCCACGTGGGTGGTGACGCCGATGAGCCCGGCGGCGCCGATGGCCATCCAGGGCAGGGTCAGCCCGTCGTCGCCCGAGTAGTACAGCAGGTCGGTCTCGGCCAGCACCCGGGTCGCGGCGACCAGGTCCGCCTTGGCGTCCTTGACGGCCACGATGTTCGGGTGCCCGGCGAGGGAGACGAGGGTCTCCGTGGCGATCGGGATGCCGGCGCGGCCCGGGATGTCGTAGAGCATGATGGGCAGGTCCACGGAGTCGGCGAGGCTGCGGAAGTGGGCTTCGACGCCGGCCTGGGAGGGCTTGTTGTAGTACGGGGTGACGATGAGCAGCCCGTCCATGCCGATCTTCTCGGCGGCCCGGGAGAGGTACCGGGAGTGCTCGGTGTCGTTGGAGCCGGTGCCCGCCAGCAGGGGCACGCGGGAGCCCACGGCGTCCTTGACCACGCGGAACACGGAGAGGTTCTCGTCGTCGGTCATGGTGGAGTACTCGCCCGTGGTGCCGCACACCACCAGGCCGTCGCAGCCGTCGTCCACGAGTTGCTCGGCCATGGTCGCGGTGGCGTCCAGGTCCACGGAGCCGTCCTCGGCGAAGACGGTGATCATGGCGGTGAGCAGCGTCCCGAACATGGGCTCGGACCGGGTCGCGGGCAGGTCGGCGGGGGAAGGCGAGGCGTTGGCAGTCATGGGTGCCAGGTTACCGTCTTCGCTGCGGGCGCACCGCCGGGGGACGCGTCCGGGCGCACTGTGCCCGCCACGGGCTTCAGGCCCGCTCCCCGCCCGGGGGGTCGGCGGGCTCCGTGCCGCGGGCGGCGCGCCCGCGGGAGAGGGCCACGGCGTCGCGCATCGCGGCGCGGGCGCGGGTCCGGTCCCCGGCGGCCGCGTAGGCGAGGGAGAGCCGGTACCAGTTGCGCCACTCCCCCGGGTCCTCCTCGGTCTGCGCCCGGTACGTCCCGAACCGCTCGTCGGCGGCCTCGCGCACGATGCGCCCGCCGGGGGTGCGCGGCAGGTCGTCGGGCGGCAGCCCGCCCTCCTCGTGCAGGGTCCGGCCGAGCTGCTCGGTCCGGACGCCGAAGAGCACCTCGCGCACCAGCGCCCACACGCCCACGGCCGGCAGCACCAGCATGGCCACGCCGAAGGCCTTGGCGATCCAGCCGTCCGTGCCCAGCAGCAGCACGGCGCGGTGCAGGCTCAGCCCCAGGTAGACGACGAGCAGCGACACCATGGCCGCGGCGAGCAGCTTCGCCTTGCTCGTGGACTCCAGGAGCGTGAAGACGCCCGCGAAGACGAGCACCGCGAGGATCCACAGCTTCGAGCCGCCGGGGATCGGCAGCAGCCACAGGGTCAGCAGGGCCACCGCGAACAGGCCCAGGACCCAGGTCCGGATCGAGTCCATCGGCGCTACAGGCCCAGGTCGAGGTAGTCCTCGAGACCGTGCGTGAGCCCGGGGTGGGAGACGACCTGCCGGACGCCGAGCACCACGCCGGTCATGAAGGAGATGCGGTCGAAGGAGTCGTGCCGGATGGTGAGCTGCTCGCCGAGGTTGCCGAGCAGCGTCTCCTGGTGGGCCACCAGCCCCCGCAGGCGCACCGAGTGCACGCGGACGTCGTCGACGAGAGCCCCGCGGGCCCCGTCCGGGTCCTGCTTCGTGGCGTCGGGCGAGGGCGCGACCCCCGCGGCCCGCCGGGCCTCGCCGACGAGGGCGGCGGTGCGGGCGGCCGTGCCCGAGGGGGCGTCGACCTTGTCCGGGTGGTGCAGCTCGACGATCTCGACGGACTCGAAGAACCGGGCGGCCTGCGCGGAGAAGCGCATGGCCAGGACCGCGCCGATGGAGAAGTTGGGGGCGATGAGCACGCCCACGCCCCGGTGCCGCTCGAGCAGCGCCCGGGTCCGGTCCAGGCCCTCGTCGTCCCAGCCGGTGGTGCCCACCACGCAGTGGATGCCGTGCTCCACGGCGAAGCGCACGTTGTGCTCGGTGACCGACGGCACGGTGAAGTCGATGACGACCTGCGCGCCCGCCGAGACCAGGACCTCCAGGGAGTCCTCGTGGTCGAGCTCCGCGACGAGCTCCAGCCCCTCGGCGCGGCGGACCGCCTGCGCGGCCTCGCTGCCCATGCGGCCGCGGGCGCCGAGGACGGCGACCCGGAGCCCGCCGGTGGTGGTCGCCGCGGCGGTGGTGGTCTCGGTGGCTGTGCGCTCGGTCATGGCTCCAACTCTAGGTTACGGGCTCGCGGGTCACGGTCCCTGGGTCGCGGGGCGGGCGGGCCCCGGCGGCGGGGCGGGCTCAGCGCCGGGTGGGCGCCACGATGGTGGTCACGACGGGCCCCTCGGCCAGCCAGGCGGCGAGCTCCCGGACCTGCTCCGGCGTCACGGCGCGCACCCGGTCCAGGGACTCGTCGATGTCGAGGAACTCCCCCGACTTCAGTTCCGCGGAGCCCAGCCGGGACATCCGCGAGCCGGTGTCCTCGAGGGCGAGCACGGTGCCCCCGCCCAGCTGGCCCACGACCTTGCGCAGCTCCTCCGCGCCGATGCCGTCCCGGGCGAGCGTCTCCAGCTCGCCCGTCATGAGCGCCACGACCTCGTCGGTGCGCGCGGGCAGGCACCCGGCGTACATCCCGAAGTAGCCGGCGTCCGAGTAGGCCCCCGAGAAGGAGAACGTGCTGTAGGCCAGGCCCCGCTTCTCGCGGATCTCCTGGAACAGGCGGGAGGACATCCCGCCGCCCAGGGCCGCGTTGAGCACCGTCATCGCGAACCGGCGGTCGTCCCCGGACACGAGCCCGGGCCGGCCGACGACCACGTTGGTCTGCTCCACGGGACGCTCCAGGAAGTGCTCGCCCCAGTCGGGGGCCAGGGGCGCCGGGGTGCGCTCGCGCCGCGGGACGGGCGCCGCGGGGACGGCGGGGTCCCAGCCCGCCCGCTCGAGGGCCTCGGCGACGAGGGCGACGACGACGTCGTGCTCGAGCCCGCCCGCCGCCGTCACCACGAGGCCCTCGGGCCGGTAGTGGCGGCGGTAGTGCTCGACCACCGCGTCGCGGGGCACCTCGAGGATCTCCTCGGGGGTGCCGCCGATGGGCCGGCCCAGGGGGTGGTCACCGAGCACGCGCTGGGTGAACTCCTCGAAGGCCACGTCCTCGGGGTCGTCCTTGTCCATGGCGAGCTCCTCGAGGATGACCCCCCGCTCCCGCTCGAGCTCCTCCGGGTCCAGGGCGGCCGACGTCACCATGTCGGTGATGACGTCGATCGACATCGGCAGGTCCTCGGCGAGCACCCGCGCGTAGTAGCACGTGTGCTCCTTGGCCGTGGCCGCGTTGGACTCCCCGCCCACCTCGTCGAAGGCCTCCGCGATCTGCAGCGCCGAGCGCCGGGCGGTGCCCTTGAACAGCAGGTGCTCGAGGAAGTGCGTGGAGCCCAGCCGGCCCGGCTGCTCGTCCCGGGAGCCGACGCCGACCCAGAAGCCGACGGTCACGGCCCGCTGGGCGGGCATCCGCTCGGTGAGCACGCGCGTGCCGCACGGCAGGACCGTGCGGCGGACCACGTTGCCGCCCGCGCCCTCGTGGAGGGTGTGGCTGAAGCCCGCGGCGGCCGTGGTCAGGGCCGCCGCCGCGGCGGAGGGGGAACTGCGGGGAACCGCCGAGAGGCGGGCGTCCGGGCCCGGGGTGCTCCCCGGGCCGCGGTCGCCCGCCTCCAGCGGCAGATCGACTGCCGTCATCCAGCTGTGCTGCCTTCTCTGCTCGTGCGGTGCTGTGCGCGGGACGGGCCCGGCTCAGGCCTCGGTGTCGTCGTCGTCCTCCGGGAAGACGTTCGGCTCCTCGGCGACCACGGGGGCCAGCGAGAGCTTGCCGCGGTCGTCGACCTTGGTGATCTCGACCTGGACCTTCTGGCCGACGCCCAGGACGTCCTCGACGTCGGTGACGCGCTTGCCCTCGTTGAGCTTGCGCAGCTCCGAGATGTGCAGCAGGCCGTCCTTGCCGGGGGTGAGGGACACGAAGGCGCCGAAGGTCGTGGTCTTGACCACGGTGCCGAGGTAGCGCTCGCCGACCTCGGGGACCTGCGGGTTGGCGATCGCGTTGATCGCGGCCCGCGCCGCCTCGGCCGAGGGGCCGTCGGTGGCGCCGATGTAGACGGTGCCGTCGTCCTCGATCGAGATGTCGGTGCCGGTGTCCTCCTGGATCTGGTTGATCATCTTGCCCTTGGGGCCGATGACCTCGCCGATCTTGGAGACGGGGACGGTCACGGAGATCACGCGCGGGGCGAACTCGCTCATCTCGTCGGGCTGGTCGATGGCCGCGTTCAGGACGCCGAGGATGTGCAGCCGGGCCTCGCGGGCCTGGGTCAGCGCGGCGTCGAGCACCGAGGAGGGGATCCCGTCGAGCTTGGTGTCGAGCTGGATCGCGGTCACGAACTCGGAGGTGCCGGCGACCTTGAAGTCCATGTCGCCCAGCGCGTCCTCGGCGCCCAGGATGTCGGTCAGCGCGGCGTAGCGGGTCTCCCCGTCCACCTCGTCCGAGACCAGGCCCATGGCGATGCCGGCCACCGGCGCGCGCAGGGGCACGCCGGCGTTGAGCAGCGACAGGGTCGAGGCGCAGACCGAGCCCATCGACGTGGAGCCGTTGGAGCCCAGCGCCTCGGAGACCTGGCGGATCGCGTAGGGGAACTCCTCGCGGGAGGGCAGCACCGGGGTGATGGCCCGCTCGGCCAGCGCGCCGTGGCCGATCTCGCGGCGCTTCGGGGAGCCCACGCGGCCGGTCTCGCCGGTGGAGTACGGCGGGAAGTTGTAGTGGTGCACGTAGCGCTTGTGCTTGACCGGGGACAGCGAGTCGATCTGCTGCTCCATCTTGAGCATGTTCAGCGTGGTCACGCCCATGATCTGGGTCTCGCCGCGCTCGAAGATCGCGGAGCCGTGCACGCGGGGCAGGACCTCGACCTCGGCGGTGAGCCGGCGGATGTCCGTCAGGCCGCGGCCGTCGATGCGGACCTGCTCGGTGAGGATGCGCTGGCGCACGGTCTGCTTGGTGAGGGCCTGGTAGGCGCCGTTGACCTCGTCCTGACGGTCGGCGAAGGGCCGGCCCTCGCCGGTGAGCTCGGCCAGGGTGGCCTGGTGCAGCTCGTCGGTCGCGGCCTCGCGCTCCTGCTTGTCGGCGATCGAGTAGACCTCGGCGAGCCGGGACCCGACGGAGGCCGCGACGGCCTCCCGGACGTCGTCGCCGAAGCCGCCGAAGCGGGGCAGCTCCATCTCCGGCTTGCCGGCGCGGGCACGCAGGTCGGACTGGGCGTCGCACAGCGCCTTGATGGCCGGCTTCGCGGCCTCGAGGCCCTGGGCCACGAGCTCCTCGGTGGGGGCCACGGCGCCGTTGTTCTTGATGAGGTTCCAGGAGTTGTCGGTGGCCTCGGCCTCGACCATCATGATCGCGACGTCCTCGGAGCCGTCCTTGCCGGTGACGACGCGGCCGGCCACGGCCATGTCGAACACGGCGTTCTCGAGCTGCGAGTGCTTGGGGAAGGCGACCCACTGGTGCTGGCCGTTCTCCCCGGCCATGAGGGCGACGCGGACGCCGCCGACGGGGCCCTGGAAGGGCATGCCCGACAGGGTCGTGGCCATCGACGCGGCGTTGATCGCGACGGTGTTGTAGATCTCGTCCGGGTTCATGGACAGGATCGTGACGACGACCTGCACCTCGTTGCGGATGCCCTTGCCGAAGGCGGGGCGCAGCGGGCGGTCGATGAGCCGGCAGGTGAGGATCGCGTCCGTCGAGGGACGGCCCTCGCGGCGGAAGAACGAGCCCGGGATGCGCCCGGCGGCGTACATCCGCTCCTCGACGTCGACCGTCAGGGGGAAGAAGTCGAAGCCCTGGCGGGGCGACTTGCCCACCGTGGTGGCGGCGAGCATGGTGGTGTCCTCGTCGATGGAGACGAGGGTGGAGCCGGCGGCCTGCTTGGCGAGGCGGCCGGTCTCGAAGCGCACGACGCGCTTTCCGTAGGAGCCGTTGTCGATGACGGCTTCGGCGTACTGGATCTCGGGACCCTCCAAGGGTCACCTCCGTTTCGTGTCGGCGGGACCGTCCGCGCGTCACCCGGTCTTCGATCGAGATCCACGGAAGGGCCGGGGCCGCGAGGGCCGTCCGGTGTCCGGAGATCACTACCGAGGACCGCGAATGATCGGCGCGGTGGCCCCGTCTGGTGTTCGATGGTGCTGTCTGTGGTGGTGCACCACGCCCGTCCGGCTGCCGTGCCGGGCGGGCCCGGTGCTCCGGCGGCGTCCTCCCGTTGCCGGGCGGACGCCGCCGGGTGCCGACTAGCGGCGCAGGCCGAGCCGCTCGATGAGCGTGCGGTAGCGCGTGATGTCGGTGTCGCGCAGGTAGGTCAGCATGCGGCGGCGGCGACCGACCAGGGCCATCAGGCCGCGGCGGGTGTGGTGGTCGTGCTTGTGCTGCTTCAGGTGCTCCGTCAGATCGGCGATCCGGCGGGTCAGGACCGCGATCTGCACCTCGGGCGAACCGGTGTCGCCCTCGTGGGTCGCGAAGTCCTTGATGATCTCCTGCTTGATGGCGGCGTCGAGTGCCACGTGTAACTCCGTTCGAGTCAGTACCGTGCGGCCCGGACGACGGGCTCGTCGCCGGGTCCCGGGGCTCCCCGGGGGTCCGACAACCACGGACTGCAGTCGGACCGCCGTCCAGTCTAGCGGACGCGGGCGCGCCGCCCCACCCTCGCCCCGCGCGGCGCGCTGGGCTGGGCGCGCCCCGGCCGGTGGGCCAAGATGGGAGGGACACGACGGCGGGGTCCCGGCGCACGGGCGCCGGGACGAGCAGCACGAGACGAGCAGGAGCAGCGCGTGAGCAAGGACGAGAAGGACGGGCGGGGGACGGCGGTCGCCGACCGCACGCACACGATGCGGGACGGCCGGCGGATCCCCGCGATCGGGCTGGGCACCTATCCGATGGACGACGCCGCGGCCGAGGCCGACGTCGCCGAGGCCCTGATGCGGGGGTACCGGATGGTGGACACCGCGGTGAACTACGGCAACGAGACGGGCGTGGGCCGCGCGGTCGCGGCCGCCGGCGTGCCGCGCGGCGAGCTGTTCCTCACCACCAAGCTGCCCGGCCGGGACCACGGCACGGACTCGGTGCGGCGCTCGCTCGAGGGCTCCCTGCGCCGGCTGGGCACCGACCACGTGGACCTCTACCTCATCCACTGGCCGAACCCCTCGGTCGGCCGGTACGTGGAGACGTGGCGGACGATGCTGGAGCTGCGCCAGGAGGGCCTGGTCCGCTCGGTGGGGGTGTCCAACTTCACGCCCGCCCACATCCGGCGCCTGATCGAGGAGACCGGCGAGACGCCGGCGGTCAACCAGGTGGAGCTGCACCCGCAGTACCAGCAGGAGCGGCTGCGGGAGTTCCACGAGGAGCACCGCATCGTCACCCAGGCCTGGTCCCCGCTGGGCCGCAAGACCGACCTGCTCCAGCACGAGTGGATCGCCCGGATCGCCCGGCAGACCGGACGGACCCCGGCCCAGGTCGTCCTGCGCTGGCACCTGCAGTCGCACACCGTCCCGATCCCCAAGAGCTCCGACCCCCGGCGCATGGCCGAGAACCTCGACGTCCTCGACTGGGAGCTGGACGAGGACCAGATGCGCCGGATGCGGATGCTGCACACCGGGATCAGCGGCTCCGGCTTCGACCCGAACACGCACGAGGAGATGTAGCCGGCGCGGGCACGGCCGAGGGGGCGCCGCCGGGCGGTGCGGGGCGGCGGCGCGGGCCGCCGGGGCTCAGGCCTCGGCGGCCAGGATGCCCCGGGTGCGCTCGACGTCGTCGTCCATCTGCGCCACGAGCTTGTCCACGCCCTCGTAGGCGACCATCCCGCGCAGCCGGGCGACGAACTCCACGACCACCTCCTGGCCGTAGAGGTCGAAGTCCTCGACCCGCTCCTCGGGGCGGTCGATGACGTGCGCCTCGACCTGCCGGGGCACGTTCTCGAAGGTCGGGTTGGACCCCACGGAGATCGCGGTGGGCCAGCGGGTGCCGGAGGCGTCGACCAGCCACCCGGCGTACACCCCGTCGGCGGGCACGAAGCCGGCCGCCTCCGGGGAGAGGTTGGCCGTGGGATAGCCCAGCTCCCGCCCGCGGGCGGCCCCGTGCACCACCTCCCCGCGCATCCGGTGGTGGCGCCCGAGCAGCCGGGCGGCCGCGCGCACGTCCCCCGCCTGCAGGCAGGCCCGGATCCACGTGGAGGAGCAGCGCCGCTCCCCCGCGGTCGTCACGGCCGGGGCGTGCTCCGGGTGCTCCTCGTGCAGCGCGTCGAGCAGGTCGTCGACCACCCGGACCTCGAAGCCGTGGCGCTCCCCCAGCTCCCGGAGCGTGTCGATGTTGCCCGTGTTGTCCTTGCCCAGGCGCGTGTCCTCCCCCACCACGAGGCAGCGGGCGCCGAGCGGCCCCACCAGGGTGCTCAGCACGAACTGCTCCGTGGACTGGTCCGCGAACTGCAGGGTGTACTCCAGCACGAGGGCGGCGTCCGCGCCGGTCCGCTCGAGGGCGTCCAGCTTGTCCTCGGTGCCCATGATCAGTCCCGGGTGGCTGCCGGGACGGTGCACCTGTGCGGGGTGCGGGTCGAACGTCACGACCACCGAGGCCCAGCCCCGCTCGCGGGCCGCGTCGACGAGCTCGGACAGCACCCGCTGGTGACCCCGGTGGACGCCGTCGAAATTGCCGATGGTGACCACCGACGGGCCGAAGCCCGGGGGGACGTCAGAGAGATCTCGCCAGCGGAACACGGTTCTCCTCGCAGGAACGACAACAGGCAGGTACGGGTGGGGCTCGTCAGCGCGGGCCGGGTCGGTGCGGGCCGCCGGGCTCCTCCGCGGGCGCCGCGGACGGGGACGGCGGGCCGTCCCACGGGGTCTGCGGAGTGCGGGGGTCCTCGGCGCCGAGGGTCAGGATCCAGGCGTCCACCGAGGCGCCGCGCTGCTCCATGAACCCGTCGATCCGCACCGGGGAGCGGAAGCCGAGCCTCCACGCGAGCTTGCGGCTGGCCCAGTTGGGGACCTTGGCCATCCAGTAAGCATAGGTGAGGCCCAGGGACCCGAACGCGTGCTCGAGCAGCAGCCGGCAGGCGGCCTCCGCCGCGCCGGAGCCGCGGGCGTGCGGGCCGAAGTTGAGCCCGATGTCGGCCGTGGTCCCGCGCAGGGCGTTGAGCCCCACCGTCCCGTGCAGGCGGTCGGTCCGGGCGTCCGCCACGGCCCAGTTGTACTCGCGGCCGGCGCGCCAGGCCGCGGGGACGAACTCCTCGACGTACCAGCGGGCGTCCGCCTCCGTGTAGCCGAGCGGCACGGTGGTGAACTCCGCCGCCGCGGGGTCCGCGCAGTTGCGGGCCAGCTGCGGGACGTCGCGCTCCTCGAGCCGGCGCAGCACCACGGTGCCGTCGGTGAGGACGGGGACGTCGTAGTCCTCGGCGCCGTCGGGGCGTACGGGCATCGGCGGGAATCCTTTCGAACGGCGTGCGGCGCGGGGCGCTGCGGCCCGCGACCGAGCCTACCCGGTGCGTGCCGGGGCGCCGCGCGGGGCAGGACCGGCGTGCGGTCAGGGCGGGGCGGGCGGTCAGGCCGGGGCGCCCCCGCCGCGGGGCCGGGACCGGCGGAGCCAGGCGAGGCCGACCACCGGCAGCACCAGCGGCACGTGACCGTAGTCCTGCCCGAAGCGGGACCACACGCTGGCCTCGGGGAACAGGGCCGGGGCGAGCACGGAGAGCAGCCCCACGCCGAGCACCCCGAGCAGCTCCACGCCCACGGCCGCCGTGGCCAGGCGGTGCCACCGGGGGCCGGGCCGGGCGAGGGCCACGGTGGCCACCACGTAGACGGCCGCGGCGAACGCGGAGAGCAGGTACGGCAGCGGCGCGGTCCCGAAGCCGGTCAGGATCTGGTACAGCGAGCGGACACCGGCCGAGAGGGAGAAGACCGCGTAGACCACGACCACCAGGCGCCCGAAGCCCGAGGACTTGCGGTCGCCGCGCGCCGTGCCGGCGCGCGGCCCGAAGCGCTGCTGCAGCCGGGTGGGCCCGCTCTCCGGGGCGTCGTGCGTCATCGGGGTGCCTCCTGCGGGGTCGGGGCGGTGCGCGGGCTCACTGGTAGTACCAGATGAAGTTCATGCGGTAGACCATGATCGCCACCACGGGGCCCGCGGCCGCGAGCACCCAGTTGGACCAGCTCGAGCGCTCCACGAGCGACCACACGAAGGTGCCCGCCGGGACGAGCAGCGCGGTCAGGAGGTAGCCCCAGTGCTCGAGGGCCGAGCCGGTGGGCCCGGGACCCAGCACGTGCATGACCACCGTGCCCACCGCGTGGACGAGCAGGAACGCCTCGAGCAGCAGCACGGAGCCCTGGGTCCAGTCGTCGGGCCGCCGTCCGCGCACGGCCTGCACGGCGCACACCAGGAAGGAGAGGCCGCCCAGCAGCACCGCGGCCCAGAACCAGCCGTCGTAGCCCCACAGCATCAGCGCTCCCCCGGCGGGGTCCCCGGCGGCCCGGGAAACCGCTCCCCGGGCAGGAAGACGAGCACGGGCTTGGCGGTGCGCTCCCCGCGGTGGCCGCGGTCCGAGAGCAGGGCCACGAGCCGCCCGTCGGGGGCGAAGCCGCCCGTGACGGCCTCGTTGTCGAGCGGACCCGCACCGGGGTCCACGGTGCTGGCGCCGATCCGGCGGCCGTGGGCGACGTCCTCGGCCTCGGCCGCCGTCAGCCGGCGGACGGCGAACAGTCCCGCCGCGGCGTCCTCGAGGCTCGTCACGGGCAGCGGGCGGCCGGCGGCCACCTCCTCGGCGAGCTCCTCGAGGGTCGAGGCGTCCTCGAGGCCCCACGCGCCCACCCGGGTCCGGCGCAGGGCGGTGAGGTGGCCGCCGACCCCGAGGTCGGCGCCGAGGTCCCGGGCCAGGGCCCGGACGTAGGTGCCGGAGCTGCAGGTCACGGTGACGTCGACGTCGAGGACGTCGCGCCCGGCGTCGTCGCGGGTCCGCACCAGCCGGTGCACGGCGAACTCGGACACGGTGACGGGGCGGGCGGCGAGCTCGACGTCCTGCCCGGCCCGGACCTGCGCGTAGGCGCGCCGGCCCTCGACCTTGATGGCGCTGACCTTCGCGGGGACCTGCTGGAGGTCACCGGTGAGCCGGGCGACGCCGGCGGCCACCGCGTCCTCGTCCACGGCGGCGACGGCTCCGGGGCCGGCGACGTCGAGGACCTCGCCCTCGGCGTCGTCGGTGACGGTGGTCAGGCCGAGCCGGATCGTCGCGGCGTACGTCTTGTCCCGCCCGACGACCCAGGTCAGGAGGCGGGTGGCACGGTCCACGCCGAGGACCAGGACGCCGGTGGCCATGGGGTCCAGGGTCCCGGCGTGGCCGACCTTGCGGGTGCCCGCGAGGCGCCGGGCGCGGGCGACGACGTCGTGGCTGGTCCAGCCGGCGGGCTTGTCCACGACCACGAGCCCGGACGGCGTCGGCAGGGACGGGTCCGGGCTCGGGACGTCAGGCTTCGTGCGGGTCACTTCCCCGGTGCCTCCGCCCGCTCAGCGGTCCCGGGAGGACTCGTCGTCCTCCTCGGCCGGCTTCCGGTAGGGGTCCTCCCCCGCGGCCCAGCTGGCGCCGGCCGCCTGGGCCGCGACCTGGGCGTCCTTCTCCTTGGCCGCGCGCAGCACCTCCTCGAGGTGCGAGGCGTTGACCGGGATCTCGTCGGGGACGAAGGTCAGCGTGGGCGTCAGGCGGGCCGTGATGTTGCGGCCGACCTCGCTGCGCAGGACGCCCTTGGCGGACTCCAGGGCGGCGCGGGTGCTCTCCTGCTCCTCCGCGGTGCCGAACACCGTGTAGTACAGGGTGGCGTGCTGGAGGTCGTTGGTGACGCGGGCGTCCGTGATGGTCACGAAGCCCAGCCGGGGGTCCTTGACCCGGCGCTCGAGCGCCTGGGCCACGACGACCTTGATCCGGTCGGCGAGTCGGGCGGCGCGTGCTGCGTCAGCCATGGTGGATGCTCCTCGGGTCGGGACGGTGCACGAAGCGGTGCTGGAAGGGTCGCGGCGGCACGGGCGGGCGCTGGGCCCGCCCGTGCCGCCGCGGGCGTCCCGCGCGCGGGGCGCGGGACGCGGGACGGGTCAGGCGCGCGGCTTCTCGCGCATCTCCCACGTCTCGATGAGGTCGCCCTCGTGGATGTCGTTGAAGGAGCCGAGCCCGATACCGCACTCGTAGCCCTCGCGGACCTCGGTCGCGTCGTCCTTGAACCGGCGCAGCGAGTCGATCGTGAGGTTGTCCGCCACGACGCTGCCGTCCCGGACGAGCCGGGCCTTGGCGTTGCGCCGGATGGTGCCCTTGGTGATGTAGGCACCGGCGATGTTGCCCCACTTGGAGGACCGGTAGACCTCGCGGATCTCGGCGGTGCCGAGCTCCACCTCCTCGTACTCCGGCTTGAGCATGCCCTTGAGCGCGCTCTCGACGTCGTCGATGGCGTTGTAGATCACCGAGTAGAACTTCATCTCGACGCCCTCGCGGTCGGCCAGCTCCGTCACGCGCTCGGCGGGACGGACGTTGAAGCCGATGATGATCGCGTTGTCCACGGTCGCCAGGTTGACGTCGTTCTGCGTGATCGCGCCGACACCGCGGTGGATGACGCGCAGCTGGACCTCCTCGCCCACGTCGATCTTGAGCAGCGAGTCCTCGAGCGCCTCCACGGCACCGGACACGTCGCCCTTGATGATGAGGTTGAGCGTGTCGATCTTGCCGGCGGCCACGGCCTCGTCGAAGGACTCGAGCGTGATCCGCTTGCGGCGCTTGGCGAGCAGGGCGTTGCGGTCCGCCGCCTGGCGCTTCTCGGCGATCTGGCGCGCGGTGCGCTCCTCCGGGGTGGAGAGGAACGTGTCGCCGGCCCGGGGCACGGAGTCCAGGCCCAGCACCTGCACGGGGCGCGAGGGACCGGCCTCGTCGACGGCCTGGCCGTTCTCGTCGAACATGGCGCGCACGCGGCCGTACGCGGCGCCGGCGACGATCGCGTCGCCGACGCGCAGCGTGCCGGACTGCACGAGCACGGTCGAGACCGCACCGCGGCCCTTGTCCAGGTTCGCCTCGATGGCCACGCCGCGGGCATCCTTGTTCGGGTTCGCCTGCAGCTCGAGGGCGCCGTCCGCGGTCAGCACGATCGCGTCCAGCAGCTCGTCGATGTTGAGGTCCTGGCGCGCGGAGACGTCGACGAACATGGTGTCGCCGCCGTACTCCTCGGGGACCAGGCCGTACTCGGTGAGCTGGCCGCGGATCTTGTCCGGGTTCGCCTCGGGCTTGTCGATCTTGTTGACCGCCACCACGATCGGCACACCGGCGGCCTGGGCGTGGTTGAGCGCCTCGACCGTCTGCGGCATGACGCCGTCGTCCGCGGCGACCACGAGCACGGCGATGTCCGTCACCTGCGCACCACGGGCACGCATGGCGGTGAACGCCTCGTGGCCCGGGGTGTCGATGAACGTGATCTGCCGCTCCTGGCCGTCCAGCTCGGTGCTGATCTGGTAGGCGCCGATGTGCTGGGTGATGCCGCCGGCCTCGCCCTCGGTCACCTTCGTGTTCCGGATGGCGTCGAGCAGGCGGGTCTTGCCGTGGTCGACGTGGCCCATGACGGTGACGACCGGCGGGCGCGCCTCCAGGACGTCGTCGCCCTCGGCCGCGGCCTCGGCCTCCAGGTCGATGTCGAAGGACTCGAAGAGCTCCCGCTCCTCGTCCTCCGGCGAGACCACCTGGATCCTGTACCCGAGCTCGGCACCCAGCAGCTGGAAGGTCTCCTCGTCGAGGGACTGCGTCTGCGTGGCCATCTCGCCGAGGTGGATGAGCACCGTGACGAGGGAGGCCGGGTTCGCGTTGATCTTCTCGGCGAAGTCCGTCAGGGACGCGCCGCGGCGCAGCCGCACGACCGTGGTGCCGTCGCCGTGGGGCACGGAGACGCCGCCGACGGACGGGGCCTTCATCTGCTCGAGCTCCTGGCGCTTCGCCCGCTTCGACTTGCGCTGCTTGCCGCGGGCGCCGCCGCGCCCGAAGGCGCCCTGGGTGCCGCCGCGGCCGCCGCGGCCGGGGCCGCCGCCGGGACGGGAGAACCCGCCCCCGCCGCCGGGACCGCCGCGGCGCGGACCGGCGCCGCCGCCGGCCGGCCGCGAGCCGATCGGGGCCACGCCGGTGGTGTGGCCGGGCATCATGTTCGGGCTGGGGCGCGCCCCACCGGGACGGGGACCGCCCTGGGGACGGGGTCCGCCCTGGCCCTGCGGACGGGGACCGCCCTGACCCTGGCCCTGCGGACGAGGTCCGCCCTGGCCCTGGCCCTGGGGACGGGGACCGCCCTGGCGCTCGGGACGGCCCGAGCGCATGCCCTGCTGGGCGGCGAACGGGTTGTTGCCCGGGCGGGGGCCCGCCGGGCGGGGTGCGCCGGGGCGCGGCGCGGCCGAGCCCGGACGGGGCGCGGTGCCGCCGGGGCGCGGCGCGGCGGAGCCCGGACGGGGCGCCCCGCTGCGGCCCATGCCCTGCTGGCTGGCGAACGGGTTGTTGCCCGGGCGCGGGCCCGGGGCGGGTGCCTTGGCGCCCGGGGACGCCGGGCGCTGCGGGGCCTGCTCCGCAGGCTTCTGCTCGGGCGCCTGCTCGACCGGCTTCTGCTCGGCGGGCTTCTGCTCGGCGGCCTTCTCGGGCGCCTTCTCCGCCGGCTTCCCGGCGGGCCTGGCGGCAGCCGGGCCCGGGGCGGGGGCGGCGCTGCCGGGCTTGGACGACGTGCTGGGCTTCGGCGCGGGCCTGCCGGCCGGCGCAGCGGCGGCCGGGGCGGACTTCTCCGCCCTGCCGGCGAGGGCCGAGCGCAGCTTCTTGGCGACGGGCGGCTCGACGGTCGAGGACGCGCCTCGGACGAACTCACCCAGGGTCTGAAGCGTGGAAATCGCTTCCTTGGACGTTATTCCGAGCTCTTTCGCGAGCTCGTGAACGCGGGGCTTGGCCACTTCTCTCCTGTCTCGGTCCGCACCGAAACAGGCACGAACCACTTATTTTCCGTTGAGGCTCCCGGAGCGTCGGCCGTCGAGGACGGCGCGGGGTCGCGGGAGGCCGTTGGCAGAGCACAACGAAGCACTCATCGCTGGGCACTCATCGGTTTTCCATCGGTTCTCTGACTCGCTTTCCAGTTCTGCACCCGCGTGCGGACGTGGTCACCGGTCCGGTCGGACCGCGCGGGCTGCCGTCCGGGGACGGCTGTGGTCGGCACTCGTGCGCCCGGTCACGGGGCTGCCCTCGTGGACAGCAGGGCGTCCAGTCCGGGGGCGACCGCCTCCGTGTCCACGACCGCCCGGAACGCGCGCCGGAAGGCGCGCCGGCGCAGGGCCGTGTCCAGGCACTCGTGGGAGGGGTGGAGCCAGGCTCCGCGACCGCCGAGGCGCCCCGTCCGGTCGACCACGGCCCGGAGGCCGCCGTCGGTCGGTTCGGTCACCACACGTACGAGCTGGTCAGGGTGTTCGGTGGTCCGGCATCCGATGCACGTGCGACGGGAGTCTGCACTCACTCGCTCCGCACTCCTCGTCTCGCGCCGGGACGTCGGGGACGTCCCGTGCGGGCCGGGAGCCGGCGCCGGACAGGGACCACCAACGGTCTGACCGCTGTCCAGTCTATCCCGGGGACCGCCCTGGGCCGAAACCGGGCGCGCGCGGGATCCCGGGACGGGCCCCGGTGCGGGGCGCCGGGGCCCGCGCCGGGGCCGGTCTCAGCCGCGCTCGGCGGCCTTCGACTCGGGGACGATGTCGATCTTCCAGCCGGTGAGCTTCGCGGCCAGGCGGGCGTTCTGGCCCTCCTTGCCGATGGCCAGGGACAGCTGGGTGTCGGGGACGACGGCGCGGGACGAGCGGGCCCGCTCGTCGAGCACGCTGACCCGGGACACCTTGGCCGGGGACAGCGCGTTGGCGATGCACCGGGCGGGGTCGTCCGACCAGTCGACGATGTCGATCTTCTCGTCGTGCAGCTCGTTCATCACGGCGCGCACGCGGGAGCCCATCTCCCCGATGCAGGCGCCCTTGGCGTTGATCCCGGCCTGGGTGGCGCGCACGGCGATCTTCGTGCGGTGCCCGGCCTCGCGGGCCACGGCCATGATCTCCACGGTGCCGTCGGCGATCTCCGGCACCTCCATCTCGAACAGGCGGCGCACCAGGTCCGGGTGGGAGCGGGACAGCGTGATCGAGGGGCCCTTCATGCCGCGCTTGACTTCGACGACGAACGCGCGGATGCGGGCGCCGTGGGGGTACTTCTCGCCGGGGGCCTGCTCGTGCGGGGGCAGCACGCCCTCCACGGTGCCCAGGTCCACCTGGACCATGTGCGGGTTGTGCCCCTGCTGGATCTGTCCGGAGACGATCTCGCCCTCGCGGCCCTTGAAGTGGCCCAGCACGGCGTCGTCCTCGACGTCGCGCAGCCGCTGGAGGATGACCTGGCGCGCCGTGGAGGCGGCGATCCGCCCGAAGCCGGCCGGGGTGTCGTCGAACTCCCCGACCGCCTCGCCGTCCTCGTCCAGCTCGGGGGCCCAGATGGTCACGTGGCCGGTCCTGCGCTCGATCTCCGCGCGCGCGCCCGGGAGCGCGCCGGCGGTCTTGTGGTACGCCAGCAGGAGGGCCTGCTCGATGGTGGGGATGAGCAGGTCCACGGGGATGTCGCGCTCACGCTCCAGCAGTCGGAGGGTGCTCATATCGATGTCCATGTCCGGCCTTCCTCACCTCTCGACCCCGGGGGCGGAGCGGCACGCCGTCGGGGATGACGGGGCGCCGTCACGGGTCGTGCTCGCACGATCGTCGTCGCACCCGGTGGTCGTCGCACTGCGGACCGCGGCGCCGGTGGGCGCCGCGGCGTCAACGGCACATCTTACACTCGTGCCGGGTCCGGGCGGGCCGTCAGTCCGTGAACTCGACCTCCACCTTGGCGCGGCGCACGGCGTCGAAGGCCCAGCGCTCCGGGTCCAGCAGCCGGGGCGGCATGCCCTTCTTCACCTGGTGGCTGCGCTGCAGGACCACGCCGTCCGGCTCCACCTCGAGCAGGCGGGCCGTGAACTTCTCGCCCTCCACCGGGGTGACGCGCACCAGCCGGCCGATCGAGCGCCGCCAGTGCCGCGGCGCCGTGAGCTCCCGGGTGGCCCCCGGGGAGGAGACCTCCAGCTCGTAGGCGGAGCCCGGCACGGGGTCCGTGCGGTCGAGGAGCTCGGACACGGCGCGGGAGACCGTGGCGATCCGGTCGATGTCCACGCTGGCCGTGCTGTCCTCCGGGAGGTCCACGAGCACCTGCAGCACGAGGCCGGTGCCGGTCGGCTTCAGCGCGACGCCCTCCAGGACCAGCCCGGACTCCTCCACGGCGGGGCCGATCAGCTCGGCCAGCCGCCGGTCGTCGTCGGGTCCGGGGGTGCTGTGCTCGCTCACGGGGTCTCCTCGTGCTGTCGGGACGGCGGGGTCGGTCCTGGAGATCCTATGATGAACCCGCCCCCTCTCCCGTGCCCGTCCCCCAGGAGCCGTCCGGTGACCGATCCGCGCACGACCGCTTCCCGGGTGCTCCCGCTGCTGCTGGGCGTCCTGCTCGTGACCGGCGGCGCCGGGGCGTGGTGGCTGGAGTCCGCCCGCCCGGTGCCCCCGGACGAGGTCGCGCGCGCCGACGCGTGGCTGCGCACCCGGGCCGTGCTCGCGGTCCCCTCCCCCGGGCCGGTGCCCGCCGGCCGGCGGGAGGGCGTGCGCGCGGACCTGGCCCGGCAGCTCGAGGCCCTCGGCCCCGCGCCCGACGACCGCACGGGCGCCGCCGCCCGGGCGCGGCGCCCGTCCCCCGCGGACGTCGTGGCCGCGGACGGCACGGCGTCCACCGCGCTGCGCACGACGGCGACGGCCCTGGCCCGGGACGCCCTGACGGCCGAGGACCCCGCCCTGGCGCGGGTGCTCGGCGCCGCGGCGGTCTCGCGCGCCACGGCGGCCCGGCAGCTGGACGGCCCCGGGCCCCCGGCCCCGGACGGCGGCGCGCTGTGCGACGCGGCCGCGGCACCCGCGCCCGGCGCCCCGAGCGCACCGGGCGCCGTCCTGTGGTCGGCGCTGGACCGGGCCGGCTACGCCTTCGAGGCGCTGGCCGCCCGCACCGGCGCCTCCGCCGGCGGCTCCGTCCCCGACGGGCTCCCGGCCCGGGGCCGGGAGGACGTCGAGGACCTGCTCGAGCTCCCCGCCGCCCGGCAGGTGCTCGCGGCCGACCCGGGGCTGCCCGCGGGCGCCTACGTGCTCCCCGGCGACCTGCGGGCGCACCCCGGCCGCGTCGCGGAGACCGCGGTCCGGGACGTGCAGGAGGCCGCCGCGCACGTGCTCGCCCGGGGGGACGCCGGCACGCGGTGCTGGGCGCTCGTGGCGCTCGAGCGCGCCACCGGGCTGCAGGCCGAGCTCACCGGGGACGTGGAGGCCCTGCCCGGGGTGCTGCGCGACCCCGGCCCGCAGTGAGCGCGCGGACCGTCGGGGCCGCTCAGGCCCCGCGCAGGACGTCGACGCCCAGCTTGAGGATCAGCAGCGAGACCACGGTCAGGAACACGACCCGGATGAAGCGGCTGCCGCGGGCCACGGCGGTGCGCGCCCCGAGGTAGCCGCCGAGCATGTTGGACAGCCCCAGGACGAGGCCCAGGCCCCACAGCACGGAGCCGTGGCCGAAGAAGAAGACGAGGGCGCCCACGTTGGTGGCGAGGTTGACGATCTTGGCCTTGGCGCTCGCGGCCAGGAAGCTGTAGCCCAGCAGCGTGATCATGGCGATGACCAGGAACGACCCGGTGCCCGGGCCCATCACGCCGTCGTAGAAGCCGATCACGGTGCCGATGACCATCGCGGTGCCGTAGTGCCGCGCCCCGCTGTGGCGCAGCTCGGTGAGCTGCCCGACGGTCGGCCGCGCCACGGTGAAGAGGAGCACGGCCACGAGCGCGGCGAGGATGATGGGCCGGAACACCTCCTCCGGCAGGGACGCGGCGAGCGCCGCCCCGCCGAAGCTGCCGACCAGGGCGACGCCGGCCATGGGCAGGGCCGTGCGCAGGTCGGGGGACGTGCGGCGGTAGAACGTCACCGCGCTCGTCGCCGTGCCGAACACGGAGCCCATCTTGTTGGTGGCCAGGGCCTGGACCGGGCTGATCCCCGGGACCATCAGGACCACGGGCAGCTGCAGCAGCCCGCCGCCGCCGACGACGGCGTCCACGAAGCCCGCTGCGAGTCCGGCGGCCACCAGCAGGGCGACGACGCCGGGGTCCATCTGCTCCAGGCCCGAGGGCCCGAGCCAGGCGCCGAGCCCGTGCACGGGCTCAGCCGCGCACGGCTGCGGCGACCACCGCGGCGACGCCGTCGCGGGCCACGTCCTCGCTGGACCCGCTCGCGCGGTCCTTGAGCTCGAGGACGCCGTCCTTGAGGCCCCGGCCGACCACCAGCACGGTGGGCACGCCGAGCAGCTCGGCGTCGCCGAACTTCACGCCCGGGGAGACCTTGGGCCGGTCGTCGAAGAGCACCTCGAGTCCCTCCGCCTCGAGCTCGGCCACGACCTTCTCGGCCTCCTCGAGCACCTCGGGGCCCTTGCCGGTGGCGACCACGTGGACGTCCGCCGGGGCGACCTGGCGGGGCCAGATCAGGCCCTTGTCGTCGTGGTAGGCCTCGGCCAGGGCCGCCACCGCCCGGGTGACGCCGATCCCGTAGGAGCCCATCGTCACGGTGACGAGCTTGCCGTTGCGGTCCAGGACCTTCAGTCCCAGTGCCTCCGCGTACTTGCGGCCGAGCTGGAAGATGTGGCCCATCTCGATGCCGCGCGCCGCCTCGAGCGGGCCGGAGCCGTCCGGCGCGGGGTCGCCCGCCCGGACCTCGGCGCACTCCAGGACGCCGTCCCAGGCGAAGTCGCGCCCGGCCGTGAGGTCGTAGACGTGCTGGCCGGCCACGTTCGCCCCGGTGACCCAGCGGGTGCCGCGGACCACGCGCGGGTCCACGAAGAAGGGGATGCCGGTCGCGGACTCCTCGCCGAGCACGGCCTGGTCGAGGGACAGGCCGGGACCGATGTAGCCCTTGACCAGCAGCGGGCAGGCGCGCAGGTCGTCGTCGCCGGCCTGCTCCACCAGCAGCTCCCCGGAGACGTCCAGTGCCGCGCCGATGCCGGCCTCGATGCGCTTGAGGTCCACCGCGCGGTCCCCGGGCAGCCCGACCGCCACGAGACGGCGCTCGCCGTCGGGCAGGATGACGGCCAGCACGACGTTCTTGAGCGTGTCGGCGGCGGTCCAGGCGCCCTCGGCGCGCGGGTGCAGCTCGTTCGAGCGCTCCACGAGCGTGTCGATCGTGGGGCTGTTCGGGGTCTCGAGCACCCGGGCCTCGGGGGCCTCGGCGGGGTCGCGCTCCTCGGGCACCACGGTGGTCACCGCCTCGACGTTGGCGGCGTAGCCGCCGGGCGAGCGCACGAACGTGTCCTCGCCGATGACCGTGGGGTGCAGGAACTCCTCGGAGCGGGACCCGCCCATCGCCCCGGACTGGGCCGAGACGGCGACCACGGGCAGGCCGAGGCGCTCGAAGATCCGGACGTAGGCCTCGCGGTGCCGGGTGTAGGACTCGTCGAGCCCGGCGTCGTCGACGTCGAAGGAGTAGGAGTCCTTCATCACGAACTCGCGCCCGCGCAGCAGGCCGGCGCGGGGGCGGGCCTCGTCCCGGTACTTCGCCTGGATCTGGTAGAGGGTGACGGGGAGGTCCTTGTACGAGGAGTACAGGTCCTTCACGAGCAGCGTGAACATCTCCTCGTGCGTGGGCGCGAGGAGGTAGTCGGCCTCCTTGCGGTCCTTGAGGCGGAAGAGGTTCTCGCCGTACTCCGTCCACCGGTTGGTGACCTCGTAGGGCTCGCGCGGCAGCAGCGCCGGGAAGTGCACCTCCTGGGCCCCGATCGCGCCCATCTCCTCCCGCACCACCTGCTCGACCTTCCCGAGCACCCGCAGGCCCATCGGCAGCCAGGTGTAGATGCCGGGCGCGGCACGGCGGATGTACCCGGCGCGCACGAGCAGCTTATGGCTGTCCACCTCGGCGTCGACGGGGTCTTCGCGGAGGGTCCGCAGGAACAGGGAGGAGAGGCGCAGCGCCACGTGGGCTCCGTTTCTCCCGGGGAGCGCGGCGAGGTGCGTCCGGGCCCGGGCGTCATGAGGGTGGGCGGCGCCGACGGCGCCGCGGATTCCGGTCAAATCTACACCCCCGGCCCGGCGCGCCGCGCCGGGATCGGCCGGCCCGACGGCTCAGAGCAGCACGGTGGCGAAGGTCCCGACGCGCTCGAAGCCGACCCGCCGGTAGGTGGCGAGGGCCCGGACGTTGTAGTCGTTGACGTAGAGGCTGACCACGGGGGTGCGCAGGCGGGCCAGGCGCACGGCGGCGGCCATGCAGGGCGCCGCCAGCCCCCGGCCGCGGTGCGCCGGGTCGACCCACACGCCCTGCACCTGCGCCACCCCGCGCACCACCGAGCCGAGGTCGGCCTTGAACACCACGCGGCCGCCGTCGTCGGTGAGCACGAGGCAGCGCCCCGCCCCGACGAGCGCGGAGACCCGGTCCCGGTATCCGCGGTCACCTCCCGTGTACGGGGAGTAGCCGACCTCCTCCTCGAACATGGCGGCGCTCGCCGGGAGCACGGCGGGGAGGTCCTCGGGGCGGGCGACGCGGACACCGGGGTGCGGGTCGGGCAGCGGGTCCCGGTCGATCGCCAGCAGGGGCTGGACGGGGCGCACGTCGAAGGGCCGGGGCCAGGAGCGCTCCACCCGGGCCCACAGACCGAGCACGAGCTCGGCGGGCCCGAACAGCGAGGCGTGCCGGGACCCGCCGCGCCGCAGGTGCCCGCCCACGAGGTCCAGCCCCTGGGCGTCGAGGGCCACGGGCACCACGTTCGTGCCCACCCAGCAGGCACCGGTCAGCTCCCCGTCCGGCCCGGCGGTGCCCACCACGGGCGGGATCCGCGAGCCCTCGGCGCCGCGGCAGGACTCCACGTGGGCGGCCACGAACGCGTGCGCGACGGGGTCCGCGCCGAGCAGCCGGTCCAGCTGGGCCGCATCGACCTCCCCCGCCGGCACCAGCCGCGGCGCCGTCCTCCGCTGCGTCCTCAACCGCCCGTCACCGGCCCGTCAGCTGACGCTCACGACGGGGCTGCCCGCGGTGCTCTCCCCGTTCTCGTCCGTGTCCATCTCGGCGGCGATGCGGTTGGCCTCCTCGATCAGGGTCTCCACGATCCGGTCCTCGGGGACGGTCTTCACGACCTCGCCCTTGACGAAGATCTGGCCCTTGCCGTTGCCGGAGGCCACGCCGAGGTCGGCCTCGCGGGCCTCGCCCGGGCCGTTGACGACACAGCCCATCACGGCGACCCGCAGCGGGACGGTGAGCCCCTCGAGGCCGGCCGTCACCTCGTCGGCGAGGGTGTAGACGTCCACCTGCGCGCGGCCGCACGAGGGGCAGGAGACGATCTCGAGCTTGCGGGGGCGCAGGCCCAGGGACTGCAGGATCTGGTTGCCGACCTTGACCTCCTCGACCGGCGGCGCCGAGAGCGAGACCCGGATCGTGTCGCCGATGCCCTGGGAGAGCAGGGCGCCGAAGGCGGTGGCGGACTTGACGGTGCCCTGGAAGGCGGGGCCGGCCTCGGTCACGCCGAGGTGCAGGGGCCAGTCCCCGCGCTCGGCGAGCAGCTGGTAGGCCCGGACCATGGTGACGGGGTCGTTGTGCTTCACGGAGATCTTGAAGTCGTGGAAGTCGTGCTCCTCGAACAGGGACGCCTCCCACACCGCGGACTCCACGAGCGCCTCCGGGGTGGCCTTGCCGTACTTGTCCATGATCCGCTGGTCGAGCGAGCCCGCGTTCACGCCGATCCGGATGGACACCCCGGCGGCCTTGGCCTCGCGGGCGATCTGACCGACCTGGTCGTCGAACTTGCGGATGTTGCCGGGGTTCACGCGCACGGCCGCGCAGCCGGCCTCGATGGCGGCGTAGACGTACTTCGGCTGGAAGTGGATGTCGGCGATCACCGGGATCGGGGACTTCATGGCGATGATCGGCAGGGCGTCGGCGTCGTCCTGGGACGGGCAGGCCACCCGGACGATGTCGCAGCCGGTGGCGTTGAGCTCGGCGATCTGCTGCAGGGTGGCGTTGATGTCCGTGGTGGGGGTGGTCGTCATGGACTGCACGCTCACCGGCGAGTCGGAGCCGACGCCCACGGACCCGACCCGGATCTGCCGGGTCTTCCGGCGCGGGGACAGGACGGGCTGGGGCGCGGCGGGCATGCCGAGGCTGACCGGGGTCAAGGAGTTCCTCCGAGGTTTCGGGAGCAGGTTGCGGGAGCAGGGTTCGAGGGCAGGTTCTGGGGTCGTGGCGCCGGGGACCGGTCGCCGGGCCCGTCGCCGGTTCCCATTGTGCCCCATGCTCCGGGGCGGTCCCCGGCGCGCGGGGCGGAATTCCTCCCTGGCCGAACGCCGGGCGGCCGGGTCCCGGGGCTCCGGGGCCGGGCTCAGAAGAGCCGGACGGGCTTGACGATGTCCGCGTAGACCAGCAGCACGGACATCCCGATCATCAGCACGGCCACCGCGTAGGTCACGGGCAGCAGCCGGGCCGGGTCGAACGGGCCGGGGTCGCGCCGGCCGAGGAGCCGGGCGCCGCCACGCCGCAGCCCCTCCCACAGGGCCCCGGCGACGTGCCCGCCGTCCAGCGGCAGCAGCGGGAGCAGGTTGAACACGAACAGCGCCAGGTTCACGGAGCCGACGAGCCCCACGAGGGTGGCGGCCTTGTCCCGCAGCGCGATCTCCTCGTGCGCGGCGATCTCCCCGGAGATCCGCCCGATCCCCACCACGGAGATCGGCCCGTCCGGGTCCCGCGGCGCGTCGGAGAACGCGGCCTCCGCGACCTCGTAGATCCGCTGCGGCAGGTGCAGGACGACGCCGGCGATCTGCTGCAGGCCGTCGAGCACCGCCGGGGGCACCGCGCTCAGCGGCTGCCGGACGGGCTCGGTGGTCGGGCTGATCCCGATGAAGCCGACCTGCTCGTAGCGGGGGGCGCCGTCCTCGCCGGCCACCGCGGCGCCGGAGTCGTCCAGCACGGGACGCGACGACAGGATCGGGGTCAGCTGGGTGGACACGGTCCGTCCGTCCCGCTCCACCAGCACCGGGATCCGCTCCCCGGCCCGGTCCCGGATGCGGCCGGTGAGCTCGTCCCAGGAGGCGACCGGGGCGCCGTCGACGGCCGTGACGACGTCCCCGGGGCGCAGCCCGGCGGCGTTCGCGGGGGCCTGGGGGTCCTCCGGGCGGCACTCGGTCTGCCCGGCGGCCTGGCGCTCGGCGGCCACCACGCACTCGGAGACCCACGCGACCGTGGTGGTGGGCGTCGCGGTCCCGAAGCCGGAGAGCAGCACGGCGAGGCACAGGGCCCCGAGCAGCAGGTTCATCACCGGGCCGCCGAGCATGATCACGATCCGCTTCCCCACGGGCAGGCGGTAGAACGCGCGCTCCTCGTCCCCGGGAGCGAGCCCGCCCGCGGCGCCGCGGGCCTCGGCCGCCAGCTGCTGGAACACGCCGGTGCTCGAGGCCCGGGCCGTGGCGCCCGCGCGCGCCGGCGGGTACATGCCCACCATGGAGATGTAGCCGCCCAGCGGGACCGCCTTGAGCCCGTACTCCGTCTCGCCCCGGCGGCGGGAGAACACGGTGCGCCCGAAGCCGACCATGTACTGCGTGACGCGCACGCCGAAGAGCTTGGCCGGCACCAGGTGGCCGATCTCGTGGAGGGCGATGGAGACCGCGATGGCGACCGCGGCCAGCAGCACGCCCACGAGGAACAGCACGACGCCCATCCGTCGGACCTCCCGGGATCGTCGAGGGTCCCCGGCGGGCGCCGGGGACGGCGGGGCCGTGCGCGCGGCACGGCGAGGACCAGTCTGCACCACCATCCTGGACGGCGGGTGGCAGGCGCACCGGTCCACGACGACGGCCGGTGCGCCTCCCGGGAGGAGACGCACCGGCCGTCGCGGGGTGCCCGGGCGGGGGCCGCCTCAGCGGCGCAGGATCCGGCGGGCCAGCCGGTTGCCCACCACCTGCACGAGCTGGACCAGGACCACGATGACGGCGACCGCCGCCCACGTGACCTCGTCGTTGAACCGCTGGTAGCCGAGCCGCAGGGCGAAGTCGCCCAGGCCGCCGGCTCCGATGGCCCCGGCCATCGCGGACATGTCCGTGATGCCGATGACCAGGAAGGTGTAGCCGAGCACCAGGGGCCCCAGCGCCTCGGGCAGGATCACCGTGCTGATGATCCTGCCGCGGGAGACGCCCATCGAGCGGGCCGCCTCGACGACACCGGGGTCCACGCTCATGAGGTTCTGCTCGACGATCCGCGCCACGGCGAACATCGCGCCGATGGTCATCGCGAAGATCGCCGCGTTGGGCCCGAGCCGGGTGCCGACGACGTCCTGGGTCACCGGTCCGAGCGCGGCCAGCAGGATGATGAACGGGATCGGCCGGACGAAGTTCACCACGAGGTTGAGGCCCTCGTGGACCGCGCGGTTCTCCAGGATGTTGCCGCGGCGGGTGACGTAGAGGCCCACGCCCACGAGCAGCCCGAGCAGGCCGGCGAGCAGCAGCGTGACGGCCACCATGTACAGGGTCTCCCCGAGCGCGGCCAGCAGCTCGGGTCCCAGGACGGACCAGTCGTTCACGCGGCCACCTCTCTCAGGGTCGTGATGCGGGACATCTCGTCGACCACGGCCTGCACGGCCGTGTCCTCGCCCGTCAGCTCGAAGGTCAGGGACCCGAAGGACTGCTCCTGGAGCACGCTGATCCCGCCGTAGGCGATGGTGAAGCGGACCCCGCGGGCGGCGCCGTCGGAGAGCACGCCGCCGATGTCCACGCCGTCGCCGACGTCGACGATCACCAGGCGCCCGCGGTGGGAGCGGCGCAGCCGCTCCACCTCGCGGGCGTCGGGCTCCGAGTGCAGGACGGAGGAGACGAAGCGGTGGGCGGTCTCGGTGCGGGGCCGGGCGAAGATGTCCACGGTCGAGCCGTGCTCCACGACCTTCCCGTCCTGCATCACGGCCACGCGGTCGGCGATCGCCCGGACCACGTCCATCTCGTGGGTGATGATCACGATGGTGATGCCCAGCTCCCGGTTGACCCGCTGCAGCACCTGCAGCACCTCCTGCGTGGTCTCCGGGTCGAGGGCGCTCGTCGACTCGTCGGCCAGGAGCAGCTTCGGGCTGGTCGCCAGGGCGCGGGCGATGCCCACGCGCTGCTTCTGCCCGCCGGAGAGCTGCTCCGGGTAGTTGCCGGCGCGCGCGGACAGGCCCACGAACTCGAGCAGCTCGGCCACCCGCGCCCGGCGCTTCTCCTTCGGCCAGCCGGCCCGCTTGAGCGGGTACTCGACGTTGCCGGCCACGGTGCGGGAGGTGAAGAGGTTGAACTGCTGGAAGATCATGCCGATCTCCTGCCGCACCGGCGCCAGCTCGGTCTCGCGCCGGCCGGCCACCTCGAAGCCCTCCACGGTCAGGGAGCCGGAGGTGATGGGCTCGAGCCCGTTGATCAGGCGCACGAGGGTGGACTTGCCCGCCCCGGAGTAGCCGATCACGCCGAAGATCTCGCCGCGGCGGACGTCGAGGCTCACGTCGTCGACCGCCACCACCTCGCGCGCCGCCCGCCCCGAGCCGGTGCGGAAGGTCTTGGAGACGTTGCTGAAGCGCACGAGCACCTCGTCCGGGCGCCCGGGTGCGGACGGCCCGGTGGGGACCGCCGCGCTCACTGCTCCTGGTCCTTGAGCTCCTGCTGGTAGCGCTCCGTCAGCTCCTGCAGCTCCTGCTGCTCCAGCTGCAGCGGCACGGCGGTGTCCTTGGTCTCCGTCATCTCGGCGTCGAGCACGGGCTGCTCGTGGTACAGGTCGGCCACCTGCCGGAGGGTCTCGTCGTCGGCGAGCTCCTCGGTCGTGGTGAACAGGTTGACGTAGGCGCGGGAGCCCTCGGCGTCGGGGTCGTCCTGGGCGAGCGCGGACTTCGGGTCGATGTCCGCCCGGGAGAGGAAGTCGTTGTTGATGACCGAGCCGGCCACCGAGTCGAGCGAGAGCACCGTCTGCTCCGCGGAGACCGGGGTGACCGTCACCGTCGAGGCCTCGGTGTCGACGTCGAGCTCGGTGGGGATCAGGGTGTCGGAGGTCAGCTCCACCAGCCCGGCGGCCTCGAGCACCAGCAGCGCGCGGGAGAGGTTCACGGCGTCGTTGGGCACCGCGATCTCGTCGCCCTCCTGGAACTGCTCCACGGAGTCGTACTGGTTGGAGTACAGGCCCAGCGGGTAGATCGAGGTCGACCCGACGGGGGTGATCGAGCCCCCCGCGGAGTTGTTGTAGTCGGCGAGGAACGGGATGTGCTGGAACCAGGTCATCTCCACGTCGCCGGACTCGTTGGCGGGGTTCGGCTGGTTGTAGTCGGAGAAGTCGACGTACTCGACGGTGATGCCCTGCTCCTCGGCCAGCTGCTTGAGGGCGTCGTGGGTCGGGTCCGTGCCCACGACACCGATGGTGACCTTGTCGTCGGCGAGGACGCCCTCGCCGGAGGACTCCCCCGCGGAGCCGCCGCAGGCGGTGAGGGTGAGGCCGAGGGTGGTGGCCAGGGCGAGGAAGGGGAGGCGCTGCGATCGCATGTGGTGCCTTTCCGTGGGTCCGTAGGTGTCGGAGGTGTCCACCAGGGCCGGGATCCGGCGGCGTCGGCCGATCGGCGCGCGGAAGGGCGCGGGAGGCGTCGAGCCGTACTTGCCGCCGGCCGTCGTCGGCCGTGGCCGGATGGTTCACCTGGGGCACCCCACTACGGGAGAGGGTTGCCGCCCAGCCAGCCAGGGCTTCGTGCTGGGACTCGTCATCCGGCCGACAGACTAGCACGGGGACGCCGTGGCCCGGGGGCCCGGTCAGCGGGCGAGGACCTCGCGGGCCCGGCGGCGGGCCCAGTGCTCGGCCGCCAGGACGGCCTCGAGCTCGAGCGGGCCGTCGTCGTCGTGCCCGTCCAGCACCGCCTCGACCGTGTCCACGATGGCCGGGAACCGGATGCGGCCGTCGTGGAAGGCGTGCACCGCCTCCTCGTTGGCCGCGTTGAACACCGCGGGGAAGGTCCCGCCCCGCTCCCCCGCCGCCTTGATCAGCTCGACGGCCGGGAACGCCACGGGGTCCAGGGGCTCGAAGGTCCACTCGGCGGCGCGCGTCCAGTCGCACGCCGGGGCGGCCCCGGGCACCCGGTGCGGCCAGGCCAGGCCGAGGGCGATGGGCAGGCGCATGTCCGGGGGCGAGGCCTGGGCGAGGGTGGAGCCGTCCACGAACTGGACCATGGAGTGGACCACCGACTGGGGGTGGACCACCACGTCGATCCGCTCGAGGGGGACGTCGAAGAGCAGGTGGGCCTCGAGCACCTCGAGGGCCTTGTTCACCATGGACGCGGAGTTGGTCGTCACCATCAGGCCCATGTCCCACGTGGGGTGGCGCAGCGCGTCCTGCGGCGTGACCGCCTCGAGCTCCGCCCGGGACCGGCCGCGGAACGGCCCGCCCGAGGCCGTCAGCACGAGCCGGTCCACCTCCCCGACGGAGCCGCCGCGCAGCGCCTGCGCGAGCGCCGAGTGCTCGGAGTCCACGGGGATCAGCGCGTCGGGGTCCCCGGTGGCCGCCGCGGCGGCCTTGACGAGGGCGCCGCCGGCGATCAGCGACTCCTTGTTCGCCAGCGCGAGCTTGTGCCCGGCCCGCAGCGCCGCCAGCGTGGGCGCGAGCCCGATGGAGCCGGTGATGCCGTTGAGGACCAGGTCCGCGCCGGGGTGGGCGGCGGCCGCGGACGCCGCGGCGGGCCCGTGCTCGATCTCGGGGCGGTAGTCCCCCGCCCCGGCGGCCGCGGCCCGCTCCGCGATCAGCCGGGCCAGCCGGGCGGCGTCCTGGCCGGTGCCGCTCGTGGCCACGAGCGCGGCGCGGGTCTCGACGGCCTGCTCGGCCAGCAGCTCGAGGTGGTTCCGCCCGGCGGCGAGGGCGACCACGGTGAACGGGGCCCGGCCCTCGAGCTCGCGGGCCGCCCGCACGACGTCGAGGGCCTGGGTGCCGATCGAGCCGGTCGAGCCGAGGACGCTGATCCTGCGGGGACCGGCGGCGACCAGGGCCGCCAGCTCGGGCGTCTGCCGGGTGCGGGGCGAGGAGGCGGGGGGCGTCATGGCCCCAGTATCCCCCGGATCACCCCGCGGGCCCGCCCCGGGCGCGGACGCCGGCCCGGGCTCGGACGCCACGAGGCCCCGTCCACCGGGAACGGTGGACGGGGCCTCGGGGACCGGTGGGGCCGGGTCAGTGCGTGCGGCCCTTGCGGCCGGTGACCGCGCCCCAGATGAAGAGCACGATGAGCGCTCCCACGACGGCCGTGATGATGGTGCCGATGTCGAACACGGACTCCAGGTCGCCGATGCCGATCAGCGACCCCAGGAAGCCTCCGAGGAGGGCTCCGACGATGCCGAGGACCATGGTGACGAGAATGCCGCCGCCCTGGTTGCCCGGCATGATGAGCTTGGCGAGAGCACCGGCGATGAGGCCGAGGACGATCCAGCTGATGATTCCCATGATTGCTCCTTATCCGTCCCGGGAGGGACTTTCATTGTAAGCAACCGGCGAGTTCCCCAGGAATACCCTGAGCCGGCTTCGTCGCCAACCCTAGCGGACGCTCAGCCTCCTGTCCTTTTACTTCAGTGAATACGCGGGTGTCCGCCGGACACGGACCGGCCCGCCGGAAGCCGAGGCTTCGGGCGGGCCGGGGATCGTCCCAGGTGGGAGCGGAGATCGCGTCAGTGCGCGACGGGCTTCTCCGCACCGATGCCTGTGAGGGAGCGCACCTCCATCTCGGACTGCTTGACCGGGTCCTCGAGACGGCGCTCCGTCATGGAGCCGATGAAGCCGAGGAGGAAGGAGGCCGGGATCGAGACGATGCCCGGGTTCTGCAGCGGGAACCACGCGAAGTCGGCGGTCGGGATCATCGACGTCTCGGTGCCGGACATGACCGGGGAGAAGACGATGAGGCCCACGGAGATGATCAGGCCGCCGTACATGGACCAGACCGCGCCGCGGGTGGTGAAGCGGCGCCAGTACAGGGAGTACAGGATGGTCGGCAGGTTCGCCGAGGCCGCGACCGCGAAGGCGAGCGCCACGAGGAACGCGACGTTCTGGCCCTGCGCGCCGATGCCGCCCGCGATGGAGACGAGGCCGATGACCACCACGGTGGTCTTGGCGACCTTCAGCTCCTTGCGGGGGTCCGAGTCGCCCTTCTTGATGACGCTGGTGTAGATGTCGTGCGCGAAGGACGCCGAGGCGGTGATGGCCAGGCCGGCGACGACCGCGAGGATCGTGGCGAAGGCCACGGCCGCGATGATGCCCATCAGCAGCGAGCCGCCGAGCTCGAACGCCAGCAGCGGGGCCGCGGAGTTCACGCCGCCGGGGGCCGCCTGGATCCGCTCGGCGCCGATGAGGGCCGCCGCGCCGAAGCCCAGGATCAGGGTGAAGAGGTAGAACAGGCCGATCAGCGAGATGGCCCAGACCACGGAGGTGCGGGCCTCCTTGGCGGTCGGCACCGTGTAGAAGCGCATCAGCACGTGGGGCAGGCCCGCGGCGCCGAAGACGAGGGCCAGGCCCAGGGAGATGAAGTCCAGCTTGCTGGTCTCGCTCACGCCGTACTTCAGGCCCGGCTCGAGGATGGCCGGGTTGCCGGAGACGGCGACGGCGTCACCGAGCAGGGACGAGAAGTTGAAGCCGTACAGCGCCAGGATCCAGACGGTCATGACCGCCACGCCGGAGACCAGGAGCACGGCCTTGATGATCTGCACGTAGGTGGTGCCCTTCATGCCGCCCACGAGGACGTAGACGATCATGAGCACGCCCACGACCACGATCACGAGGGACTGCCCGGCCCGGGAGCCGATGCCCAGCAGCAGGGACACCAGGGCGCCGGCGCCGGCCATCTGCGCCAGCAGGTAGAACGCGGACACGGCGAGGGTGGAGATGGACGCCGCCACGCGCACGGGGCGCTGGCGCAGCCGGAAGGACAGCACGTCCGCCATCGTGAACTTGCCGGTGTTGCGCAGGAGCTCCGCGATCAGCAGCAGCGCCACGAGCCAGGCCACGAGGAAGCCGATCGAGTACAGGAACCCGTCGTAGCCCTGGATGGCGATCGCGCCCACGATGCCCAGGAAGGACGCCGCCGAGAGGTAGTCGCCGGCGATGGCCAGGCCGTTCTGGGTGCCGCTGAAGCCGCGGCCGCCGGCGTAGTAGTCGGCCGCCGTGGCCGTGGACTTCGAGGCCCGCAGGACGATGACCATCGTGACGACGACGAACGCGCCGAAGATGGAGATGTTGATCCAGGGCGTGCCGACCGTCTCCGTGGTGCCGGCCGCCATGGGCACGAGCGCGGAGTGCAGAGGATTCATCGATCAGTTCTCCTGTCCGTGGGCGCCGCCGGGGAGGTCGAGAGCGGGCTCGAGGCGCTCCCGGATGGCCGTGGCTTTCGGGTCCAGCTTGCGGTTGGCGAAGGACACGTAGGCGCCCGTGATCGCGAAGGTCGTGACGAACTGGAGCAGGCCCAGGACGACGCCGAGGTTGACGTTGCCGATGACCTGGATGGCGAACAGCTGCGGCACGTACATGGCGAGCACCACGTACAGCAGGTACCAGACCAGGAACACGACGGCGAGCGGGAAGACGAAACCGCGGTGGGCTTTCCGCAGCTCCTGGAACTCTGGCGACCGCTGGGCCGCGGGGAAGTCGACGTCGGCGACGAGGTCGTCGGCGTCGATGGGTGGCTGGTTGGCCATGGGCTACCTCCTCATGTGATGTGGCCCACACTAGGCCGTTGTATGCACAGGAGCAAGACGCTACGCCCAAAAGTTCCTATTCAGCGGCAAAACATGACATGCATCGGCGTTTCTGGACGTTGCCTGGTCCAGCATGTATACACAGGACCGCTGGACGGCTCGGTTCAGCGGACGGCCAGGAGCAGCTGGACGGCGCGGTCCAGGAAGGCGTCCACCTGCTGCTCCTCGTAGCTGCGCTCGCCCTGCGCGGGCGGGAAGACGGCCCGCCGCAGCTCGGCCGGCTCCAGGGGGGCCGCGCCCGCGAGCCGGGCGCCGAGGCGCTCGCACAGGACGTCCACGTGCGCCGCGGAGTAGCCCTGGGCCCGGGGCCGGGAGGGGCGCCGGAAGCGCTGGGTGCGCGGGCGGTCGAGGCGGTTCCGGAGCAGCCGCGCCAGGGCGTCGACGTGCTCCTGCCAGGCCTCGGGGCCCCGGGCGCGCAGGCACTGCTCGCGCTCCGCCGCGGCGAGCGCGTCCTCGGCGGCCTCCAGGAGCTCGTCCACGGCCTCCGGCCGGTAGCCGCCCCGGGCGGCGGCAAAGACGACCGCGCGGACCTGGGTGCTCGTCAGGGCCCGGGGATCCTCTCCGGCGGCGGGCCCGTCCGGGGCGGACCCATCCGGGGCGAACCCGTCCGGGGCGCCTCCGAGGGCCGCTCGCACGCCGGCCAGGACGTCGTCGACCTGCTCGACGTCGTAGCCCCGTTCGGCCGGGCTGCACCGGGGGATGCGGGCGGTGGGAGGCCGGGCTCCCGGGGGTTCGGAGGGCATGTGCTGCGGGTCCTGGATGCCCGGCTCAGGCGCCCGCGGCGAACAGCTCGAAGAGCAGGTACCCGGCGGGGACGGCGAAGAGGATGGAGTCGATCCGGTCCATCACTCCCCCGTGGCCGGGCAGCAGGGTGCCCATGTCCTTGATCCCCAGCTCCCGCTTGACCATGGACTCGGAGAAGTCGCCGAGGGTGGCGGCCAGAACGAGGACCGCGGCCAGCACGGCGCCCTCCCACCAGGCGTGGTCGAGCAGCAGGACGGCGCACAGCACGCCGATGACCACCGAGCCGCCGAGCGAACCGGCGAAGCCCTCCCAGGACTTCTTGGGACTGATCCGCGGCGCCATGGGGTGGCGGCCCCAGACCACTCCCACGGCGTAGCCGCACGTGTCGGAGCCGATGGCCAGCAGGATCACGGTGAGCACCTTCAGCGGGCCCGCCTCGGTGTGGTAGAGCAGCAGGGCGATGCTGAGCAGGAAGCCAACCCACACCAGGGCGAAGACCGAGCCCATGATCGACAGGACCATGCCGTCCCGGTCCCCCAGGGCCCGCCACACGATGACGAGCGTCAGTCCCACGATCACGGCCATCATGAGCGCCTCGCCCCCGCCGGCGAAGGCGGCGACCGGCATCAGCACGCCCGCCGTCACCGCCGGCACGCGCGGGATCGCGATGTCGCGGTAGCGCAGCGACCGGCCGACCTCCCAGACCCCGATCCCCGCGGCCGTCCCGGCGAAGAGCGCCAGGACGAGGGGCTGGACGAACAGCCCGACGAGGAGGGTCCCGATGAGCACCGCGGCGACGCCCACGGCCGCCGGCAGGTTCCGCCCGGCGCGGGAGGGCGCGGTGTGCCGGCGTCCCGGGGCCGGCACGGCGCCGTCCGGGACGGGCTCGGCCCGGGTCCGCGAGGAGAAGGCCCCCCCGGCGGTGCCGGGGGAAGCCTTCGTCTCCTGGTGCGGTCGTCGCTGGTGCGGCATCAGACCTGCAGCAGCTCGGCTTCCTTGTTCTTGAGCATCTCGTCGATCTGGTCGATGTGCTTCTTGGTGGAGGCGTCGAGGTCCTTCTCGGCGCGCTTGCCCTCGTCCTCGCCGATGTCGCCGTCCTTGACGGCCTTCTCGATCAGGTCCTTGGCGTGCCGGCGGATGTTCCGCACGGAGACGCGCGCCTCCTCGGCCTTGTGCCCCACGACCTTGACGTACTCCTTGCGCCGCTCCTGCGTCAGCTCCGGCATGACCACCCGGATGACGTTGCCGTCGTTGGCGGGGTTCGCCCCGATGTCCGAGTTGCGCAGCGCCTTCTCGATGTCGTTCAGGGCGGAGCGGTCGTACGGCGTGATGAGCAGGGTGCGGGCCTCGGGGTTCTGGAAGGAGGCCAGCTGCTGGAGCGGGGTGGGAGTGCCGTAGTACTCGACCAGCACGCCCGAGAAGAGGGAGGGGTTGGCCCGGCCCGTGCGGACCGCGGCGAAGTCCTCCTTGGCGCCGTCCACGGCCTTGCCCATCTTGGTCTTCGCTTCGGACATGGTCTCTGAGATCACGTAGGGGCTCCTTCGTCGTGTCGCACGGAGTCCTCCGCGCGGGGTCGGTCCGGCCGGTCGCTGCGCGGTGACCGCGCGGCCCGGCCGTGCTGGCCCCAGTCTAACCGGGGGCCGTCCCGCACCGGCTCACGCGGTGACGAGGGTGCCGATCTGCTCCCCGAGGATGGCGCGGGTGACGTTGCCCTCGCCCTCCATGCCGAACACGCGCATCGTCACGTCGTTGTCGCGGCACAGGCTGAAGGCGGTCTGGTCCATGACCCGGATGTCGCGGGCCAGGGCTTCGCCGTAGGTGAGGGTGGACAGCCGCTGGGCGTCCGGGTTCGTGCGGGGGTCCGCGGTGTAGACGCCGTCCACCCCGTTCTTCGCCATGAGCACCTCGTCCGCGTGCACCTCGAGGGCGCGCTGGGCGGCGACGGTGTCGGTCGAGAAGTAGGGCAGCCCGGCGCCGGCGCCGAAGATCACGACGCGGTCCTTCTCCATGTGGCGGATGGCCCGGCGGGGGATGTAGACCTCGGCCACCTGCTCCATCTTGATCGCGGACTGCACCCGGGTGTCCACTCCGCACTGCTCGAGGAAGTCCTGCAGCGCCAGGCAGTTCATGACGGTGCCGAGCATCCCCATGTAGTCCGCCCGGGACCGGTCCATGCCGGCCTGGGAGAGCTCCGCGCCGCGGAAGAAGTTGCCGCCCCCCACCACGACGGCGGTCTCGACCTGGCCCACGGTGGCGGCGATCTGCTCGGCGATGTCGCGGACCACGCGCGTGTCCACCCCGATGGAGCCGCCGCCGAACACCTCGCCCGAGAGCTTGAGGAGCACCCGGCGGCGGGTGGGGGCGACCCGGGGGTCCCTGCTCAGGCGCAGGGCCTCGTCCTTGATCTCGGAGGCAGAAGTGGTGGGCATGGTTCCTCCCGGCGACGACGGAGCTGCGTGGACTGCTCGACCCCGCGAGGGTGCAGCTGGCTCGGGGCCGGGCCTCCCTCAGCATACAGAACACGTCCGCCCGCCGACGTCGCCCCGAGGGGCGCTGGGAGCGTCGCCGCAGGTCGGAGCGGGAACGACGAAGGAGGCGCCCCTGCGGTGCAGGGGCGCCTCCTCGGCTCGGGCGCGGGGCGCCCTGACGGGACCAGTCAGGCGCCGACGCGGAAGCGGGCGAAGGCCGTGGCGGTCGCACCGGCCTCCTCGAGCACCTTGCCGACGGTCTTCTTCGAGTCCTTGGCGAAGTCCTGGTCGAGCAGGACGACGTCCTTGAAGTAGCCCTTGAGCCGGCCGTTGATGATGTTCGGCAGGATCTTCTCCGGCTTGCCCTCGGCGCGGGCGGTCTCCTCGGCCACGCGCTTCTCCGACTCGACGGTCTCGGCGGGCACGTCCTCCTGGGAGAGGAACGTCGGGGACAGCGCGGCGATGTGCACGGCGACGTCGTGGGCGACCTGGCCCGCGTCGGCGCCGGCGACGGCCAGCAGCACGCCGACCTGGGCCGGGAGGTCCTTGGAGGTCTTGTGCAGGTAGACGGCCACGTTCTCGCCCTCGACCCGGGCGATGCGGCGGACGACGACCTTCTCGCCGAGCAGCGCACCGGTCTCGGTGACGAGCTCGGAGACGGCCTTGCCGTCGACCTGGGCGTCCAGGAGGGCCTCGAGCGTGGTGGCGTCGGCGGCCACGGCGGCGTCGAGCACCTTGTTGCCGAACTCGACGAACGGGGCGGACTTCGCCACGAAGTCGGTCTCGGAGTTGACCTCGACCATGTACCCGACGGTGCCCTCGACGCGCGCGGCGACGAGGCCCTCGGCCGTGGCCCGGCCCTCGCGCTTGGTGACGCCCTTGAGGCCCTTGACGCGGATGATCTCCTGGGCCTTCTGGAGGTCGCCGTCGGCCTCGTCGAGCGCCTTCTTGACGTCGAGCATGCCCGCGCCGGTGCGCTCGCGCAGGGCCTTGATCTCAGCGGCGGTGTAGTTCGCCATGGAAACTCCTCACGTAGTCGGTGGTGCCGGGCGGGGCGGGCGCGGGCCCCGCCCCGCCCGCCCCCGGGGGGGGCCGCGCCCCCCCCCGGGGGGGGGGGGGGGGGGGGGGGGGGGGGGGGGGGCCCCCCCCCCCCCCCCCGGCCCCGGGCGGGGACGGCGCCCCGACCGGGGGGAACGAACGGTGGACGGAGACTACTCGGCGGCGGTCTCGGTCTCGGCCGGGGCGGCGGCCTCGGCGGGGGCCTCGGTCGCGGCGGCGGTCTCGGCGGGAGCGGCGGTCTCGGCCGGGGCCTCGGCCGCGGCGGTCTGCTCGGCGGCGTGCTGCTCGAGCAGCTCGCGCTCCCACTCGGCCATCGGCTCGGCGGCCTGGTCGGCGCCGCCGGACTTCTTGTTGTGGCGCTCCATGAGGCCCTCGGCCACGGCGTCGGCGATCACGCGGGTCAGCAGGTTGACGGAGCGGATGGCGTCGTCGTTGCCCGGGATCGGGAAGGCGACCTCGTCGGGGTCGCAGTTGGTGTCGAGGATCGCGACGACGGGGATGCCCAGCTTCTGGGCCTCGTCCACCGCGAGGTGCTCCTTCTTGGTGTCCACGATCCAGATCAGGGACGGGGCCTTGGTCAGGTTGCGGATGCCGCCGAGGGTGCGCTCCAGCTTCTCCTTCTCACGGCGCAGGAGCAGGAGCTCCTTCTTCGTGTACTGCGAGCCGGCGACGTCGTCGAAGTCGATCTCCTCGAGCTCCTTCATGCGCTCGATGCGCTTGGAGACCGTGGCGAAGTTGGTGAGCATGCCGCCGAGCCAGCGGTGGTTCACGTAGGGCATGCCCACGCGGGTGGCCTGCTCGGCGATGGCCTCCTGGGCCTGCTTCTTGGTGCCGACGAAGAGGATGGTGCCGCCGTGGGCCACGGTGGTCTTCACGGCCTCGTAGGCGCGGTCGATGAAGGACAGCGACTGCTGGAGGTCGATGATGTAGATGCCGTTGCGCTCGGTGAAGATGAAGCGCTTCATCTTCGGGTTCCAGCGGCGGGTCTGGTGGCCGAAGTGCACGCCGCTGTCGAGGAGCTGGCGCATGGTAACGACAGACATGTCGTCTCCTTGTTCTCGTGCGGGAGGGCGTGCGACGACGCCCGGCCCGCGGGTACGGTTCTCGGCTGCGTCCGGCGGACGAGCCCCTGGCGCAGCGGTGGGCGGACCCTGCGGGTCCGTCTCCCGGCCGCCGTGCCGCACCCCGCCGGGACGGGGAACGCGGACCGGGGCGGCCGGGCCGGGACGGGAGGTCCCGGCGGCGCTGCGCGCGAAGTCAGCTGCTCGCCACCGCGCCGCCGGCTCCGGCGTCGGGGCCGGGTCCGGGGAGGTCGCGAAGGCACGCCACGGAGGGCGCGGCAGAGCACACTGCGGGCCCCAGTGTACTACAGGGCCTCGTCCGTCCTGCACATCCCCGGGGGCCGGCGATCGCGCTCGGGATGCGTCCACAGCACGGGGCCGGAGCCGCCCGCCGCCCGGGGCGCGGGCCGACAGTGGGAGCATGCTCCTCCGACGCGACCGGCCCCTCCGGGCCTCCCGCCCTGCACGTCCGGGACACCCCTGGACGGTGCGGGCCGCGGCGCTGGGGCTCGTGCTCGCCCTCGGGGCCGCCGCCCCCTCCCCCGGCTCGGCGGCGCCGGGGTGGACGTGGCCGCTGGCGCCGCGACCGGCCGTGGTGGGCGACTGGGTCCCGCCCGCCCAGCGGTGGGCGCGGGGTCACCGGGGAGTGGACCTCGGGGCCGCCCCGGGCGCGACCGTGCGCGCCCCCGCGGCGGGGACGGTGAGCTTCGTGGGGTTCGTGGTGGACCGGCCCGTGCTGACGCTCGACCACGGCCGGGGCGTGCGCTCGAGCTTCGAGCCCGTCGAGTCGGACCTCGCCGCCGGGGACCGGGTGCGCCGCGGGCAGGCGGTGGGCGTGCTGGGCGGCCGCGACCACTGCGGTGCGGGCACCTGTCTGCACTGGGGCGTGCGCCGGGACGGCGACTACGTCAATCCGCTCGGGTTCGTCGGCGCGCTCGGCCCGTCGGTGCTGCTGCCCGTGCCCGAGGAGCGGCGGCGGGCGGCCGCTCAGCCCTCGCCGCCCTGCACGTCCTCGACGCCCTGCTCGACCTCCTGCTGGAGCTGGTCGGCGCCCTCCTGCAGCTGACCGGCGCCCTCCTCCACCTCCTGCTGGACCTGGTCGGCCCCCTCCTGGAGCTGGTCGGCGCCCTGCTCGAGCTCCTGCTGGACCTGGTCGGCGCCCTGCTCGACGTCCTCGGCGGTGGTGTCGCAGCCGGTCAGCGCGGCGGCCCCCAGGGCGGCGACGGACAGGAGGCTCCACGTCGTGCGGCGGCTCATCTCGGGGTCCTTACGGTGGGCGGAACTCGGATCGGACCACCAGTGCACCACATCCGCGGCGGACGCGCACCCGGTGGCGGCGTGGTCCGGCGGGAGCGTCCCCGCCACCGGGAGAACAACGGTGACAGGGACGGGGAGTAGGGCCGGTGGGGCTTGAACCCACGACCGAAGGATTATGAGTCCTCTGCTCTGACCAGCTGAGCTACGGCCCCGCGCCGGGCCGGGCCCGGCGGCGCAGCACCACGTTACCGCACGAGCGAGGCGAGCCGGCTGCGCAGCCGCCCCGGGCCTGCGGCGCGGGCGCGCACCGGTTCCGGGTACTGCCCGCGGTAGAGCCGCAGAAACGTCTCGAGGGTCCGCGGGAAGCTGTGCTGGGCGACCTTGCGGCGGCTCTCCCGGCCCATCCGTGCGCGCTCCTCGGGCGGGGCGCCCAGGACGAGGGCGAGCTTGCGCGCCAGGTCCTGCGCGTCGCCGGGGGCGAAGAGCCAGCCGTTGACCCCGTCCTCGGCCAGGTGCGGCAGGGCCCGCGCGTTCGCCAGGACGACGGGCCGCGACGCCGCCATGGCCTCGAGCGTCACCAGGGACTGCAGCTCCGCGGTGCCCGGCTGGCAGAACACGTCCGCCCGGAGGTAGGCCGCGCGCAGCTCATCGTCGGGAACGTAGCCCAGGAAGCGGACCCGCTGGGCGACCCCGAGGGCCCTCGCCAGCTTCTCGAGCGCGGACCGCTGCTCGCCGTCGCCCACGAGCTCCAGGTGGGCGTCGAGCTCGGCGGGCAGCAGCGAGAGGGCCTCGATGAGCACGTCGACGTTCTTCTCGACCGCCAGCCGGCCGGTGAACAGGACCGTCGGGGGCGCGCCCCGCTCCCGCTGCTCGCCGTCGTGGGCCTCGTAGTCGGCGATCCGGATGCCGTTGGACACGGCGAGCACGGTGCCGGGGAAGCCGTTGCGGCGCATGGTCTCGACCGCGAGCGGGGTGGGCGCGGTCACCACGTCGCAGGCGCCGAACACCCGCACCATGTCCCGCCACGACACCGCGCGGTACCGGTCCAGCACCCACGCGGGGAACGGCAGGAACGGTTCCAGGTTCTCGGGCACGAAGTGGTTGGTGGCCACGGTGCGGATGCCCCGGCGCCGGGCCTCCCGCACCAGCATCCGGCCGATGATGTAGTGGTTCTGGACGTGGACGACGTCGGGGCGGACCTCGTCGAGCACCCGGCGGATCTCCCCGGCGACCTGCCACGGGAAGCACAGGCGGAAGTACGGGTGGGTGAACGCCCGGTGGGAGCGCAGGCGGTGCTCCAGCACGCCGTCGTCCTCCGCCCGGCAGGACGGCCCCGGCTCGGGGCGGGCGCACAGCACGTGTACCCGGTGGCCCCGCTCGTGCAGGCCGCGGGCGAGACGGTGGCCGAACTGCGCGGCCCCGTTGACGTCCGGCGGATAGGTCTCGGCGCCCAGGAGGACGGTGAGGGGGCGGTCGGCGGTCGTGGTGTCGGCGCTCAAGCGTGTCTTCCCGGTCGGTCGTGTGCTGGGCGGTCCGGTGCTGCAGGATGCGGTGCCGGAGGGTGCGGGGCCGCGGGGCCCGGGGCGGGCTGTGCGGCGTCCCGCCGTGCGAGCTCGGCGCGGCGCTCGAGCACCTCCGGGTGGTGCTGCGAGAGCACGGCGACCCCGACTATAGCAACGGCGCCGGCCCCGGCCATGAGGACCCCGACCGGGACGGAGAAGCCGGGCGCCGCCTCTCCCAGGACCAGCAGTCCCAGGAGCACGCCCACCATCGGGTCGATCACGGTCAGCCCGGCGATCACGAGGTCCGGCGGCCCCGCCGCGAACGCCGTCTGCACGAACCACCCGCCCAGCACGGCCGCGAGCACCGCGGTGGCCACCGCCAGCCAGTTGACGTCGTCCAGGGGCGTCCCCGCGCTGCCCTGGATGCGGATGAGCGTCAGCCGCACCAGCACCGCCACGAAGCCGTAGAGGATGCCGGCCCCCACCACGTAGAAGGTCCCGCCCAGACTGCGGCCGAACATGGCCGCGGAGACCCCGAGGACACAGGTCAGCACCACGAGCATGACCACCACGGTGTGCTCGGCCCACTGCGAGATGCCCTGGGCGGGATCGGTCGCCGCCACCGCGCAGGTCACGAAGACCGCCCCGCCGGCGGTGCACAGACCGATGGCCGCCCAGGTCCGCCGGTTGATCCGCAGCCGGCGGTGCCGGGCGTGCAGCAGCGTGGTGATGACCAGGGCCACGACGCCGATCGGCTGGACCACCGTCACGGTGGCCAGCCCGAGCGCGGTGACGTTGAGGGCCGTGCCGGCGCCCAGCAGGCCCAGCCCGAGCAGCCAGCGGGGACGGCGCAGCAGGACCCCGATGCTGCGCAGGCCCAGCCGCCCGTGCGCGACGTCGGCCACGGCGCTGCCCTGCTGCTGCGTCCCCATGGCCAGGCACACGGCCGAGAGCAGCGCCAGGACCACGGCCAGCCACTGGCTCACGGGGCCCTCCGATCTGTCGTCACGCCCGGGAGTCTATCGAGCCGGCCCGCCCGTCCGGTCCGCAGCGCGTGGACGCCCGGTGAACGCACGGGGAAGGCCCGGAAGCCTGTGGCTTCCGGGCCTTCGACCGGTGCGCTCGTCCACGGGCGGCCCGTGGACGGCGACGTCACCGGAACAGCTTGCGCAGGAAGACGACGAACGCGCTCCCCGCCACGGCCAGCACCGTGAGCGGCTGCCACCGCTCGCCGATCCCGGCCTGCCCGGCGCCGGCCCGCGAGCCGGACTTCGCCCCGCCCTGGGCGAGCAGGCCCTTGACGTCCTTCGGCGTGGTCTTCACGGTGCGGCTGGTGCGGTCCACGAAGCCCTTGGTGGTGGACTGGATGGTCTCCGCGCGGCCCTGGACGTCGTCGCGCAGCGTCTTGAGGTGCTCGCGGCGCAGCTTGAGCCGGTGCCGCAGCTGCTCCTCGGTGGGCGCCGGGGGCTTCTGCCGGGCCGGGTCCTGGGCGGCCTCGCGCTTCTCCTGCTCCTTGCGCTCGCGGGCCAGCTGCTCCTCGCGCTGGACGCGGCTCTCGGTGTAGGCGGACCCCTCCTTGACCACGCCGAGGTCGTACTTCGTCCCGAAGACCGCCTTGCGCGGCACGAGCGGCAGGGCCTTCTTGATGGTCGACACCCCGATGAGCGCCGCGACGGCCAGGATGATCAGGAACAGCACGGCGAGCAGCAGGGCGGCCAGCCAGGCGGGCATGACCTGCGCCAGCCCGGCGATCGCCGCACCGACGAGGGCGATCGTGGCCAGCAGCAGGAACACCAGGCCGACGACGACGAAGGCCGCTCCCTTGCCCAGCGTCTTCGCCTTCTCCGTGAGCTCGAGCTTGGCGAGCTGGGCCTCGTCCTTGAGCTGCTTGGGCAGCAGCCGGGCGAAGACCTTCACGACGTCGAGGATCGACGCCGATCCCGGATCGGAGTGCTCCGACCTGGTTCCTGACGTCCCGCCCGTGCTGGGGCCTACCGAATGACTCATGCCCGCCTCCGTTGATGATGTGAAAAGTACGTGGACTGAGCACCAAACTACCATCGGGGACGCCGGGGGCGGGCGAGCACCGGGCCGTGAAGCGGCCTGCGGGGACGCACGGGAGGGCCCGTCCGGAATTCCGGACGGGCCCTCCCGTCAGTGCGCCAGGACCGGTGTCAGTGCTTCTTGTACTTGCGGTGGTCCTTGTCCTTGTCCTTGTCCTTGTCGTCGTGCTTGTCCTTGCCGTGATCCTTGTCGTGGCCCTTGTCCTTGTCCCAGTGCCGGTCCTTGTCCTCGTCCTGCTCGAAGTAGACCTTCACGTACCGCTTCTCGCAGACCTTGTCCGACTTCCCGGTCCGGTCCACCTTCCGGGCGTCCTTGTAGTAGTCCCACCAGTCGCCGCCGTGGCACTTCTCCTTGGCCTTGGACGCCGCCTCCTTGAGAGTCTGGTCCTCATAGGTCTTCGACTTCCAGTACCCGTGGTGCCGGTACTTGACGACGACATCCACCTCGCCGTTCTTGCGCTCGTCGTACCGGCCGTGGCCCTTGTCGTCTTTTTTGTGCCGGTCGCCGCCGCCGTCAGCGAGTGCCGGCGATGCTCCCCCGAACAACAGTCCCGCCACTGCGACGCTGGCTACCATCTTTTCCAGAGTTTTCACTGTGTTCCCCCTTGGTGTATCTGGTGAGATGAGCGTAATTCGCTTCTGACAAGGGACTCAATAGCAAACGGTGACGATCCGGGCGCGGTACGGTCACGCTTCGGCACTACTTCTCGGTCAACATGGAAGCAGGTCCGGCACCCGGCGGCCCCTGACTCCGAGCTGCCGCCCCGCTCGGGCATTCCCGCCCTGTGGGCGGCGCTGTGCTCCGCGGCTCTGCCGAGGTGTCCCGCCCTGGAACGAACCGCTGCTGCGACCGACCCCGGTCGTGGAAACGGCACTCGAAGCGGCAGTTCACCGCCGAGACCCCGAGGCCGGGGACGACGCGCCCCTGCGGACGTGCGAAGCATGCCGGCCGTGACCGCCTCGGCGAAGCCTGCCTGCAGGGCGTCTCCGCCTGGAAGGATCGGCATGGCGGCCGGCCGCTGAGGGCAGGCCCACGGACCCGGCGGAGAGCTCGTAGGCCGGATTGCCACCGAACGTCGTCCGCGCCGGGACCTCGGCTCCCTTCATCAAGAAGGAGTCAGCCTCGATGCACGCTCCGTCGCCGATCGTGACGCCGTAGTGGATGAAGGCGTTCACCCCGACGGTGCATCCCGGACCGAGGGTGATGCCTTCGAGCTTGAAGGCGCCGTCCTCCATGGAGTGGCACTGGACGAGCGCCCGCGCGTTCAGCGTGCACCCGTCACCGACGGTGACGATGGTCTTTTCGGGGAAGAAGCACCCGTCGTCGAAGACCCGCTTGCCCATCCGCACACCGAGCAGCCGCCAGACCACGGGCTTGAACGGTGTGCCGTTGAAGACCTCGACGACTCCCTCGACGATGAACTTCCAGAAGCGCTCGTGCCGCCAGAAGCGTGCGTCGTAGATGGAGCAGAACAGTGGGTCGAGCCGACGGAATCCGAGGGAGGCACGCTCGATCAGGATGAGGAACCCGAGGGTGAAGGCGAACAGGACGACGAATGCCCCGCTGACCGCCAGGACGTCGTACAGGGAGTGCAGCGCGACGGCGTAGGAGGCGACCAGCAGCGCGACGGCGACGAGGATCCACCGGCTGAGCAGGAAGAGCAGCAGTGTCACGGCGTTGTGCTTGTTCTTGCCCCGGAGGCCGGCCCGAAGATCCGCACCAGTCGTCCTGTCCCGGATTTCGATGTCCCGGCGCACGGAACGAGGAATCTCGAAGGGCGGGGAGCCCAGGAGACCGACACCCTGGCGGACCGGGCCGTCCAACGGGACCATGGCCTTGGTGCCGAGCAGACAGTTGTCGCCGGTCCTACCGCCGGAGGGATAGTGGATGTTGTTCCCGAAATAGTTCTTCGAGCCCACCGACGCGGGCGCGATCCTGAACGAGCTGCTGGAGTACTCCGCGTTCATGACGGAGAGCCCGTCGGCGATCATCGTGCCGCTGCCGATGGTGACCAGGAAGGGGTTCTCGTGCTTCTGCGCCACACCGAAGTTGGACCCGGTCTGCACGAGCCCTGGTTGTTTGTACCCCAGTAGGCGCAGGTAGTGCACGATCAGCGAGCTGTCCCCGGTCAGCAGCATGTAGAAGCGCACGTTGGTGAGCCGGGCAACGGCGCGTTGGAGGACGTAGTGCACCCCGTACAGCGGATAGACCCGGTCCGGATGGAGGAACAGGTTCAGCACCCGGGGCACGACGGCGACCGCGACGAGGCCGGTCACGGTCGTCCCGAAGAACAGGACGAACGACACCACGGTCAGATGCAGGAAGAAGGCCGGCTCCGTGTGGTCGAGGTGGCCGGTCGACAGGTAGCTCGGCAGCAGCAGGGCGAGAAGGCCCAGACCGATGACAGAGACGAAGAAGACCCGGTTGATGACGGTGAAGACGCTGTACGCAATGCGCCGGAGGGTGCTGCAGACCGCGGGGTCGACGGCGCGGTAGTCCGTGTCGGTCGGCTCGGCCGGCGACCCGTGCCAGCGCTGCCCTTGGGGCACGGCCTGGTGGGCATGCAGGGCCGAGACGTGGCCGAGCTGGGCGTCGTCGCCGATGGACGTGCCGATGTCCAGAACGGAGGCCTCGCCGACCAGGACGTTGCGGCCGATCGTGACGGGGCCGGTCTGGATCATCCCGCGGTGCGCCCGGTAGCAGTTGAAGATTGTGTCCTTGCGGATGACGGTGTCGTCACCGATGGACAGGAGGTCCGTGCAGGCCGGCACGACGGGCGACAGGATGACGGTCCGCTTCCCGACCTTCGCTCCCAGGGCCCTCAGGTACAGGGGGTAGACGGGGGTGCCGACGAACATGCCCATGGGATTGGCGCGTATCAGGGTCTTGACCACCCAGAACCTGAGATAGCGCGCTGTCCAGAGGGGAAATTCCTCGGTCTTCCACCTCCCGATCAACAACCACTTGGCCACGACGGGCAGCAGGATCGTCAGAAGAAGGACCAGGAAGCCGAAGAGGAACGAACGCCACAGCACGCCGAGGATCCCCTGGCCGCTCGACGCGAAGAGATAGCCCTCCAGCAGGAGGAAGGAGGCCCAGAACGTCGAGAGGAGGAAGAACAGCGCCTGCACCGCCCCGCACACGGCGTACCGGAGGGCGCTCACCTGCGCAGGCATCTCGGCGGCGTCGGACGGGGACGCGACCGCGCTCGAACCGCCGGCACGACCATCCCCGAGGACTGTGGCCAAGGCAGTCACGGTCGGGTTGAGATAGATGTCACGCATCGCCACGCTCGGCACGCGCTCGTCCTTGCGAAGGCGTCCGCAGAACTGCGCCATCAGCATGGAGTTGGCGCCGAGGTCGTTGAAGAAGTGCGCCGCGGCGGAGACCTTCTCCACCCGGAGGGTCGCAGACAGTGTCTCAGCGAGAATCTGCTCCATCCCGGAGCCTGGGGCGACGTACTCGTCACTGCTGCTCGTGGTCCGGGGTCCTCGCGGAGCCGGGAGATTCTTCCGGTCGACCTTGTCACTGGGCAGCGTGGGCATCCGGTCCAGCCGCTCGAGGTAGGCCGGCACCATGTAACCGGGCAGTCGCTCCCGGAGGTGCTCGCGGATCGTCTGGGCCCGCAGCTCGTCGACGTCGTGGCGAAGGGTGTAGTAGCCGACGAGCTCCGGGCACCCGGGCTCCGGCTCATAGGTGTTGACCACGGCCTGGACGATGCCGGGCACACGGAGGAGCACGGACTCGATCTCGCTCAGCTCGATGCGGTAGCCCCGCACCTTGACCTGGGTGTCGATGCGGCCGTGGTACTCGATCTCCCCGTCCTCGTTGAGCCTGCCCAGGTCCCCGGTCCGGTAGATCCGGCCGGACGGGTTGTCGGGGATGCCGAGGAAGTCGGGGATGAACGCCTTGGCCGTGAGATCGTCCCGGTTGACGTACCCTCTGGCGAGACCGATGCCCGCCAGGCCGATCTCCCCGAGCTCACCACGAGGAAGGACCCGTGCGCTCTCAGGATCCAGGATGACGGCGGAGTACGTCGGCAGGGGTTCCCCCAGTGTGACCGCGCGATCCGGGTGGGCCACCGCCATGGTGGCTGTGACCGTCGCTTCGGTGGGACCGTAGACGTTGAGGAAGCGACGCCCGGGCCGGTGCCACCGGACGATCAGGTCCCGGGGGCAGGCCTCGCCGGAGACCAGGAGGAAGTTCAGGCCGGGAAGGTCGTCCTCGATGGTCGACAGCAGTGTCGGGACGCAGCACATCGCCGTCACCCGCATCTCGGTCAGGAATTCAGCCAGCTCGGCCCCGAGCAGTGCGGCACCACGGGGCTTCGGAACGAGCGTCGCCCCGACCATCCACGGAACCCAGATCTCCTCGACGGAGAAGTCGAAGGCGATGGTCATGCCCTGATACATGCGGTGGTGTGGCTGGACCCCGTAGACGTCGGCGGCCACACGGACGAAGTTGCAGATGCTGGCGTGCTCGACGGCCACCCCCTTGGGGCGGCCCGTGGAGCCGGAGGTGTAGATGATGTAGGCCAGGTCGTCCTGGCCCGCCGTGCCCTGCACGGGAGGGACACGGGCGGAGTCCTGAGCGTCGATCCACGTCTGCTCACGGTCCAGGCACAGAAGGGGTGCGATGGCCTCCGGGAGGACGGCCTCCAAGCTCGCCAGCGTGAGCACCCGTGAGACTCCGGCGTCCTCGACGATGTACGCGATCCGGTCCGGGGGAAAGCCGGGATCGAGGGGCACGTAGGCCGCGTGGATCTTCAGTACCGCAAGCATGGCCGTGTAGGCGGGCACAGCATGGTCGAAGAGCAGGGCGATCCGGTCGCCCGGGCCTGCACCGAGTGCCAGCAGGTGGCGGGCCAGGCGGTTCGCCCGGGCGTCGAGCTCGGTGTAGCTCAGACGCATCTCGTCCGTGACCACGGCGAGGCGGCCCTCCCGACCTTCGTTCTCGACGCGGTCGCAGACGGCCTCGAAGAGCTGCTCCAGCCGACTCTCCCGTCGACCGACGACGTGCTCGTCGCCCAGGGGGGACACGAGCACTGGACCGACGCCCGTCGGCAACGGGGCCGACGGTGCCAGTTCACATCGCTGCGATCTGCTGTCAACATTCGAACTCATGTGGCTCCCCCAGCGCATTTCAAAGAAAGCCGTGACGTGAATGCAACAATGCCCAGCTTCACGGCTTCGAGCGACCCTCTGAAACCTCCGGAATTCCCCTGCCGGAGTGGTCGGACAGAAATCAGCGTAACCCCGCGAATGCAAACACTGGAGACTGTGCTGCGATGTTTCTCCAAGTCAGAGAGGTGCCAACGCAAATACTGCATGGTGATGGAGGCGTCATGCACAGTGACAACGATTTGTCGGTAATCTTCGGAAATCCCTGGGCAGTAGCATTTGCAAGTGACTAAGGTCTGTGCCATGTCGAGGGAATTCAATAACCGTCCGGTAAATACAGAATGATGTCCTGGGGCGTCGCGCGGTCCGCCCGACCGGAGCCCTGTCCGGCCGTGGCCGGTTCCCCGCATTCCCATCTCGACCGGACACCCCCTGCCTGGTGCAGGCCTGCACCAGCATGCGACCGACGAGCCTTCGGCCCGACCATGGAGCGACTCGATGACCGTCTCGCTCACTTTTCATTCATCGGGAGTCATCACCATGTCCACCACGATCTTCGAGACCCTCGAGTCGGACGTCCGCAGCTACTGCCGCAACTGGCCGGCGGTCTTCGAGACCGCTCGCGGCTCCCGGCTGCACGCCGAGGACGGCGGGGCCTACCTGGACTTCTTCTCCGGCGCCGGAGCGCTGAACTACGGGCACAACGATCCGGACCTGAAGCGTGCGCTGCTGGAGTACCTGGCGGCCGACGGCGTCGTCCATTCCTTGGACACCTACACCACGGCGAAACGGCGTTTCCTCTCCGCGTTCGAGAAGCATGTGCTGCGACCGCGCGGCCTGAACCACAAGGTCCAGTTCACCGGCCCCACAGGGACCAACAGCGTGGAGGCCGCCCTCAAACTGGCACGGCTGAACACCGGGCGCACCGGCGTCTCAGCGTTCACGAACGCCTTCCACGGCATGACCCTGGGGTCCCTGTCGGTCACCGGCAACGCCATGAAGCGCAACGGCGCAGGAGTGCCGCTGCCGTTCGCCACCACCGCACCGTACGACGGCTATCTCGAGGACCCGTCGTGGGGGCTGTCCTGGCTGGCCAGGACGTGGGGGGACTCCAGCTCCGGGGTGGAACGTCCCGCCGCCGTCATCGTCGAGACCGTTCAGGGCGAGGGCGGCCTGAACGCCGCCCGTGCCGGGTGGTTGCGCGAACTCGAGGCTCTCTGCCGGGAGCACGAGGTCCTGCTGATCGTCGACGACGTCCAGGCAGGCTGTGGGCGCACCGGCACCTTCTTCAGCTTCGAGGAGGCCGGCATCACCCCGGACATCGTGTGCCTGTCGAAGTCCATCTCGGGCTACGGGCTGCCCATGGCGCTGGTCCTCCTGCGTCCTGAGCTGGACGTCTGGCAGCCCGGCCAGCACAACGGGACCTTCCGCGGCAACAACGCCGCCTTCGTCACCGGCACCGCCGCTCTCGAGAAGTACTGGGCCGACGGCGGCGTCTTCCAGCGCTCCGTCGTCGAGCGCGGGAAGCAGCTCGGGGACGGCCTCGCGAGGCTCGCGGCGCTGGTGGAGGGCGCGACCTGCCGCGGAAGGGGCCTGCTGGCAGGTGTCCACTTCCCCGATCCGGAGCTGGCAGAACGGATCGCCGGGGCCGCCTACGAACGGCACCTGCTCGTCGAGACCTCGGGGGCGCGGTCCGAGGTCCTCAAGGCCATGCCCGCCCTGACCATCTCCCGGGAGGAGCTCGACGAGGGTCTCGAGATCCTGATGGAGGCCGCGCGTGCAGTGCTCGCCGACCGCCGTCCGCTCGCCCCCGCACGGATGAAGGAGCGGGAGACGCTGCCCAGCGCCGGCCGCCGCTGAGCCTCGGTCCGAACCACGGGACGTGTCGCCGATGCGGTCCCGGTCCTAGCTGCGCTCCCCTCCGGAGGACATGGCCAGGGACCGCCGGCGTGCGCCCTTCGCCACGGCGCCGACCGCCCGCTCCAGCGGTCCCTGTCCCAGTGCTCGCCGCCATGCCACCGCGAACAGGACCGCCGCCACCAGCTGGATCGTGAACCACAGGTAGGGCCGGTCGTAGTGGACCTCGAAGGACAGCGCGACCAGGTGGGCGGTGTACAGGGACAGGGTCATCGACCCCATCGCCGAGAGCGGCAGCAGCCAGGCGCCGACCGCCCGGGAGAGCAGCAGGAATAAGCTCAGTACCGCCAAGCCTGTCCCCAAGCTCGCGGCAAGAGCCAAGGGCGTATTCGTGTGCGGCGACGCGATCGCCAGCCACCACCACGTGTCTGTGGGCAAGGAATCCGACCAGATCAGCACATCAGCCACTTCCTGTTCACCCATCGACGAGGCTTCCACCAGCTGTCCGTAGCCACCGACGACGTAGAGGAGCAGAGCGGAGGCGCCTCTCGCGCAGGCTGCCATGGCCACGCCGACCACCAGCAGACGGACCTGGATCGATCGGCTCCCGAGATCGAGGCGTCCCAGTCCCATGCCGACCAGCAGATACGCCAGGTAGGCCAGGGCCGGGTAAGTTCCGGTCAGCAACAACTGGGCGGTCGTCGCCATCGGTTGGGTCACAAGATCCCCGAAGGCGGGGTTCCCGGAGACGAAGTCGGGCAGTTCATCGCTCAACAACTGCATGAGCACAGGCGCCGTGACCAGGAAGACCGCCGCCGAGCCGAAGAGCGTTGTCGGGCCCGAGCGCAGGAAGGGGGCGGCCAGCAGGAAGAACACGCCGTAGTAGATCAGGATGTTGTCCACCGGCAGGTGGTCGGACAACAAGGACCCGATGCCCAGCCCGAGCACGGCGATCAGCACGGCCCGCACCACGACCGCAAGCCGGTCCGCGGCCAGCTCCCGGCCCCCGTGTGGATGTGTCCCCCCGGAGGCCAGGACCAGGCCCACACCGGCCAGCAGCGCGAACAGCGCCGCCGAGTCACCGTAGAAGAGGATGTAGGACCAGGTCGGCTCCATGCTCTCATGATCGGAGTACGGCAATATGTGCACGGACATGAGACCGACCAGCGCCAGTCCGCGGGCAGCATCGACACCCGTCAAGCGCTTCGGCGGCTTCCCGGCGGGATCCCGCTTCGGGAGAGTGTCCTTTCCGACAGTGCAGTTCCGCCAACGCATGCTTCCCCCTTGTGCACCGGACGCCGTCCGGGATCTCGGCGCTTCCGGAGCCGCCCCGGACCCAGCATGCGGAGCGGACTTCGGTCCCCGCTAGGAAGAACCTTTGAACTCCATAGTTTTTTCGTGACAGCAGAGGCCCGTCCCGTGGCGGGGTGTCCACCGAAGAGCGGGCATTACTTTCGCGACTGGATGCGAGTCAATGGAAGTGAGCTTGATCCGAGCTCCCGCCGGAAGGACCACGCCATGACCACCATCCCCCACGCCCGTCCCGCAGAGTCCCTCGTGCGCACCGGTGTCGCCGGAGCGCTGGCCGCCCGGGGCGTCACCGTCACGTCCGTCGAGATGCTCTTCGACGGCCGGGAGTGGGCCGTGGCCGTGTCCTCCCACCCCGAGGCGATGTCGGAGACCGAGGTCCGCGTGGCGGTCTGGACCGCCGTCCTCAACTACACGGCGGTCTTCGACGTGCCCGCCCCCACGGACGGGGTCCGGATCAGCCTCCTGGGCTGAGGACCGCCCGCACCGGCAGGACGTCGGCGGCACGAGAAAGGCCCTCACCGGCGTTCGACGCGGTGAGGGCCTTCTGAATGGCTCCCCCGACTGGACTCGAACCAGTAACCCTTCGATTAACAGTCGAATGCTCTGCCAATTGAGCTACGGGGGACCGTGCACGCACGCGTGCAACGAGCCATCACTTTACCGTTCCCGCCGGGCTTCGACAAATCCGGGTGGTGCGGCGGGTCAGTCCTGGCGGAGGCCCCGCCGCTGCATCTCCAGTTCCAGCAGCTCCCGCTGGAGCTGCTGGTAGCGCTCGCGCTGCCCGGTGGGGTCGGTGCGCTGGAGCTCCGCCAGCCGGTCCGACTTCCGCCGGTTGATCTGCAGCTCGAAGAGGCGGTTGAGGATGTCCGCGGTGTAGCGCTCCAGCTGCTGCTGGGTGGTGGCGGGCAGCGGCGTCACGGCGAGCTCGGCGAGGTAGCCGTGCAGGGGCTCGGGGAGGTGGCCGCGCACCGCGTCCACCCAGACCTGACCGCCCGGCACGGCGGACCCGTCCCCGAGGAGCCCGGCGCGGGCGGCCAGGACCGCGTCGTGCACGGCCCCGTGCACGGGGTAGCGGAAGGCGCTGAGGCCGAACTCCTCCCAATGCCGCTCGAGCATCAGGTCCGGGCACTGGATCACGGTCTCGAGCGCCTCGCGCTCCATCCGCGCCACGGGCTCGCGGGGGTCGGGCAGCTCGACCGGGGCGGGCCCGGACGCCTCGGGCTCCACCGGCCGGTGCGGCGACGGACGCCCCTCCTGCCGGTCGCGGCCCGCGGAGTCGACGGCGCGCTGGACCTCCGCCGGCTCGAGGCCGAGCCAGCCCGCCAGCTGCCGCGCGTAGGCCGGGCGCAGGGAGCGGTCCCGGATCCGCGCCACGATGGGGGCGCAGGCCCGCATCGCGCGGATCCGGCCCTCGATGGTGTCCAGGTCGAAGTTCTTCAGCGTCGCCCGGATCGCGAACTCGAACAGCGGCCGGCGGTTCTCCACGAGCTCGGCCACGGCGGCGTCCCCGCGGGCGAGCCGGAGGTCGCACGGGTCCATCCCGTGGGGCTCGACCGCCACGTAGGTCTGCGCCACGAACTTCTGGTCCTCCTCGAACGCGCGCAGGGCGGCCTTCTGCCCGGCGGCGTCGCCGTCGAAGGTGAAGACCACCTCTCCCCCGCCGCCGTCGTCGGAGAGGAATCGCCGGACGATCTTGATGTGCTCGGCCCCGAAGGCGGTCCCGCACGTGGCCACCGCCGTGGTCACGCCGGCGAGGTGGCAGGCCATGACGTCGGTGTAGCCCTCGACGACGACGAGGCGCCGCTGCTTGGCGATCTCCCGCTTCGCGAGGTCGATGCCGTAGAGCACCTGGGACTTCTTGTACAGGGCGGTCTCGGGGGTGTTGAGGTACTTGGGGCCCGGGTCGTCGTCGTGGAGCTTCCGGGCGCCGAAGCCGATGACCTCGCCGGCGACCGCCCGGATGGGCCACACGAGCCGGCCGCGGAACCGGTCGTAGAGGCCGCGGTTGCCCTCGGAGAACATGCCGGTGAGCTTGAGCTCCTGGTCCGTGAAGCCGCGGTCCCGCAGGTGCTTGAGCAGGTGGTCCCAGCCTCGGGGCGCGTAGCCCACGCCGTAGCGCCGGGCCGCCTCGCCGTCGAAGCCCCGCTCGCCCAGGAACTGCTGGGCGGGGGCCGCCTGGCGGGTGTAGAGGTTGCGCTGGAAGAACTCCGCGGCGACCTTGTGCGCGTCGAGCAGGCGCTGGCGGCGCCCGACCTCCTCCTTGTTCGGCCCGGAGCCCTGCTCGTAGTGCAGCTCGTAGCCCACCCGCGCCGCGAGCTTCTCCACGGTCTCCGAGAACGTGGTGTGGTCCATGGTCATCAGGAAGGAGATGACGTCCCCGGACTCGTCGCAGCCGAAGCAGTGGTAGGTCCCCATCTGGGGCCGCACGTGGAAGGACGGGGTGCGCTCGTCGTGGAACGGGCAGAGGCCCTTCCAGGAGCCGATGCCGGCGCTCTTGAGGGTGACGTAGCCGTCGACGATCTCCTTGATGTCGGTGCGCGCCCGCACCTCGTCGATGTCCTCGCGTCTGATCAGTCCTGCCACAGGGACAGTCTAGGGGCGCGGCCCGACGCCCGAGGGCCGCCCGACCCGGGCGGTGGAGCACCGCGCGGACCGGCCGGCCCCCGGAGCGGGCACCGCCGGCGGGTGCTCAGTGGGAGCTCAGCGAGAACTCTCCCGGAGGTCCTGCCGGGTTCTGCTGCCGGTCAGGGCGAGCCCGCCCAGGGCGCCCACCGCGGCGAAGGCGAAGAAGCCCCACGGATAGGCCAGGCCGGCCGTGAGCAGGGTGCCGCCGACGACCGGGCCCGAGATCGCCCCGAGCCGGCCCACCCCGGCGGACATGCCCAGCGCCGTGGCCCGCACCCGCGGCGGGTGGTTGGCGGCGGTGAACGCGTAGACGAGCACCTGGGAGGAGAACACGAAGCAGCCGGTGACGAGGATCAGCACGTAGATGCCGAGCAGCGGCAGCCTGATCGCCAGGGACGCGAGCAGCACCGCCGAGCCGAGGAACCATATGATGCCCGCCACGCGCGGGGTGATCCGGTCGGCCACCCGCCCGGCGACGGTCAGCCCGGCGATGGCGCCCACGTTGAGGATCAGCAGGAAGCCGAGGGAGTTGCCGAGGTCGTAGTCCGCGGCGCGCATGATCTGCGGCAGCCAGGTGTTGAGCCCGTACACCAGCAGCAGCCCCATGAAGGAGGCGACCCAGATCGCGATCGAGTTCCGGCGCCAGCCGGCGGAGAGCAGCATCGTGGCGCCGACCTGCTCGGCCTGCTCCTCGGCGGTGTGGTGCTCGAGGCGCACCCCGTAGTGCTCGGCCACGGCCCGGGCCTCCGCCAGGCGCCCCTTGGACGCGAGGAAGGAGGGGGACTCCGGGAGGAACACGAGCATGAGGGGCACGAGCACGAGGGCCGGCAGGGAGCCCAGGACGAACATCTCCTGCCAGCCGAACTGGCGGACGACGACGATGGCGATCGCCGCGGTGAGCACCGCGCCGACGTGGTAGCCGGTCATCACGAGCGTCGTGGCGTTGGAGCCCCGGCCGAGGCGGGCGAACTCGGTGACCATCGCGATGGCGGTGGGCAGGCACCCGCCCAGGCCCAGGCCCGCGAGGAAGCGCAGGAGGCCGAAGACGAACACGCTCGGCGAGAACGCCGCGGCGAAGGTCAGCAGCGAGAACAGGACCACGGCCCCGATGAGCATCTTGCGGCGCCCGAGCCGGTCGGTCAGGTAGCCCATGGTCAGGGCGCCGATCATCATGCCCACGAGGCCGGCGGTGGCCACGGCCGTGCCCTGGGCGGTGGTCATGCCCAGCTCGTCGTTCTCGAGCATGGACGGCAGGACCGCCCCGAGCACCACGGCGTCGAAGCCGTCGAGCAGCACGGCGATCCAGCACAGCGGTGCCACCCACGCCCGGGAGCGCAGGATCGGCCGGGCGCCCGGAGTCGAGGCGGACGCCGGCGGCGGGGTGGATCCGGTGGAGTTTCCCATGGCAGTCATCCCTTGGTGAGGTGGAGCACAAACGCGCCGAGTCTAGGGAGCGGCACCGTGTGCGGCCCAGTTCACAGTCATTGAACGGGATCCGGTGCCGCTCCGGGCCGGCGGGTCACCAGAGCGGCTTGTCCCCCACGCGCCAGTGGGTGCCCCGGATCCGGTCGTGCAGGGACACCGCGGAGAGGTCGGTGAGGGACGCGATCTGGTCCACGACGAGCCGCAGCCGGGCGGCCTCGGTGCCGGGTCCCTCGCCCAGGTCGTGCCAGTCCGCGGCGAACGCGGGCGAGAGGTGCCGGCCGTCCGAGTCCATCAGGGCGCCCACCAGGATCGAGAGCACCTCCTGCTGGTTGTCGTAGATCGGCTGGGCGTCGCGCACCGTGATGACGTAGGTCGTGGCGATGCCCTTGAGCACGCCGATCTCCTCCGTAGTCTCCTCCGGCACCACGAGCTGGGCGTCGTAGCGGGTCAGCGGGTCCTCGCCGTAGATGTCCCGGGTAGCGCCCACCGCGGACATCGCGAAGCGGCCGATGAGCTGGCTGGTCATGTTCTTGAGCCGGGCGAGGTCCTTGCGGGACCCGTCCATCTCCCGGACCCACAGGGACGAGTCCTCGAGGCGGGTCAGCGCGGCGTCGAGGGACTCGGGCGCGGCCTCGGGCAGGTACCAGCGCCGGGTGAGCTCGAGCACCCGGTCCCGCTGGGTGGTGTCGGCGAGCCAGCCCAGCTGCACGAGCCCCGAGGCGATCGCGTCCTCGACGTCGTGCACGGAGTAGGAGATGTCGTCCGAGAGGTCCATGACCTGGGCCTCGAGGCACTTGGTGCGCGCCGGGGCGCCGTCGCGCAGCCACGCGAACACCGGCAGGTCGTCCGTGTAGACCCCGAACTTCGGGGACCGGGTCCCGTCGGCGCGCAGCGGCGCCTCGTGGGCCTCCCACGGGTACTTGCACACCGCGTCCAGCACGGCACGGGTGAGGTTCAGGCCGGCGGGCCCGCCGTCGTCGTCGAGCACCTTGGGTTCGAGCCGGGTCAGCAGGCGCAGGGTCTGCGCGTTGCCCTCGAAGCCGCCGATGTGCTGGGTCAGCCGGTGCAGGGCGGACTCCCCGTTGTGCCCGAACGGCGGGTGGCCGAGGTCGTGGGAGAGGCAGGCGGCGTCGACGACGTCGGGGTCGCAGCCGAGCATCCGGCCCAGCTCCCGGCCGATCTGGGCGACCTCGAGGGAGTGGGTCAGGCGGTTGCGCACGAAGTCGTCGGTGTCCGGGGAGACGACCTGCGTCTTGGCGGCCAGCCGGCGCAGCCCCGAGGAGTGCAGGATCCGGGCGCGGTCCCGCTCGAAGTCGGAGCGGTACTTGTTGTGGTGGTCCTCCGCCACCCAGCGCGCGACGTCGCGGGCCTCGTAGCCCGGGGCGGGTGCGCCGGTGCGGTCGATCTCGATGGACGTGTGGGACATGCCCGGTCCTTTCCGTGTCGTGGGGGCCGGCTCAGCCGCCGGAGACGTCGAGCTCCGCCGCGACCAGCCCGAGGCGCTCGGCGTCCCCCAGCTCGCGGGAGTCGAGCCAGCCGTGCGGGAGCTGGGCCCGCTTCGGCGTTCCGGCCCGGCCCCGGGGACCCTCGACGGCGTCCCCGGGGTAGCCCTGGTCGAGGTCGAGCTCGGCGAGCAGCTCACGCAGGGTCGCGAGGTCGGGCACCTGGGCCATCCGGGCGCGCAGGGCCCCGCCCACGGGGTAGCCCTTGAAGTACCAGGCGACGTGCTTGCGGATCTCGCGCAGGCCCTTGGCCTCGTCGCCGAAGGTCTCGACGAGCAGCTCCGCGTGGCGGTGGATCGTGCGGGCGACGTCGGCCACCCCGGGGCGGAAGCGGTCGGGGCGGCCCTCGAACGCGGCCTGCAGGTCCCCGAAGAGCCAGGGCCGGCCCTGGCAGCCGCGGCCGATCACGACGCCGTCCACACCAGTCTGCTCGACCATCCGCACGGCGTCCTCGGCGCTCCAGATGTCCCCGTTGCCGAGCACGGGCACGTCCGGCAGGGCCTCGCGCAGCTGCGCGATCGCGTCCCAGTCGGCGGTGCCGGAGTAGTGCTGCTCGAGGGTGCGCCCGTGCAGGGAGACCGCCGCCACGCCGCTGTCGCGGGCGATCCGGCCGGCCTCCAGGAAGGTCAGGTGCTCGTCGTCGATGCCCTTGCGCATCTTGATCGTCACGGGGACGTCCCCCCGGGAGGCCTCCTCGACGGCCGTGCGCACGATGGCGGTGAACAGATCGGTCTTCCAGGGCAGGGCGGAGCCGCCGCCGCGCTTGGTGACCTTGGGCACGGGGCAGCCGAAGTTGAGGTCGATGTGGTCGGCCCGGTCCTCCTCCACGACCATCCGCACGGCCTGGCCGACGTGCACGGCGTCGACGCCGTAGATCTGGATGGAGCGGGGCGTCTCGTCCGGGTCGTGGTCGATGATCCGCATCGACTCGGGCCGCCGCTCCACGAGGGCGCGGGCGGTGACCATCTCCGTGACGTAGAGGCCGCCGCCGTACTCGCGGCACAGCCGGCGGAAGGCCTTGTTGGTCACCCCGGCCATGGGGGCCAGCACCACGGGGACGTCGATCGTGAGGTCGCCCAGGTGCAGCGGCGGCAGGTCGAGCCGGGCGGGCTGGTTCTCGGTAGAGGTGTCCACACCGGGGAATTCTCTCACGGACGGGGACAGGGACGGGGACGGGTCCCGGGGCGCACCCCGGGACCCTGTGCACGCCGGACGCCGTCCGGCACTCCGCCGGGCCGCTCAGTCCCCGGGCTCGGCGAGGACCACGGAGGTCTCCACGACCGAGGCGGCACCGGCCGCCAGGAGGTTCTCGACGACGGCGGTCAGCGGCTCCATGGACCCGTCCACCTGGAACTGCACGGGGTGGTGGTGGGCCAGCAGCGCGAGCAGCTGCTCTAGCGCGGGACCCGCCGCGGCGTCCCCCGGCGTCCAGCCGAGCATGACGTGGGCGGGCTCGTCCGGGGCCTCCTCCGGGGCCCGGGCGCCGGGGGTCGCGTCGAGCTCGACGGGCCGGTAGCTCACGGCGAACGCGGAGATCCTCCCGCGCTCACCGGGGCCCACGCCGTTGCGCAGCACGAGCGCGCCGTAGGCGTGCGCGGCGTCGGAGAGGAACAGCTGGTTGACCCGCCCCACCGGCAGGTCCGCCGGCTCGTCCCAGGCGTGCACGGAGCGGTAGAACGCCCACAGGGCCCGGGTGAGCTCCACCGAGCCGGTGGCCAGGTCCTCGACGGCCTGCGCCGGCGTCCCGTCGGGCTGCTCCCGCAGGGGCTGGAGGGGCAGCGCCCCGGCCGCCACGCGGACCACCCGCGACTCCTGGACGGGCTCCAGCCCGGCGGCGCGGGCGAAGCCCTCGCCGGCCGAGCCCGGCGCCGCCTTCGTGCGCAGGGCCTGCACGCCCGAGGGCGCGCCCGCCGCCTCGGTGCGCAGCCGCTCCAGCAGCGCCCGCCCGAGTCCTTCGCCGCGGCGGTCGGGGGCGACCTCGACGTAGGCCCACAGCCGGGACGGGTGCAGCGCCGACTCGTAGACCGTGCCGGCGCCGATCGGCACGCCGGAGTCCTCGGCCACGACGGTGCGGGACCACGGGGCGTCGTCGTCGGGGCGCAGGGTCGCGCGGAAGGCCGCGGCCTGGGGCGTCTCCGGGTCGGGCCAGACCTCGAGCAGCCGCAGGTCGTCCCCGTCCCGCCAGGGCCGCAGCCCCGGACCGGTCAGTGCGCCGCTCATCAGCGGACGAGCTTCCCGGCGAGGTAGGACTTCACCTGGTCGAGGGCCACGCGCTCCTGGGTCATCGCGTCCCGCTCGCGGATGGTCACGGCCTGGTCCTCGAGGGTGTCGAAGTCCACCGTGATGCAGAACGGGGTGCCGATCTCGTCCTGGCGGCGGTAGCGGCGCCCGATCGCCCCGGAGTCGTCGAAGTCGATGTTCCAGCTCCGGCGCAGCTCCGCGGCCAGGTCCTTCGCCTTGGGCGAGAGGTCCTCGTTGCGGGACAGCGGCAGCACCGCGGCCTTGACCGGGGCCAGGCGCGGGTCCAGCTTCAGGACCGTGCGCTTGTCCACCCCGCCCTTGGAGTTGGGGGCCTCGTCCTCGGTGTAGGCATCCACGAGGAAGGCCATCATCGACCGGGTCAGGCCGAAGGACGGCTCGATCACGTACGGGACGTAGCGCTCGTTGGTCTGCTGGTCGAAGTAGCTGAGGTCCGTGTTCGAGTGCTCGTTGTGCACGCCGAGGTCGTAGTCGGTCCGGTTCGCCACGCCCATGAGCTCGCCCCACGGGTTGCCCTGGAAGCCGAACCGGTACTCGATGTCGATGGTGCCGGCGGAGTAGTGCGCCCGGTCGTCCTCGGGGACGTCGTAGCGGCGCATGTGGTCCGGGTCGATGCCCAGGTCGGTGAACCAGTTCCAGCAGGCCTCGACCCACTCGTCGAACCAGTGCCCGGCCTCGGACGGGTGGGTGAAGTACTCGATCTCCATCTGCTCGAACTCGCGCGTGCGGAAGATGAAGTTGCCGGGGGTGATCTCGTTGCGGAAGGCCTTGCCGATCTGGCCGATGCCGAACGGCGGCTTCTTGCGGGCCGCCGTGACCACGTTGTTGAAGTTCACGAAGATGCCCTGCGCGGTCTCGGGCCGGAGGTAGTGCAGGCCCTCCTGGTTGTCGACCGGGCCGAGGAAGGTCTTGAGCAGCCCGGAGAACTGCTGCGGGTCGGTCCACTGGCCCTTGGTGCCGCAGTTGGGGCACGGGATCTCGGCCATGCCGTTCTCGGGGGCGCGGCCCTTCTTCTCCTCGAAGGCCTCGATCAGGTGGTCCTGGCGGGCGCGCTTGTGGCAGGAGGTGCACTCCACGAGCGGGTCGGTGAAGGTCGCCACGTGCCCCGAGGCCTCCCACACGGCCTTCGGGAGGATGATGGAGGAGTCGAGGCCCACCATGTCCTCGCGCCCGCGCACGAAGGTCTGCCACCACTCGTGCTTGATGTTCTCCTTGAGCTCCGCGCCGAGGGGCCCGTAGTCCCAGGCCGAGCGGGAACCGCCGTAGATCTCACCCGCCTGGAACACGAATCCGCGGCGCTTGGCCAGCGAGATGACGTTGTCCAGCGTGGACTTGGGGGCCATGTGGGTCTCCTCCAGGGTCTCGCCCGACCGCCGGCTGCGGACGCGCGTGGTGGGTGGTCCGGCCCGGCGGCGCGCCGGGCGGGAACGGGCCGTCGACGGCCCGCACGAACGAGGACGCCGCAGGCGACGTCCTGCGACCAGCGTAGCCAATTCCCGCGGTGCCCGCCGACGCCCGGGACCGGGACCGTGCCGACACGGCTCGCCCCCGGGACGCCGCCGGCATCGGACCGGAGCGGCTCAGGGTGGGTCCGCCCAGGCCTTCTCCGGCCAGGAGGCGACGGCCAGTCCCACCAGGGTCAGCAATGTCCCGACCACGGTCAGAGGTGCGACGACGGCGCCCGGGGCCGGCACGAGCAGATCGATCGCGAGTCCCCCCAGCAGCATCCCGATGACCAGGCCGAGACTGATCTGCAGCACACCGATCGACCGAGCGAGGACGGCGCTCGCCCCCACGACCACCGCGCCCAGCAGACCACCGGCCCACAGCCACGGCGGCCCGGGCCACGTCCACGGGGGCGGGGCCGTCACGGCGCGGTGGACCGCCGTCGCCGCACCGAGACCGACCGCCGCGGCGAGGAAGTTGGTGAGCACCGGAGTGACGGGGGTACCTGCGGCGGCCCCGATCCTCCCGTTCATGGCGGTCTGCACCGGCATCAGCGTTCCGGCCAGGAGCGGCAGCAGCACGAGCGCCGTGATGCCCCGGCGGCCGAGGCCAGACGTGGTGACACAGCCAGCAGGACCGCCGCCACGACCATGGCCGTGCCCAGCACGCGGAGTCCCGTCACCCGCCGGACCCCGCCCGGCCCGATACCCCAGCGGTCCACCGCGAGCCCGCCCAAGGACTGCCCCATCACCGCGAGCAGCAGGACGGAGACCCCCAGCGTGTCGGCCGTTCGCGTCTGGGCGAAGACGAACAGCGCACCGATGAGACCGGCCAGCAGGAACCACCACGACACGCGCCCCTCCCTGAGCTGCCGGACGAGCCTTCGGAGGCCGTGCCGGTTTGTGGCGCTGAGCACGCTGACCGCCGTCACTGCTGTCACCCCCACGACGACGGCCGCGAACGCCGCCGCCACGGGATCGCCCAGCCGCGTGCCCAGCGCGCCGTTGAGTCGCGATTGAAGGGCCAGAACGGAACCTGCGAGAACGGCCAGGACAGGGCCGAGCGCGTTCGCGACCGATGACGGGGTGGAGTCGGGCACAGGCCCAGCGTAGGTCCCCGGGCGTCCCGATGGCTGGGACAATGGGGCCATGACGACTTCCGAGCAGCCCAGCGGCCCCGACGAACTGCCCATCCGCAACGACATGATCCGGCTGGGCCAGGCGCTCAAGCTGGCGAACCTCGCCGAGGACGGGGCGCACGCCCGGGGCCTCGTGGAGGACGGTCAGGTCTCGGTCAACGGCGAGGTCGAGACGCGGCGCGGCCGGCAGCTGCACCCGGGGGACGTCGTCACCGCCGGCGGCGCCTCGGTGCGGATCACCGCGGGGGGCTGACCCGGCGGTCCGGTCCGCGCAGCACCACCTGGGTGAGGTACTCGCGCACGTGCCCGACCTCCTGCGGGCTGATCCCGTGGCCCACCCCGGTGTAGTGCACCTTCATGACGTCGGCGTGGTCCAGCGCCCACTCGGCCGTGGAGTCCACGAGCTCCTGCGGGATCACCGGGTCCTGCGGGTCCCGGCCCCAGAACATCCGCAGCGGCTGCTCCCGCAGGCGGTCGTCGGCGAAGAGGGGGTGCTCCCCGGGCACCACGAACCCGGAGAGCCCGACCACCGCGGCGATCTCTCCGGGCATGTGGCGGGCGAGGGACGTGGCCATGGCCATGCCCTGCGAGAACCCGAGCAGCGTGATGCTGGGGTGGTCGGCGGCCAGTGACCGCAGCCACGCCGCGACCGGCTCGACGGCCTCGGCCACGCGGTCGAGGGAGAAGCTGAGGTCCGCGGCGAGGGGGAACCACTGGTAGCCGAACTGGAGGGGCTGAGGGGCGCGCAGGGACGCCACGCTGAACTCGTCCGGCAGCGCCGGGACGAGGCCCATGAGGTCCTGCTCGTGCGAGCCGTAGCCGTGCAGGAGGACCAGCAGCGGGGTGCCGGGGCGGGCGTCGGCGTCCTTGCTCCAGACGGCGAAGGGGGTGTCGGTCCCGGTGGGGACGGTGGCGTCGGTCATGCCCCCAGTGTGCCATCCGTGCCCGGGCGGGACGGGCGCGGGCCCGGCGCGGTCCGGTGGACCCGCGCCGGGCCCGGTGGTAGACCGGGGGCATGACCGACACGACCGCAGGACCCCCGGACACCGGCGCGCGCGCCCACCCGTGGCGGCGCATGGTGGCGATCGGCGACTCCTTCACGGAGGGCATCGGGGACCCGGACCCCGGGTCCCCGGGCGGGCACCGCGGCTGGGCGGACCGTGTCGCGGAGGAGCTCGACCACCTCTCCCCCGGCCTGTCCTACGCCAACCTGGCGATCCGCGGCCGGCTCTTCCGCCAGATCGTCGACGAACAGGTGGCGCCCGCCCTGGAGCTGTCCCCGGACCTCGTGACGATCTGCGCGGGCGGCAACGACATGCTGCGCCCGGGCGGTGACCCGGACGCGATCGCCGAGGAGATGGACGACGTCGTCGGCCGGCTCGGGGCGGACGGGGCCACGGTCGTGCTGATCGACGGCCCGGACATCGGCGCCACGCCCGTGCTGCGGGGGATCCGGGGCCGGATCGCGGTCTACAACGAGAACGTGCGCGTGGTCGCGTCCCGGCACGACGCCGTGCTGGTGGACCTGTGGGGGCTGCGGGAGCTCGCGGACCCGGCGATGTGGGACCCGGACCGGCTGCACTTCTCGCCCCTGGGCCACCACCGGATCGCGGTCGAGGTCCTCGACACCCTGGGCCTCGAGCACGGCCTGGTGCCCGAGGTCGTGCCCGACCGCCCGCCCTCGTCCTGGCGGCAGGCCCGGGGCGAGGACCTCGTCTGGGCCCACCGCTACCTGCGGCCGTGGGTGGCCCGCCGCATCCGGCGCACGAGCTCCGGGGCCCAGGTCCGGCCCAAGCGCCCGCACTTCGGCACCGCCACCGTGCCCGGGGGCGGGCTCGCGCCCGGCGACGGGACCGCGGAGGGCTGAGGACCCGGTCCGGCCGAGGTCCCTGCCCCGGCTCAGGGCTCGCGCAGCACGGTCTCCAGGAGCAGCTTCCCCAGCTGGGGCGTCTCGATGAGGAAGCCGTCGTGGCCGGAGGGCGAGGTCAGGGTGTGCCGCCGGACGTCCCCGGGCAGCGCGGCGGCCAGGACGTCCGACTCGCGGGGCAGGTAGAGCCGGTCGGAGTCCACGGCCGCCACGAGCCACTCGCACGAGGTCACCGACAGCGCCTCCTCGAGCGTGCCGCGACCCCGGGCCACGTCGTGCGACATGAGCGTCTCGTTGACCGCCAGGTAGCTGTTGGCGTCGAAGCGCCCGGCGAGCTTGGACGCCTGGTGGTCGAGGTAGCTCTCCACCTGGTAGCGCCCCCGGCCGCCGGGGTGGGTGCCGATGACGTGCTCGTCGGCCTGCGGCGAGCGCCCGAACCGGTGGTGCAGCTCGTCGGCGGAGCGGTACGTGATGTGGGCGATCCGCCGGGCCAGGCCCAGGCCCGTGACGGGCAGCGGACCGTCGTAGTAGTCCCCGCCGCGGAAGTGGGGGTCCTGGCGGATCGCGAGGTTCTGCGCCTGGCCCCAGGCGAGCTGCTCGGCGCTGGACTGGGCGCACGCGGCGACCACCGCGCACGCCCGGACCCGGTCGGGGTAGGTCACGGCCCACTCCAGGGCCCGGGCACCGCCCATGGAGCCGCCGATGACCAGGCGCCAGGAGCCGATCCCGAGGGCGTCGGCCAGCGCCGCCTCGGCGTGCACAGAGTCCCGGACCGTGACGAGCGGGAAGCGGGAGCCCCACGGGCGGCCCTCCGGGTCCACGTCCGGCGGCGCGGGGGCCGCCGGACCCGTGGACCCGTAGCAGCCGCCCACGATGTTGGTGCAGACCACGAACCAGCGGTCCGTGTCGATGGCAGCGCCGGGGCCGACCAGGCCCTCCCACCAGCCGCCGCTCTGCGCGGCGCGCCGCTCCGCCTCGGAGGCGCCGTGGCGGGCCCGGCCGGCCGCCACGTGGGTGTCCCCGGTGAGCGCGTGCTCGACGAGCACCGCGTTGGACCCGTCCGGGGCCAGGGTCCCCCAGGTCTCGTAGGCGATCCGGACCTCGGGCAGCCGGAAGCCCGACTCGAGCTCCAGCTCGCCGATCGCGGCCACGCGCGGCACCCCGTCCTCGCGGACGGCGGTCCCGGCGCCGGCACCCCCCACGACGGTCACGGTCACTCCTGCCCTCCGTGCGCGGCCGCGACGAAGCCCTGCTCCAGGTCCGCCAGGATGTCCTCGATGTGCTCCAGGCCCACGGACAGGCGCACGAAGCCGGGCTCCACCCCGGCGGCCAGCTGCTCCTCGGGCAGGAGCTGGCTGTGCGTGGTGGACGCCGGGTGGATGACGAGGGAGCGGACGTCGCCGATGTTCGCGACGTTCGAGTGCAGGGTCAGGGCGTCCACGAAGGCGGCCCCGGCCTCGCGGCCGCCCTCGAGCACGAAGCCCAGGATCGACCCGGCGCCCCGGGGCGCGTACTTCTGCGCCCGCCCGTGCCACGGGGAGGACTCCAGCCCGGCCCAGGACACCGAGCGCACGTCCTCGCGCGCCTCGAGCCAGCGGGCCACCTCCCCGGCGTTGGCCACGTGCCGCTCCATCCGCAGGGACAGCGTCTCGATGCCCTGCTCGATGAGGAACGCGTTGAACGGGGAGATCGCGGAGCCGAGGTCGCGCAGCAGCTGCACCCGAGCCTTGAGGATGTAGGACAGGTTGACGCCGAAGGGTCCCTCCGCCCCCAGGTCCCGGGCGTAGACGAGCCCCGCGTAGGACTCGTCCGGCTGGTTGAAGCCGGGGAAGCGCTCCGGGTAGCGGCCGAAGTCGAAGGCCCCGGAGTCCACGATCACCCCGCCGATCGCCGTGCCGTGCCCTCCGAGGAACTTCGTGGCCGAGTGCACCACGACGTCCGCGCCCCAGCGGAAGGGCTGGACCAGGTACGGGGTCGCCACGGTGTTGTCCACGATGAGCGGCACCTCGGAGTCGTGCGCGATCCCGGAGACCGTCTCGATGTCGAGGACGTCGTTGCGCGGGTTCGGGATGGTCTCCGCGAAGAAGGCCTTGGTGTTCGGCCGCACCGCCCGCCGCCACTCCTCGGGGTCGTCCGGGTCGGTCACGAAGGTGGTCTCGACGCCGAGCTTGGGCAGCGTGTACTTGAACAGGTTGTAGGTCCCGCCGTAGAGGCTGGGGCTGGCCACGATGTGGTCGCCGGTGCCGGCCACGTTGAGCACCGCGAACGTCGTGGCCGACTGCCCCGCGCTGAGCATCAGGGCGCCCACGCCGCCCTCCAGGGCGGCGATCCGGTTCTCCACGACCTCCGTGGTCGGGTTGCCGATCCGCGTGTAGATCGGCCCGAGCTCGGCGAGGGCGAAGCGGTCGGCCGCGGCCTGGGCGTCCGGGAAGACGAAGGACGTGGTCTGGTGGATGGGCAGGGCCCGGGAGCCGGTGACCGGGTCGGGGCTCTGCCCCGCGTGGATCTGCCGGGTCTCGAACGCCCAGCCCCCCGGGTTCTCGGGAGTGGGCCGCTCGGCGGTGGAGCGGTCGGTGCTGGAAGCGGTGGTCTCGGACATGCCGTGGGACTCCTTGCGGGTGTCAGGGGTCCCGTCCCGGCCGAGGCGGTGCGGCCGGGAGCGGCCGGGCACCGGGGACCCGCGCTTGCTCGCTCGCCGGTCGCGAGGAGCCTGGTCTTCACCCAGGGCACCCCACCGCGGTGGAGGGTTGCCGGCCAGCTAGCTGGGGCTTGGACGCTGGCGCTCATGACCTGGACAGCATTCTCCGGATCCGGACGACACGGCGTCAAGCCGGGCCCGGGCGTGACACCCGGCGGCGGGCGCCGGGCGCACCGCACCGGGTGCCCCGCGGACCGATTTGGAGACGAAACTCACACGGTGCCACGATGAGCCCATGAGAGTCGACCACGTGTCCTACGCCTGCCGCCCGGAGGGCCTGGCGGCCACCACCGAGCGCATCGCCGACCAGCTCGGGATCGAGCCGGTCAAGGGCGGGGTGCACCCCCGTTTCGGCACCCGCAACATGATCCTCCCCCTCACGAACCACCAGTACGTCGAGGTCGTCGAGGTCCTCGAGCACCCGGCCGCGGTGAAGGCGCCGTTCGGCCAGGCCGTGCGCGCCCGCTCCGAGGCGGGCGGGGGCTGGCTGGGCTGGGTCGTGGAGGTCGACGACCTCGCCCCCTTCGAGCAGCGCCTGGGCCGGTCCTCCGTCCCCGGCTGCCGGGTGTTCCCGGACGGCCGGTGCCTCGAGTGGCGTCAGATCGGCGTGAAGGGCCTCATCGCCGACCCCCAGCTGCCGTTCATGGTGCACTTCGAGTCCGACCCCGAGATGCACCCCTCGCAGGCGCGGATCACGGACGTCGGGCTCGCGGGGATGTGCATCGCCGGGGCCCCGGACCGGGTCACCGAGTGGCTGGGCGCCCCCGTGGAGACCGCGCTCGAGGACCTGGAGGTCGACTGGCGCTATCCGGAGGGCACCCCCGGGGTGCTCTCCGTCACCTTCAGCACCCCGGACGGCCCCGTCACCATCTGAGCCCCGGGGCCACCGGACGGGCCCGGCCCCCGGGCGTCAGCCCAGCAGCCGGGCGGCGCCGAGGAAGCCCACGGCGTCCAGCAGGAAGTGCGCGACGACGAGGGGCATCACCCGGCCGGTGCGCCGGTAGAGCTCCGCGAAGACCAGGCCCATGACCACGTTGCCGAGGAACGGCCCGATCCCCTGGTAGAGGTGGTAGCTGCCGCGGAACAGGGCCGTGACCACCAGCACCACCGGCCAGTTCCACCCGATGCGGGTGAGCCGGTCGGTCAGGAACGCGACCACCACGACCTCCTCGACCAGGGCGTGGCGCACGGCCGAGAGCAGCAGCACGGGAACCGTCCACCAGTGCTCAGCGAGCCCGGACGTGCTGACCTGCGCCGTGACGCCCAGGGCCCGGCCCGCGCCGTAGAGCACCAGCGTCCCCAGCCCCATGAGCACGAAGAGCACGGTGCCCAGGCCGAGGTCCGGGACGGGCATGCGGGCGTCGAGGCCGATCCGCCGGCGGACCGTGCCCAGCGCTCCGGCGGAGCCGGCCAGCAGGTACAGGGCCAGCAGCACCGGCACCAGGTCCAGGCCGATGCCGGTGAGCTGGCGCAGCAGGTCGAAGAGAGGCTGCCGGCTCAGCGGCGGGTTCATCGTGGCCTGCGCCTCGGACAGCGGTCCGCGGGCGAGGTCCTCGGCGAGGGAGAGCACCGCGTAGAGGGCCGAGGCGCCCAGGGACACCCCGAGCACGAGGAGCACCTGCAGCCACAGGTCGGCGCGGGTGGACCCGAAGGCCGGCGGGCGGGGGTGCAGGTGGGCGGGGGTGCTCATCCGGCCATTGTGGCACCGGGCCGGGCGGGCACCCGGGACGGGCGGCTCCCGAGCCGCGCGGCCCGCACCACCCGCCCCGTCCGCTGCCGGGACGTCTTCCCTAGGATGGGGACCATGACTGTCCTTCCCCCGCAGATCCGTCAGCAGCCCGTCGAGCGAGCCTTCCACGGCCACGTGTTCTCCGACCCGTACGAGTGGATGCGGGACAAGGACTCCCCCGAGGTGCTGACCCACCTCGCCGCGGAGAACGAGTACGCGGAGTCCGCCACCGCCCACCTCACGGGGCTGCGGGAGACGATCTTCGGGGAGATCAGGGACCGCACCCAGGAGACCGACCTGTCCGTGCCCAGCCGGCGCGGCGCCTGGTGGTACTTCGCCCGCACGGTGGAGGGCGGCGCGCACCAGGTGTTCTGCCGGGTCCCGGCGGTGAGCACCGGGGACGTGATCGCCGACTGGACCCCGCCCGTCGTCGAGCCCGGCACCCCCATGACCGGGGAGCAGATCCTCCTCGACGCCAACGCGGAGGCCGCCGAGCACGAGTTCTACTCCCTCGGCAGCTTCGACGTCTCCGAGGACGGGGAGCTGCTGGCCTGGGCCGAGGACGTCACCGGCGACGAGCGCTTCACCCTGCGGGTCCGGGACCTCACCACGGGCGCGCTGCTCGCCGACGAGATCCCCGGGACCTTCTACGGCTCCTTCCTCACCCCGGACGCCCGCGCCGTGTACTACACGGTGGTGGACGAGTCCTGGCGCCCGCACCAGCTGCGCCGGCACGAGCTGGGCACCCCGGTGGCCGAGGACGTCGTCGTCCACGAGGAGGCCGACCCCGGTCTGTGGCTCGGGGCGGGCCTGTCCGCGGACCGCCGCTGGATCGTGGTCGAGGCGATGTGCTCCGAGTTCTCCGAGCAGCTCGTCCAGCCGGTCGCGGACCCGGCGGCGCCGCTGCAGGTGGTGCTGCCCCGCACCGACCGCGTGCTCTACGAGGCGGAGCCCCTGCTGCTGGACGGGCGGGAGCAGATCCTGCTGACCCACGACCACGACGCCCCGAACTCCCGGATCTCCCTCATGGACCCGGCCGACCTCGGCCGCCCGATCGCGGAGATCGCCCTGCGCGACGTCGTGCCGGCCTCGGAGACCGTCCGGGTCAACGGCTGCGCCGTGACGGCCACCCACCTGGTGGTCTCCGTCCGGGCGGACACCACGCTGCGGGTCCGGCTGCTCCCGCTCGCCGGCCTGGGCACGGCCGCCCAGGCCGACCCCGTGGAGCCGGCCTTCGCCGAGGAGCTCTACACCGCGAGCGTCTCCGCCGCCGAGCACGACGCCCCCGTGGTGCGACTCTCCTACACGTCCTTCACGACGCCCCCGCGCGTCTACGACGTCTTCGTGGCGGGCGCCACGGGGGACGACGACGCCCTGCCCGCCGAGCCGCTGCTGCGCCGCGAGGCCACGGTGCTCGGCGGCTACGACCCCGCCGACTACACGGTCGAGCGGGACTGGGCCGCCGCGGCGGACGGCACCCGCATCCCCGTCTCCCTGATCCGCCGGGCGGACCTCGACCGCGACGTGCCGGCGCCGGTGCTGCAGTACGCCTACGGCTCCTACGAGCACAGCACCGACCCCGCGTTCTCGGTCTCTCGGCTGTCCCTGCTGGACCGCGGCGTGGTGTGGGCCGTGGCGCACGTGCGCGGCGGCGGGGAGCTCGGCCGGACCTGGTACGAGCACGGCAAGAAGCTGCACAAGACGAACACGTTCACCGACTACGTGGCGGTCACCGACCACCTCGCCGCCCGCCCGGACGTCGACGAGCGGCGGATCCTGGTGATGGGGGGCTCCGCCGGCGGCCTGCTGGTGGGCGCGGTGCTCAACCTCGCCCCCGAGAAGTACTGCGGCGCCCTGGCCGCGGTGCCGTTCGTGGACCCGCTGACGTCCATCCTCGACCCGAGCCTGCCGCTCACGGCGCTCGAGTGGGAGGAGTGGGGCAACCCCATCGAGGACGCGCACGTCTACCGCTACATGCGCGACTACTCCCCCTACGAGAACGTCCGCGCCCTGCCCTATCCCCCGATCCTCGCCGTGACGAGCCTCAACGACACCCGGGTGCTCTACGTGGAGCCCGCCAAGTGGGTGGCCGCGCTGCGCGGTGCCTCGACCTCCGGCGAACCGGTGCTGCTGCGCTGCGAGATGGCCGGGGGCCACGGCGGAGCCTCCGGCCGGTACTCCCAGTGGAAGGACACGGCCTGGGAGTACGCCTGGGTGCTGGACCGGATGGGGCTCGCCGGGGTCTGACCGCGCCGTTCCGCCCCGCCCGCGGGAGCGGCGGCCGGGGCACGGACCGCCCGCTCCGCCGGGAGGGATGGCTCGTGGCGGCATAGACTGCGGGGCATGGGGAACGACCTGCCCGTCCAGCACTCCCTCCTCGCCACGGGCGTGACCGTGTCCTGGGTCGCCACGGGCCCGGCCGGAGCGACACCGGTCGTCCTGCTCCACGGCTGGGGCGAGTCCCACCGGGAGTTCTCCCGGCTGCTCCCCCTGCTGCCCGCCACCGTGCGTGCCGTCGCCCCGGACCAGCGCGGCCACGGGGAGGCCGACCGGCCGCAGGACGGCTACGGGCTGCCGGACCTCGCCGCGGACGTGGTGGCGCTGCTGGACGCCCTGGGCCTGACGTCGGCCGTCCTGCTGGGCTCGTCCAGCGGCGGGTACGTCGCCCAGCAGGTCGCTCTCCACCATCCGCACCGGGTGCTCGGCCTCGTCCTGGTGGGCTCGCCCCGCTCCCTGCAGGGCCCTGCGCCGTTCGCCGACGAGGTGGAGGGGCTCAGCGACCCCGTCGACCCCGCCTGGGTCCGGGAGTTCCTGGGCTGGTTCCCGACCGTCCAGCCGGTTCCGCAGTGGTACGTCGAGGAGAGCATCAGGCACGGCGCGGCCGTCCCCGCCCGCGTGCGGCAGCGCTCCCTCGAGGGCCTGACCACCGCCCGTCCTCCGACCGACGCCGGGACGATCGCCGTCCCCACCCTGGTCCTCTGGGGAGCGTGCGACGGTCTGCTCTCCCGGGAGCACACGGATGCGCTGGTCGCGGCGATCCCGGGCGCTCGGCTGGTCGTCTACGAGGACACCGGTCACCTGGTGATGTGGGAGCGGCCGGAGCGGGTCGCCGCCGACCTCGTGGCGTTCCTGGACGACCTCGGCCGCTGACGGAGACGCCCGGCAGAACCGTGCCCGGCGTGCACGTGCAGCTGCGGTTCCCGCGCCGCTGCCGGAGGGACCCCCGCTCGGCTCAGCGACGAAGTCGGAGCGGGTCCAGGGCGGCGGCGGTCTCCCGGGAGCACCACGGGCCCACCGTCCCGTCGAGGAGCAGGTCCGCGGCGGCCCGGGCCATGGCGTCGCTGGTCTGGAAGCCGTAGCCGCCCTGGCCCGCGAGCCACAGCAGCCCGGGCACGGCGACGTCGAAGCCGCACACGGGCACGCCGTCCGGGGCCTCGGTGCGCAGCCCGGTCCAGGCCCGCTCGATCCCGGTGACGCCCAGGGAGGTGGTGGCGTTGAGCCGCGCCACGAGGTCCTCGACGTCCTCGAGCACCGGCTGGGCGTCGCAGGGCTCGCTGGGCACGGCCTCGGACGGGGAGACGAGCGCGCCCTCCCCGGCCCGCCGGTAGTACCAGCCGTGGTCCGCGGCCACGACCATGGGGTGGTCCGCGGCCAGCGGCTTCGCCAGCCGCACGAGGGCCGCGGTGCGCCGCAGCGGGCGCAGGCCCAGCGGGGCGGCGCCGAACAGGCCCGCCACCTCGTCCGCCCAGGCGCCCGCCGCGACCACGACCTGCCGGGCCCGCAGCCGGTGGGCACCGGCCGTGACCTGCCAGCCGGCGTCGTCGGGCTCCGCCGCGGTCACCGGGGCGCCGGTGAGCAGCCGCGCGCCCGCCGCCGCGGCGCGGTCGCGGTGCCACGCGACGAGGGCCCGGGCGTCGGTGCGCACGGAGGTGCTGTCGAGGCGCCCGGCCTCGACCGCGTCCGCCGGGGAGCAGGCCAGCTCGGGGCACAGCTCCACGAGCTCCGCGCGGGACAGCGCCCGGGTCCCCGGGGCCGCCTCGGCCTGCAGCCGCTCCTCGGTGCCCACGAGGACCATCCGGCTGGGCCAGGCCAGGGGCCGGGGCGGGGTGGGGTGCGGGTCGAGCAGCCGGGCCACGGTGGCCCCGGTCAGCTCCCGGACGGGCGCCGGTCCGTAGCTGGGGATCAGCTGCTCGGCCGAGCGCCCGGAGGTGTGGTGGGCCAGGTCGGGCTCGGCCTCCACGAGGGCGATCCCCTCCCCGCTCCCCCGCCGGTCCGCCAGCTCCGAGGCCAGGGACAGTCCGGCGATGCCGCCGCCGATGATGAGCACGTCGCATGCACGGTCCATGTGCCCATGCTCGCACGCCGTGCGGCGGGGCCGCCTCCGCGGCCCCGGCCGCACGGCGAGGGGCCGCCTCCGGCCGGAGTGCCTGTGCGGCTCCGGCCCGAGGCGGCCCCTGGCGGTGTGCGGGCGAGCGGGCCCGCCGCGGGTCAGCCCTGCACGCCGAGCTTCTCCAGGATCAGCTCCCGCACCCGGCCGGCGTCGGCCTGGCCGCGGGTGGCCTTCATGACCGGGCCGATGAGGGCCCCGACGGCCTGGACCTTGCCGGCCCGGACCTTCGCCACGACGTCGGGCATCTGCGCCATGGCGTCGTCGATCGCCGCGGTCAGCACGGAGTCGTCGGAGACCACCGCCAGCCCGCGCTGCTCGACGACCTCCGCGGGCGATCCCTCGCCGTCCAGGACGTGGCCGAGGACCTTCTTGGCGAGCTTGTCGTTGATCTTCCCGGCCTCGATGAGCCCGTTGAGCTCGACGACGTGCTGCGGGGTGACCCCGAGCTCGGCGATCTCCACCTCCCGCTGCTTGGCCAGGCGGGCGATCTCGCCCATCCACCACTTGCGGGCCGCGGCCGGGGCGGCGCCGGCGGCGACGGTCTGCTCGATCTCGTCGAGGACCCCGGCGTTGACGACGTCCCGGAACTCCTCGTCGGAGAACCCCCAGTCGGCCTTCAGCCGCTTGCGGCGCTCGGCCGGAGGCTCCGGCAGCTCCGCCCGCAGCCGCTCGATCCACTCGTGGTCGGTCACGACCGGCACGAGGTCGGGCTCGGGGAAGTAGCGGTAGTCGTCGGCATCGGACTTCGGGCGCCCGCTGGTGGTGGAACGGGTGTCCTCGTGCCAGTGCCGGGTCTCCTGCACGATCGTGCCGCCGGAGTCGAGGACCGCCGCGTGGCGCTGGATCTCGAAGCGCACCGCGCGCTCCACGGCGCGCAGGGAGTTCACGTTCTTGGTCTCCGAACGGGTGCCGAACGTGGCCCCGCCCTTGGGCATGAGGGACACGTTGGCGTCGCAGCGGACGTTGCCGCGCTCCATCCTCGCGTCCGAGATGCCGAGGTTCTTCACGATCTCCCGGATCAGGGTCACGTACACCCGGGCCAGCTCGGGTGCCCGGGAGCCGGCGCCCACGATGGGCTTCGTGACGATCTCGATGAGCGGGACCCCGGCGCGGTTGTAGTCGACCAGGGAGAAGTCGGCGCCCTGGATGCGCCCGGCGGCGCCGCCCATGTGCGTGAGCTTGCCGGCGTCCTCCTCCATGTGGGCGCGCTCGATCTCGACCGTGAACACGGTCCCGTCCTCCAGCTCGACGTCGACGGAGCCGTTCTCGGCGATCGGCTCGTCGTACTGGGAGGTCTGGAAGTTCTTGGGGGTGTCCGGGTAGAAGTAGTTCTTCCGGGCGAAGTGCGAGACCGGGCGGATCTCGCAGCCCAGGGCGAGGCCGAGCTTGATCGCCGACTCCACGGCCACCCGGTTCACCACGGGGAGCACGCCGGGCAGGCCGAGCGAGACCGGGGTGACGTTGGTGTTGGGCTCGTCCCCGAAGACGTTGGGGGCGGCGTCGAACATCTTGGTCCGGGTGTTGAGCTCCACGTGGACCTCGAAGCCCAGGACGGGGTCGTACTTCTCCATGGCCTCGTCGAAGGACAGGACCTCTTCGGTGCTCCGGTTCATCAGCGGGCTCCTCCCCGGACGGGTGCGGACAGATCGGACGCGGCGGGGGCGCCGGCCAGGTCCCGGACCAGGGCGGCGGTGTCCGGCAGGTCCTGCCAGAGCGGCCCGCCCCAGCGCTGCTCGAGCAGGGCCTCCAGGCCGGCGCCGGCGCGGTAGAGCCGGGCGTCCTGGCGGGCGGGGGCCATGAACTGGATGCCCACCGGCAGCCCGTCCTCGGGCGCGAGGCCGCCGGGGACGGAGATCGCGGGGACCCCCGCCAGGTTGGTGGGGATGGTGGCGATGTCGTTGAGGTACATCTGCATGGGGTCGGCGGACTCGTCCACGGCGCCGCGCTCGAACGCGGTGGTCGGGGCCGTCGGGGAGACGAGCACGTCCACCTGCTCGAACGCGGCCGCGAAGTCCCGCTGCACGAGGGTGCGGACCTTCTGCGCCGAGCCGTAGTAGGCGTCGTAGTAGCCCGCGGACAGGGCGTAGGTGCCCAGGATGATGCGGCGCTTGACCTCCGCGCCGAAGCCCGCGGCCCGCGTGGCGCCCATCACGCGCTCGATGGTCAGGGGCCCGTCCTCGGGCAGCACGCGGTGGCCGAAGCGCACGCCGTCGTACTTGGCGAGGTTCGAGGAGACCTCGGAGGACATGATGAGGTAGTAGGCGCCCAGGGCGTACTTGAAGTGGGGGGTCTCGACCTCCACGACCTCGGCGCCCGCGGAGCGCAGCAGCTCCACGGCCTCCTGGAAGCGCTGCTGGACGCCGGGCTGGAAGCCCTCGCCCGTGAGCTCCTTGACGACGCCCACGCGCAGGCCGGCCAGCCCGCCCTCGGCGGCGCCGGCCCGTGCCTGGGCGGCGAGGTCGCCGACCGGGCCGGGCAGGGACGTCGAGTCCCGCTGGTCGTGCCCGCCGATCACCTCGTGCAGCAGCGCGGCGTCCAGCACCGTGCGCGCCACGGGGCCCACCTGGTCGAGCGAGGAGGCCATGGCGATCACGCCGTAGCGCGAGACCCCTCCGTAGGTCGGCTTGACCCCGACCGAACCGGTCAGGGCCGCCGGCTGGCGGATGGACCCGCCGGTGTCGGTGCCCAGGGCCAGCGGCGCCTGGAACGCGGTCACGGCCGCGGCGGACCCGCCGCCGGAGCCGCCCGGGATCCGGGACAGGTCCCACGGGTTGGCCGTGTCGCCGAAGGCGGAGTGCTCGTTGGAGGAGCCCATGGCGAACTCGTCGAGGTTCGTCTTGCCCAGCATCGGCATCCGGGCGGCGCGCAGCTTCCGGGTCACGGTGGCGTCGTACGGGCTCATCCAGCCCTCGAGCATCCGCGAGGCGGCGGTGGTGGGCTGGCCCTCGGTGACGATGAGGTCCTTGACCGCGATCGGCACGCCGGCGAGCTCGGGCAGCTCCTCGCCGCGGGCCCGGGCGGCGTCCACCTCGGCGGCCACGGACAGGGCCTCCTCGGCGTTGACGTGCAGGAAGGCGTTGAGCCCGGTCTTCCCGCGGCTGCGGTCGGCGGGGTCGGCGGGGGCGCCGTCGGTCTCCCGGATGCGGTCCAGGTGGGCCCGGACGGCGTCCACGGAGGTGATCTCCCCGGCTGCGAGCTGCCGGGCGAGCTCGGCGGCCGAGAGGCCGACGACGCCCTGGGGGGTTCCGGTGCTGGTCATGCGACTACTCCTCGTCCAGGATGGCGGGCACCTTGAACTTGCCCTCGGCGGCGTCGGGCGCGTTGCGCAGCGACTCCTCGGCGGTGAGGGTCTCCCCCACGACGTCCTCGCGGAAGACGTTCTGCAGCGGGATGGGGTGGCTCGTGGCCGGGACGTCCGGTCCGGCGGCCTCGCTGACGGACGCCACCGAGTCGACGACGAGGTCCAGCTCCGTCGCCATGGACCGCAGCTCCTCCTCGGTCATCTCGATGTGCGCGAGCTTCGCCAGGTGGGCGACCTGCTCGCGGGTGATCGCAGACATGCGCGCTCCTGCTCGTGATCGGGGGTGGTTTCCGGTCCAGTCTAGCCGCGCGGCGCCGCCCGCCCGTGCGGGTGGGAGCCTCCTCGAGGGGCATACCCTGGAAGCACGCACGCCCACCACACAGGAGCACCCGGACATGGCCAAGAGCACCCCCGCCCGCACGAAGAAGGACCGCGGCGCCAAGACCCGGCGCCCCGGCGCCCGGCCCGGCCGGGCCGCGCGCGCGACGTCCGCCACGGACGCCGCCAACGCGTGGCGCCAGCGGGTCAGCAAGGACGCCGCCGCGACGATCGACACGATCGTGGCCCACGTCCAGGCCGTGGCCGAGCAGCAGCTGGGCCGGCACGGGGCGTTCCCCGCCTTCCTCGTGACCGCCCGCAAGGACGGCGAGTACGAGCTCGACAGCCTGCCGGCCGAGCAGGCCGAGGAGCTGAGCCCCGAGGCCGCCCTCGAGGCCCTGCGGGCGAGGGCGGTGGAGCTGCGCGACGACGTCCTCTGCGCCGCGGTCGCCTTCCCGGTGACCCTGCCGGACCGGTCCGGGCAGACCGCCGTGGCCATGGAGACGCAGCACCGGGAGGGCGAGTCCCTGCTGGTGATCCAGCCCTACCGGGTCAAGGGCGCGGAGCGCTCGGTGAGCTTCGGCGACGCCGCGGTCGAGCCCGCCGACCCGTGGCTGTGGACCTGAGCGCACCCGCCGCGCCTCCCCCGGCGCTCGCCGGGCACGCGAAAGGGCCCCTCCGGTCGGAGGGGCCCTTTCGGGTGCCCGCTGCGCGGCACGGCCGCGCGGGAGAGATCCGGGTGGGGATCAGACGGCGGGGACGGTGAGCACCTGGCCCGGGAAGATCAGGTTCGGGTCGGCGATGACGTCCGCGTTGGCCTCGTAGAGGTCCTCCCAGTTCTCGATGCCGAGCTTGTCGGCGATCGAGCCGAGGGTGTCGCCGGCGACCACGGTGTAGGTCTCGCCGGACACGGCGGCCGGGGCCACGGGGGCGGCCGGGGCCACGTACTCGACGACGGGGGCCTGGGCGGCGGCCGGGGCGGGAGCCGGAGTCGGAGCGGCGGCCGGCGCGGGGGCGGCCACCGGGGCGGGGGCCGGGGCCGGGGCCTCGATCGGGGCCGGGGCCTGGACGGACTGCGTGGTCACGGAGGCGGTGCCCATCGGGTCGGCGGAGGGGTTGGCGGAGCCGGTGAGGCCCAGCTTCGCGGAGCAGGCGGGCCACGCGCCCCAGCCCTGGCCGTCGAGGACGTTCTCGGCCACGGCGATCTGCTGCTCACGGGAGGCGTCCTGCGGGGCGCCCTGGCCGCCGAAGGCGGCCCAGGTGGAGGGGGTGAACTGCAGGCCACCGGAGAAGCCGTTGCCGGTGGCGGTGTCCCAGGCGCCGCCGGACTCGCACTGGGCGAGGGCGTCCCAGGTGGAGGCGGGGGCGGCGTTGGCCGGGAGGGCCATGGCGCCCACGGCGGTTCCGCCGAGGATCAGGGCGGCGGCACCGCGACGGACGTTGCGACGAACAGCGAAAGCGTTGGTCATGATGCTCCCTGAGGCCACCTGCGCTCGTTTCCGTCCCCGGATGTCTTCGCGCCGTCGTCTACCCGTGAAGGTGTTGTGGGTAAGTGCTTACAGGTGTCTGCCCTATAGACGACGTGCGGTGTTACGGCAGCACCTAGCATGATCTGGTGGCGTGCCGGACATCGGAGCCCAGGCACACCGGATCCCCGGAGGAATCCTCGGGGAAGCTGTTTATCACGATAGCGTAACGATTTTCGTTGCGCTACCCCTTCCGGGCCGTCGTGAGGTATCACACACGATCGGCCGGTACGGGGTGCCGGTCCGTGATCGGGGCCGGCGGACGGAACTCGCGTTCCGGAAGCGGAGGACATGCCTCGGGAAGAACGCTTCGAAGATCACGCTATGGCAACTTTTTGATCTCGGTCAAGTTACGAGAGGCATCTCACACCGGGGCGGGGCCGCGCCCGGTCCCCGGTCTCAGCCGGGGATGCCGCGCTCGCGGGCCGTGATCCAGGCCGCGAGCCGCTCGGCCGCCGGCACCTCGCCCGCCGCCGGGGAGGGCAGCTCCGGCCGGCTCACCAGCGCGCCGGCCTCCTCGGCGATGAGCGCACCGGCGGCCCAGTCGTGCTCGTGCAGGCCCTGCTCGCCGTACCCGTCCAGGGTCCCGTCCGCGACCATGCACAGGTCCAGGGCGGCCGAGCCCAGGCGCCGCAGGTCCGCGTACTGCCGCATGGTGGTCAGGAACCCCGGGATCTGGCGCTCGCGCCGGTCGGCGTCGAAGGAGAAGCCCGTGCCGTAGATCCGGCCCGCCCGGCCCGGCACGGGTCCCTCCAGCCGGCGGGACGTCCCGTCCGCCTCCACCCAGGCCCCGGCGCCGCGCACCGCGAAGTAGGTCCGGCCCAGGGCCGGGGCGTTGACGGCGCCCACGAGCCAGTTGCCCTCGGCGTCGGCGGCGGCCACGGACGTGCAGTAGTAGACGATGCCGCGGATGAAGTTGGTGGTGCCGTCGAGCGGGTCCACCGACCAGCGGATCCCGGAGGGGTGCTCCGGCCGGTGCGTGCCGGACTCCTCCCCGGTGACCGTGTCGTGCGGGCGCCGGTCCAGGATGGTGCGCAGCACGGCCTGCTCGGCGGCCACGTCGAAGCGGGTGACCCAGTCGCCCTCGCCGGACTTGCCGGTGACGCCCAGCCGCTCGGCGTCGCGGCCCCGCAGGACCTCCGCCCCGGCCTCGGCCGCCGCCAGGGCCAGCTCGAGCAGCTCCTCCAGGTGGGCGCCGGTGGGGCCGAGGCCCTCCAGCGCGTCGTCGTGCCGTCCCATGCTCAGGCCCCGTCCTCGTCGTCCGTGCTGTTTCCGGTGCTGTCGGCGGTGCTGTTCACCGTGCTGTCGGCAGTGCTGTCCGCCGCGCCGCCGTCGCCCGTCGCGGCGCCCTCCGGCGTGCCCCCGGCCGCGCCGGCGAACGCCTCCGGCCCCTCGGCGAGGAGCCGTTCGAAGCCGGCCTCGTCGAGCACGGGCACGCCGAGCTGCTCGGCCTTGTCCAGCTTGGTGCCGGCGCTCTCGCCCGCCACCAGGAAGTGCGTCTTCTTCGACACGGAGCCCGAGGCCTTCCCCCCGCGCACCAGCACCGCCTCCTTCGCGGAGTCGCGGCTGAAGCGCTCGAGGGTGCCCGTGATGACCACGGTGGTGCCCTCGAGGGTCCGGGGCACGGACTCGTCCACCTCGTCCTCCATGCGCACGCCCGCCGCCGCCCAGCGCTCCACGATCTCGCAGCGCCACGGCTCGGCGAACCACTCGGTCAGGGCCGCGGCGATCACGGGTCCCACGCCGTCGGCCTGGGCCAGCGTCTCCTCGTCGGCGTCGCGGATGGCCGGCAGCGAGCCGAACGCGGTGGCCAGGGACCGGGCCGCGGTCGGGCCCACGTGCCGGACGGACAGGGCCACGAGCACGCGCCACAGGGGCTGCGCCTTGGCCTTCTCGAGCTCCTCGAACAGCTTGCGGGTGGTGGCCGTGGGCTCGGACGGCTTCCTGGCCGTGCCCTTCGTCCAGAAGTACGGCACCAGCTCGGTCTCGCCCGTGGGCGTGCCGCGCGACCGCTTCTCCCGCCGGATCCGGACCTCGCGCAGGTCCTCGGGCGTGAGGTCGAAGAGGAACGCCTCGCTGGTCAGCGGCGGGTCCTCCGGCTCGTCGGGCCGGGTCAGGGCGAGGGCGGCCTCGTAGCCGAGCGCCTCGATGTCGAACGCGCCGCGGCCGGCGGCGTGGAAGACCCGCTCGCGCAGCTGGGACGGGCAGCTGCGGGCGTTGGGGCAGCGGATGTCGACGTCGCCCTCCTTCGCCGGGCGCAGCTCCGTGCCGCAGGACGGGCAGCGGGTGGGCATCACGAACTCCCGCTCCGTGCCGTCCCGCAGCGCCACCACGGGGCCCACGATCTCGGGGATCACGTCCCCGGCCTTGCGCAGCACCACGGTGTCGCCGATGAGCACGCCCTTGGCCTTCACCACGTCCTGGTTGTGCAGCGTGGCCATCTCCACCGTGGACCCGGCGACCCGCACCGGCTCCATGAGCCCGTAGGGGGTGACCCGCCCGGTGCGGCCCACGTTGACCAGGATGTCCTTGAGCTTCGTGTGCACCTCCTCCGGCGGGTACTTGTAGGCCACGGACCAGCGGGGCACCCGCGAGGTGTGCCCCAGCCGGAACTGGGTGCGGCGGTCGTCGACCTTGACCACGATGCCGTCGATCTCGTGGATGAGGTCGTGGCGGCGGCGGCCGAACTCCTCGATGAACGCGAGGACGTCCTCCGTGGACGGCAGCACCCTGTAGTACGGGCTGACCGGCAGACCCCACCGCTCGAGCAGCCCGTAGACCTCGGACTGGGTGTCGGCGTGCAGGCCCGTGGCGGCGCCCACCCCGTGCACGTACATGGACAGCCGGCGCCGGGCCGTGACCTCCGGGTCCTTCTGCCGCAGCGAGCCCGCCGCGGCGTTGCGGGGGTTGGCGAAGGGCGCGCGCCCCTCGGCCACGATCGCCTCGTTGAGCGAGCGGAAGTCGCTGGAGGAGATGAACACCTCGCCGCGGATCTCGACCTCCTCGGGGACGTCCTCGCCGGTGAGCGTGCCGGGGATGCTCGCGATGGTGCGCACGTTGTGCGTGACGTCCTCGCCCGTGGTGCCGTCGCCCCGGGTCGCGGCGCGCACGAGCTCGCCGTCGCGGTAGAGCAGGTTCACGGCCAGGCCGTCGATCTTCAGCTCGGTGAGCCACGCCGAGCCGGGGGCGTCCGGCAGCGCCTCGATCGAGGCGGTGGTCTTCTCCAGCCAGGCGGTCAGCTCGTCGATCGAGAAGACGTCCTCGAGGGAGTACATCCGCGCGAGGTGGGTCACCGGCGTGAACGCCGCGGAGACCTCGCCGCCGACCTCCTGCGTGGGCGAGTCGTTGGCCACGAGCTCCGGGTTCAGCGCCTCGATCTCCTCGAGCCGCCGGTAGAGCTCGTCGTACTCGGCGTCCGAGACGGTCGGCGCGTCCTCGACGTAGTAGGCGGTCCGGGCCGCGCGCACCCGGTCCACGAGCTCCGCGTACTGCTCCTTGAGGTCCTCGCTGGGCGGGGCGGGGTTGAGGTCCTGGCCGGTGGCGTCGACGGGTCGGGCGTCTGTCCTCTGCTGTGGGCTCACCCGACCATTGTGGCCCACGCGCCGGACGTGGTCCGCGCTCCGCCCCGCCGCGGCGGGTCAGCCGTCCAGCCGGGCCACCGTGCCCGTGAAGTGCGGGCGCCGGCGCCGCGGGTCCCAGCCGGCGTAGCGCGAGCCCCGCCAGCCGGCGCCCCGCCCGTCGTCGGCGATCGCGACCGCGACCGTGCCGGGGAGCAGGACCGGGGCCGCGAACTCCACCGTCCAGCGGAAGGGTGTCCCCGGCGGCACCCCGACCTCCGCCAGGGCGCGCGAGGCCGAGTACATGCCGTGGGCGATGGCCCCCTTCAGACCCAGCGCCCGGGCGGTGGGCCCGGAGAGGTGGATCGGGTTCCAGTCCCCGCTGACCGCGGCGTAGTCCCGCCCGGTGCCGGCCGTCAGCCGCCAGTGCCCGGTCGGGGCCGGCGGCACGAACTCCTCGCGCGCAGCGTCGTCGGCCGTCCCGGGCACGTGCACGCCCTTGGCGAGGTAGCTCGAGCGGCCCGTCCACACGGGCTCGCCGTCCGCCCGCGCCAGACGGGCGACGACGTCGACCAGCGCACCGGAGCGGTGCGGGCGCAGCCGCTCGGCGGAGGCGGTGATCGTGAGGTCCTCCCCCACCGTCACGGCCCCGCGGTGCTCGACCTCGTTGGCCAGGTGCACCATGCCGAGGACCGGCAGCGGGAAGTCGGGGCGGGTCAGCACGCTCATCGCCACGGGGAACGCCAGGGCGTGCAGGTACCCGGAGAAGGCCTGCGTGCCACCGGGGCCCTCGCGCGGCGGCGCGCCGACCGTGCGGCAGAACGCCTCGTGCCCGGCCGCGTCCACCACCACGGCCTCGACCACGTGCGCCACCGCGGGCAGGGCCCCCGGGGCGGCGCCGGCGCCGCCGGGGCGTGCGGGCCGCCGGCCCGGCAGCCGGCCGGTGAGCCCGCGCGGCAGCAGGCCGCCGGCCGCGGCCGCCGCGGCGCGGGCGTAGAGCCCCCCGAGGGAGGGGACCTCGTCGAGGACCACGGTCTCGTACCGGTCGCCGGCCATGCTCACGCCCCCACCAGGTTCTGGCCGCACACGCGCAGCGTCTGCCCGTTGATGCCGCCGGCGGCGTCCGAGGCGAGGAAGAGCACGGCCTGGGCCACGTCCTCCGGCAGCCCGCCCTGCTGCAGGGAGTTCAGCCGGCGGGCGACCTGGCGGCGGGCCGCCGGGATCCGGGCGGTCATCTCCGTCTCGATGAACCCGGGGGCCACCGCGTTGATGCTGCCGCCGCGCCGCGCCAGCAGGGGCGCGGCGGCGGCGACCATCCCGATCACCCCGGCCTTGGAGGCGGCGTAGTTGGTCTGCCCGCGGTTGCCGGCCACGCCGCTCGTGGAGGCCAGGGAGACGATCCGCGGCGCCGGGCCCAGGCCCTCCCCGGCCAGGAGCTGCTCGTTCATCCGCAGCTGCGACTCGAGGTTCACGGCGAGCACCGAGGACCAGCGGGACTCGTCCATGTTGGCCAGCAGCTTGTCCCGGGTGATCCCGGCGTTGTGCACCACCACGTCCAGGCGGCCGAAGCGCTCCCGGGCGAGCCCGAGGATCCGCTCCCCGGCGTGCTCGTCCGTGACGTCGAGCTGCAGGGCCACGGCGTGGATCCCGTTGGCGAGCGCGGCCAGCGGCTCGCCCGCGGCGGGGACGTCGACGACGACGACGTGGGCGCCGGCGCCGGCGAGCGTGCGGGCGATCTGCGCGCCGATGCCGCGGGCCGCGCCGGTGACGGCGGCGACCCTGCCCCGCAGGGGGGCCTCCCAGTCGGCGGGCAGGGCCCCGGCGTCGTCGCCGACCGTCACGAACTGTCCCGAGACGAAGGCGCTGCGCCCGGAGAGCAGGAACCGCAGGGCGCCCAGCACGCTCGGGGCCCCGGGGTCGACGCCCTCGGCGAGCAGGACGCCGTTGGCGGTGGCCCCGCCGCGCATCTCCTGGGCGGTGGAGCGCAGGAGGCCGACGACCGCCTGGCGGGCCGCGGCGACGGCCGGGTCGAGCGGCTCCGCCGCCGCGGGCGTCGCCGAGGCCGCGCCCGTGCCGATGCCCGGCGCGGGCCGGGACACGGTGACCACCCGGCCGCCGGGGGCCAGCGAGCGCAGCACCCCGCCCAGGCCGAGCGCGGGCTCGGCCAGGTCCGCGGGCCGGGTGAGCTCGGTCAGGGCGAGGACCACGGCCCCGAACCGGTGGACGTCGTCGGGGTGGCGCCGGACGTCCAGGTCCCAGCCGAGCAGGGCCGTGGCGATCCGGTCGGCCTCCTCCCCCCGGCCCAGCACGAGGACGGGGCCGGGCACGAGCGGGTCCCCGGGACGGTGGCGGCGCAGCCGGGCGGGGGCTGGCAGCCCGAGCTGCCGGGCGAGCCTGCCGCCGGGGCCGGTGCTGACGAGGTCGAGATAGGTGTCTGCCATGGAAGAGGTCCTTGCTGTGGGGGTCGGCGGGGACGTCGGCGGGCGGGGGCTCAGCGGGCCTCGAGGACGGCGGTGACGCCCAGGCCGCCGGCGGCGCAGACCGAGATGAGCCCGCGGGCCGGGCGCCCGGTCTCGTCGGCGCGCTCGCGCAGCAGCTTGGCGAGGGTGCCGACGATGCGCCCGCCGGTCGCGGCAAAGGGGTGCCCGGCCGCGAGCGAGGAGCCCGTGACGTTGAGCCGGCTCCGGTCCACGGTGCCGAAGGCGCCGTCCAGGCCCAGCCGCTCGCGGCCGAACTGCTCGTCCTCCCACGCGGCGAGGGTCGAGAGCACGGTCGCGGCGAAGGCCTCGTGGATCTCGACGAAGTCGAAGTCGTCGAGGGCCAGGCCCTGGCGCGCCAGCAGGCGGGGCACGGCGTAGGCGCCGGCCATCAGCAGGCCCTCGTCGCCGTGCACGAAGTCGACGGCGGCCGCCTCGACGTCCACGACGTCGGCGAGCACGGGCAGGGAGTGCTCCGCGGCCCAGTCCTCGGAGGCGAGCAGCACGGTCGAGGCGCCGTCGGTGAGGGGCGTGGAGTTGCCCGCCGTCATCGTGGCCTCGGCGTCGAGGGACTTCCCGAACACCGGCTTGAGCCCGGCGAGCTTCTCCACGGAGCTGTCCGGGCGGAGGTTGTTGTCCCGGGACAGCCCGCGGAAGGGGGTGACGAGGTCGTCGAAGAACCCGCGCTCGTAGGCGGCGGCCAGGTTCCGGTGGCTCGCGGCGGCGAACTCGTCCTGGGCCTCGCGGGGAATGCCCCAGCGGGCGGTGGTGAGGGCCTGGTGCTCGCCCATGGACAGCCCCGTGCGCGGTTCCCCCGTGCCGGGGGCCACCGGCTTGAGGTCGGCCGGGCGCAGGCGCGCGAGGGCCTTGAGCTTCTGCGGGGTGCTCTTGGCCCGGTTGAGCTCGAGCAGGCCGCGGCGCAGCCGCTCGCTCACCACCACGGGCGCGTCCGAGGCGGAGTCGACGCCGCCGGCCACGGCCGAGTCGATCTGGCCGAGCCGGATCTTGTTGACCAGCGTGGAGACGGCCTCCATGCCCGTGGCGCAGGCCTGCTGCACGTCGAAGGCGGGGGTGCGGGGGTCGAGGACCGAGCCGAGCACGGACTCGCGCGTGAGGTTGAAGTCCTTGGGGTGCTTGAGCACGGCGCCGGCGGCGACCTCGCCGATCCGCTCCCCGGCGAGGCCGTAGCGGGCGGCCAGGCCGTCGAGGGCGGCGGTCAGCATGTCCTGGTTGCCGGCGTTGGCGTAGGCGCCGTGCGCGCGGGCGAAGGGGATGCGGTTGGCGCCGACCACGACGGCACGGCGGGCCACGCCGGTGCGCCCGGCGCCGCTGGGGGTCGTGTGCTCCGCGGTGGGCTCGACGGTCTGCTCGGGGGTGGACTCGCTCACAGGAAACTCCTCGGTGGTGTTGTGATGCTGCTCACGTCACGGACGACAATACCTGATACCGTGGGTATCGTGAAACAGGTCGACGACACAGACTCCGCCGCCCCGGACGGCCCGTCCGCCCCGGACGGCCGCTCCTCCCGCTGGGCCCGGCACCGCGCCCAGCGGCGGACCGAGCTCATCCGCACGGCGCGCAGCGCCGTGGACGAGCTCGGCGCGCAGGCCTCCATGGAGGAGATCGCCACCGCGTGCCGGACGTCCAAGTCCGTCTACTACCGGTACTTCGGGGACAAGGCGGGACTGCAGCGCGCGGTCGGCGAGTACACCGTGACGCGGATGCGCGACCGGCTCGAGGAGGCGGCCCGCGCGGCCGGCTCCTTCGAGGACTCGGTCGAGGCGATGGTCGCGGAGTACCTGCTCAGCATCGAGCGCTCGGCGTCGGTGTACCGCTTCGTCGTGGCCCTCTCCCCCGACCCCGGGCGCTCCCGGCACGAGCGCCACCGGACCGAGCGCACCCGCGGGGAGCGCTCCGGCAAGGAGGACGCCCCGGCCCCGGACGGCGGCGAGCGCTGGCTGATCCAGGAGTTCACCGAGTCCGTCAGCGGGCTGCTCGCGGAGGCGCACGTGCGCCACACCCCCGCCGAGCGCCGGCTGGAGGAGCCGGTGCTCAGCTACTGGGCCGCGTCCACGATCGGCATGGTCCGCGGTGCCGGCGAGGCCTGGATGAACACCCCGGACGGCACCCGGCGCCCGTCCCGCGCGCGGATGACGGAGCTGATCGTGGGCTGGGCCGTCGACGGCCTGCGCCCGCCCGGCGCGCCCGTGCCGGACCAGCCGTCCACCTGACCACCACCCGGGCCGGCGCGGACCGCGGCCGGCCCCGACCACCCCGTGACCGCACCGGCCACCGCCGGTCACCCACGACAGGAGCGAACATGACCACCACCGTCGACCGACCGACCACCGCCCGGACCACCGGCGGATCCACCGCCGCGGACGACGCCGCGATCCCGGCGCCCGCCGTGGACGTCGCCGCCCTCGGCGAGGTGCTGCTCGGACGCTGGGCCGGGGTCCGGCGCGAGACCCGCCGGATGCTGCTCGACGAGCGGCTGCACCAGCAGCCGGAGCTCGGCCACCACGAGCACCGCGAGCGCGTGCTGGGCCAGCTGCACCTGCTGGTGGAGCACGGCGCGATGAGCCGGGGACTGCCCGGGGAGTACGGCGGGCACGACGACCCGGGCGGCAACGTCTCCGGGTTCGAGGAGCTGCTGCTCGGGGACCCGTCGATGCAGATCAAGGCCGGCGTGCAGTGGGGCCTGTTCGGCTCGGCCGTGCTCAACCTCGGCACCGAGGAGCACCACCGCCGCTGGCTCGCCGACATCCGGGACCTGCGGATCCCGGGCGTGTTCGCGATGACCGAGATCGGCCACGGCTCCGACGTCGCCTCGATCGGCACCACCGCGACCTACGACCCCGCCGCGGAGGAGTTCGAGATCCACACCCCCTTCAAGGCCGCGTGGAAGGACTACCTCGGCAACGCCGCCGTGCACGGGCGCGCGGCGGTGGTCTTCGCCCAGCTCGTCACCCTCGGCGTGAACCACGGGGTGCACGCCTTCTGGGTGGACCTGCGGGACGAGGACGGGAACTTCCTGCCCGGCGTGGGCGGGGAGGACGACGGCCACAAGGGCGGGCTCAACGGCATCGACAACGGGCGCCTGCACTTCACCCGGGTGCGGGTCCCGCGCACGCACCTGCTGGACAAGTACGGGTCCGTGGCCGCGGACGGCGCCTACAGCTCGCCCATCGCGAGCCCGGGCCGCCGCTTCTTCACGATGATCGGCACCCTGGTGCAGGGCCGGGTCTCCCTCGACGGCGCGGCCGTCCTGGCGAACAAGGCCGCCCTGACCATCGCGATCCGCTACGGCAGCGAGCGCCGCCAGTTCAACGCGTCCTCCGACATCCAGGAGGAGGTGCTGATGGACTACCAGCAGCACCAGCGGCGGCTGCTGCCCCGGCTGGCCGAGACCTACGCCATGCACTTCGCCCACCAGGAGCTGCTGCACAAGTACGACGACGTCTTCTCGGGCCGCGAGGACACCGACGAGAACCGGCAGGACCTCGAGACCCTCGCCGCCGCGCTCAAGGCGCTGTCCACCTGGAGCGCCCTCGACACGGTGCAGGAGTGCCGCGAGGCCTGCGGCGGCGCGGGCTTCCTGACGAAGAACCGGCTCACCTCCCTGCGCCACGACCTGGACATCTACGCGACCTTCGAGGGCGACAACACGGTGCTGCTGCAGCTCGTGGCCAAGCGGCTGCTGTCCGACTGGGCGGAGGAGTTCAAGCAGGTCGACATGGGGGTGATGGCCCGCTACGTGGCGGGCCGGGCCACCGAGGCCACGTACCACCGGTCCGGGCTGCGCAAGCTCGGCCAGGCGTTCCGGGACACCGGGGACGTGCGCCGCTCCGTCAACGCCCTGCGCGAGGAGTCCGCGCAGCGCTCGCTGCTCACGGACCGGGTGCAGACCATGGTCGCCGAGGTCGCGGAGAACCTGCGGCCCAGCGCCAAGCTCCCGCGCGCGGAGGCCGCCGCGCTGTTCAACGAGAACCAGCACAAGCTCATCGCGGCGGCCCGCGCCCACGCGGAGCTGCTGCAGTGGGAGGCCTTCACCCGGGGCCTGGAGCAGGTCGAGGACCCGGGGACCCGCAGGGTGCTCACCTGGCTGCGCGACGTGTTCGGGCTGCGGCTCATCGAGAAGAACCTCGCGTGGTACCTCTCCTACGGCCGGCTGTCGATGCGGCGCGGGCGCAGCCTCGACGAGTACATCGACCGGTTGCTCGCCCGCCTGCGCCCGCACGCGCTCGACCTCGTGGCCGCGTTCGAGCTCGAGCCGGAGCACCTGCGGGCCGAGATCGCCACGGGGATCGAGGCGCGGCGCCAGGAGGAGGCCGCCGAGCACTACCGGCGGCTGCGCGCCTCGGGCGGCGCCCCGGTCAAGGAGAAGGCCCCCCGCCGGGAGTCCGCCACCCGTGCCGCCGGCGCCCCGGGCGAGAAGGCCGCGGAGGAGAAGAAGGAGGAGAAGCGCAAGGAGCGCCGGGCCGAGAAGCAGGCGGAGCAGCGCACGGAGCGCCGGGCGGAGCGCAAGCACGAGCGCCGGCTCGAGCTCAAGCCGCGGAAGCTGGCGGCGCAGCGGGCCGCGGCGTCCGGGGAGCCGGCCGCGGACACCGCAGCGGAGCCGGCCGAGGGCGGTGCGGGGACCGCGGCCCGGCCGGCGGGCACCGGGCCCGGCACGGACACCGCCGTGCGCCAGGACGCCTGATCCGCGCACCCCGTCCGGACCGCACCGGCCGGGCGCACCGGCGACGCCGCCCCGGGAGTCCCGGGGCGGCGTCGTCGTCCGTCCCGCGTCCGCGGGCGGGAGCGGGCGCGGTCAGCGGGAGACGGCCCCGGCCAGGACGTCGTCGATTTGGCCCATGGCCTGGCGCATGCCCTCCTCCATGCCCATCGCGGACATCTGCTCGAGCTGCTCCGCGCTCTCGAAGGTCGAGACCGTGGTCATCCGCGTCCGGCCGTCGACGGCCTCGAAGGTGACCACGCCGTGGGTGGCGCCCAGGGCCGGGTCCGGCTCGCCGTCCTCCCCCGCGAAGCCGTCGTCGAACTCCAGCCGGTGCGGCGGGTCCACCGCGGTGACCGTCCACCAGCCCCGGGCCTTCTCCCCGTCCGGGCCGGTCATGTGGTAGCGGCACCGCCCGCCCTCGGCGAGCTCGTGCTCCTCGAAGGTGGCGGGCCAGCCGGGAGGGCCCCACCAGCGCTCGAGCTGGCGCGGGTCCGCCCAGACCTGCCAGACCCGTTCGACGTCCGCGGCGAACTCCGCGACGAACGTCAGGGTCAGCGCCTCCGTGTCCTTGTGCACGTCGATGACCGGCATGTCTCGCTCCCTTCCTACTGGTCCCCCCGGCCCCCGGGGGGCGTCTCCTCGGCGAGGAGGTCCTCGATGGCGCGGGCCCGCCCGCGCCAGATCTGCTCGTAGTCCGCCAGCAGCCCGGCCGCCCGGCGCAGCGTGGCCGCGTTGCCGTGCACCACCTGCTCCCGGCCGCGCCGCCGCTTGGTGACCAGCGCGGCCCGCTCGAGCACGGCCACGTGCTTCTGCACGGCCGCGAAGCTCATCCGGTAGTGCCCCGCCAGCGCGGAGACCGACTGCTCCTGCCGCAGCACCCGAGTCACGATGTCCCGTCGGGTCGTGTCCGCCAGGGCCCGGAAGATGCGGTCGACCTCGTCGTCCGTCAGCTCATTTTCTACAACCATTTGGTTGTATGTTAGGCCGTCCCGGCGCCCGGCACAAGAGGTCCGCGCCCCGGGGCCGCAGGGTGCGCCGGGGCCCCCGGCGAGCCGCTCAGTAGAGCCCGGCCGGGCCGGTCAGGTGGCGGTGCAGGCCGTGGGCCACGATCGTGTTGCCCAGGGCGTTGAGGTGCCGGCGGTCGCCGGCGACGACCGATCGCGGCGGCAGTCCCAGGCCCAGCCAGCGGCGGTCCGCGGCCGAGGCGCCGATCCGGTGGGGCCGCAGGCCCGGCAGGGACCACAGCCCGGGATCGCGCAGGTCGGCCATCGTGTCGTAGAACCGCTCGCCGTACTCCTGGCGGTGGACCGCGTTCACGCCGCGCACCTGCTCCCACCCCGCCGTGCCGCGCCGGTCGGCCACAGTGTGCCACTGGCCCATCACCACGGACGTGCCGGGCTCGACCTGCCAGGCCGCGCGGGTGTCGGCGACGACCCGGTCCGGGTCCTCGATGTTGTTCTTGCCCGTCCACAGCAGGTGCACGTGGCCACGGTGGCGCTCCTCCAGCGCGGTGCGCCACCGCGCCGCCGACGCGGGCGCCACGTCGACCTCGGCCCCGGGCACCTCGCGGCGCAGCACCACGGTGTCCCCGTCCCGCGCCACGGCCCGGATCGTGCACGGGACCCCCGAGACGGTGCCCGGGACCGGCACGAGCACGCTCGGCACCCGGCCGTCCACGGTGGGCACCACCAGCTCCCCGTGGGCGGGGAGCCGGCCGACCCCGTAGCCGGAGCCCAGCCGGGGCAGGTAGGGGTGGGCGCGGCTGCGCATCGCCAGGGTCTGCCAGGACCGGTCGCCGCTGACCGCGCGCGAGGCCCCCGGCGCCTCCAGCAGCTGCGACAGCAGGTCCTCGATCCGCACCGCGGGGAAGCCGCGCGGGCGGTCCCGGTGGAGCGCGCTGGCCGCCGAGGAGGAGCCCCACAGCACGAACGGGCGCCGGCCGCCGGACGGCTCCGGCAGGGTTCCGCCGAGGACCCCCGACACGGCGAGCACCAGGCCGGAGAGGACGAAGGAGCGGCGCGAGACGACCATGTTCTCAAAGGTAAACAGCGTCGCCGGGGGCGGTCCCGATGTGACGGCCGATGATGTCCCCCACTTCTGGGGACGCCGCGGCCCCGCGGGGCACGGGCTCAGAAGCCGGGGGCGTACTCCCCCGGCCGCACGGCGTCGGCCACGATCACGGTGACGTTGTCCCGCCCCCCGGTGCGCAGCGCGGCCTGCAGCAGCACGTCGGCCGCCTCCTTGGGGTGGGGCACCGAGGCGAGCACCCGGGCCATGTGGGCGGGGCTCAGCTCGTTGGTCAGCCCGTCCGAGCACAGCATCAGCCGGTCCCCGTGCCGGGCCGGGAGCACCCACACGTCCGGCTCCCAGACCTGGCCGGTGCCCAGGGCCCGGGTGATCACGTTGCGGCGCGGGTGCACGAGCGCCTGCGCCGAGGTGAGCTGCCCGATCGACACGAGGTACTGCACCTCGGAGTGGTCCACCGTCAGCTGCTCGATCACCGGCCCGCCGCCGTCCGTGCCCGCCCCGGCCTCGGGACCGGCCAGCCGGTAGGTCCGGGAGTCGCCCGTGTTGAACACGATCCACAGCATGCGCCCGTCGATCCGGTGCAGCCACACGCCCGTGACGGTGGTGCCCGCCCGGCCCTCGACGGCGTCCTGGATGTGCTGGTCCGCCTGCCACAGCACCGAGCGGACCCGGCGGACCGCCTCGATCGCGTCGTCGGGGATCTCCGGGTCCAGGCGCAGCTCGCGCTCCACGGTGGCGCGGAACCGGGCGATGTCCCGGGGCGGCTCCGGCTCGAGGACCTCGAAGGACCGGGAGTCCTCCAGCTGGAACAGGGGGGACGCCCCGAGCGTGCGCACGCACAGGGCGCTGGCCACCTCGCCGGCCTCGTGCCCGCCCATGCCGTCCGCCACGGCGCACATCGTGGCCGTGACCACCAGGGCGTCCTCGTTGGACTCCCGGCGCAGGCCGCGGTCCGTGGCCGCACCGGCGCGGATGACGAGGGGTGCGCTCATTCGAAGTCGACCTCCAGCCCGGGACCGGCGCCCTGGGAGAGCGCGACGGGCTGGACGTCGCCGAAGCCCCGCACGTTGCGGGTGGGCTGCGGCAGGAGGATGAAGCGGTCGTCGCCGGAGAGCACCGCCGCGGTCGAGGCGTCCACGAGCACGGAGCCCGGGTCGGTCAGCGACACGAGCCGGGAGGCGAGGTTCACCGTGGGCCCGTAGATGTCCCCGAGCCGCGGCAGCACCCGTCCCCACACGAAGGCCACGCGGGCCTGCGGGAGCTCGGGGTCGTCGCGGATCGCGCGGGCCAGGGCCAGGGAGATCTGCGCCCCGCCCTCGGGGGTCTCGGCGAGGAACATGACCTCGTCCCCGATGGTCTTGATGAGCCGGCCGCCGCCCACGGCGATCACCTCGGCGCAGCGGTTCTCGAAGCGCTGCACGAGGTTGGCCAGGGTCCGCTCGTTCATCTGCCGGGAGAGCGAGGTGTAGGAGACCAGGTCGGCGAAGCCCACCCCGCGCGCGAGCGGGAGGATGGAGGACGCCCCGTCGTCGGCCGTGGGGCCGGTGGCGGTCGAGCCGTCCGGGCGCTCCACGCGCATCGCCAGGCGCTGCACGGCGGCGTTCATCTGGCGCCGCCACGAGTAGACCAGGAGGTTCTCGATCGCGTCGATGAGGTCCGGCAGCAGGTGCAGCAGCTGCCGGCGCGCGGCGGCGTCGGTCATCCCCCGGTGGACGACCATGTCCTCGACGAGCGCCTCGACCTGCCACACCACCATGCGGTCGGTCATCTGCCCGATCGAGCGCACCAGGGACAGGGCCGCCTCCTCGGTGACCTTCTCCTCGAGGACCATCGTGGACAGCACCCGCAGGGCCTCGGAGTCCTGCTCGGTGAACCACAGGTCGTCGTCGGTGAGGTTCGGGAAGCCCAGGGCGCGCCAGACCTTGCGCGCGGACAGCAGGGACAGCCCGCCCCGGCGCGCGGCCTCCCGGCGGCGCAGGACGCGCTCCGAGCCCAGGAGGGTCTGCTCGAGGGCCTGCACGGCGGCCTTGGACTCGTCCGAGCGGTAGAGGTTCGCCTGGACGGGGTTGTGCAGGTTCAGGTTCAGCTGTGCCGTCTGGGGGCCGAGCGCGGGCTCGCCCTGGGTCTCCGAGTCCTCACTCGCCACACGTCACTCCTCTTCCTGGTGGACGGCCCGCCGGCTCCACGCTCGGCGCGGGGCGACGGACGGGCCCGGGCGTGGTGCCACGACCGCGTCGCGGTCCACTCTAGTGGTCGGGAGCCCCGGCGCACCCCCGCGGGAGCCGTCGTCCGCGGCCCACAGGTCCTCGGCGGCCCGGCGGATCAGCCCGGCCAGGCGCTGCGCCTCCGGGGCGTGCTCGAGCCGCAGCCCGCCGAGCGGCCCGAAGTCGGCCACCACGCGCCCGTCGCGCCGGCCGAGGGCGGGGCTGCGCCGGCGCTCCACGGAGACCCGGCGCAGCTGGTGCAGGGGAAGCGACACGGTCCGCCGGGCCCCGCCGGGGCGCAGCAGCACGAGGTGCCGGGTGGTGAGCACGTAGCGGGTGCGCCACCAGCGCAGGAGCGGGCGCAGGCAGCTGCGGAGCACCACCCAGCCGGCAGCCACGAGCAGGGTGAGCTCCACCCCGGCGTGCACCGTGGTCCACGGCTCCGCCACGGGGCGCCAGCGCAGCTCGAGGGCCCGCTGGGCGGTGGAGAGCGCGAACACCGTGAGCAGCAGCACCAGGAAGGGCCGGGTCAGCCGCGCGCCGTGCGCGCGGGTGGACACGAGCACGCGCTCCCCCGGCTGCAGGGCGGGACGGGCGGGCACGCTCAGTCCGTCCCGAGGGCGTCCGGGGCCGGGCGCAGGTGCACCACGTCGCCGGCCGTCACCTCGCGCAGGGCACCGCCGGCCTCGCGCACCAGCAGCCCCCCGTGCTCGCCGAGGCCCGTCGCGGTGCCTGTGACGGGGGCGGCGCCGCCGGGCAGCTCGGCGCGCACCGTGCGGCCGAGGGTCTCCATCCGCTCGCCGATCCGGGCGCGCAGCGGTCCACCGGGCCGCACGGCAGCGGCCGGGTCCGCGCAGAACTGCCGGTAGAGGGGGACGAACGCGCCCAGCACGGCCGGCAGGACGGCGGCGCGCCCGACCTCGCGGCCGGTGGCACGACGGACGGACGTGGCCGTGGCCACGGGCAGCTCCTCCTGGGCCACGTTGACGCCCGTGCCCAGCACCACCGCCGGCGGGCGCTGCTCGTCCAGGACGAGGCCCGCGAGCAGGCCGGCGACCTTGCGCCCGTCCACCAGGACGTCGTTGGGCCACTTGATCCGGGCGCCCGCCGCCGCGAGCTCCTCCAGGGCGTCCACGACCGCTGAGGCCATCAGCAGGGTCAGCCACGGGAAGTGCTGGGTGGGCAGCGGCCGGCCGCCGCCGTCGGCCGGGCGCAGCAGGACGCTGAACGTCAGGGCGGTGCCGGGCTCGGTGGTCCACACCCGGTCCAGCCGGCCGCGCCCCGCGCTCTGGTGCCCGGTGAGCACGAGGGACAGGTCGGTCCACGGACGGTCCGGGCGGGGCCCGCGCGCCTGCCGGGTGACGGCGGCCGTGAGGTGCTCGTTCGTGGAGCCGACCTCGTCGAGGACGTCGATCCGTCCCAGGCCGAGGTCCGCCAGGGCGGCGAGCACGGCGGGGGCGCGCAGGTCGGCGGCGCGGGGGTCGGGCACGGTTCTCCTCGGGGCGGTGGGCGGCGGCCGGTCGGCACGGCGCAGGCGTCGCGGTGCCGGGGGCCGTCCGCGTAGTCTTCGGACCACATCCACAGTAGTAGCCCGGTTCCCCGGGAACGGGCTGGACGGTCCCGTCCGGCCGCCGGGACCGCGGCTCGAGACCGAAGGAGCCATCGTGAGCGCAGCCGAGCACCCCACGACGTTCGCCGTCACCTACGTCTACGGGGGGCCCGCCGACGTCCTGGCCGCCCGCCGCCCCGAGCACCGGGAGTACCTCGGCGGCCTCGTGGCGCAGGGCCGCCTGCTCGCGTCCGGGCCGTTCGACGACGACGGCGCGCCGGGCGCGCTGCTGGTCTTCGCCGCCGAGGACGCCGCGGCGGTCGAGCGGCTCACCGACGAGGACCCGCTGGTGCGCCACGGGGTGGTCACCGAGCGGACCGTCCGGCCCTGGAAGGTGGTCCTCGGCCGCGTCGGCTGAGCGCCGTCCGGGCGCCCCCGGCCCCGGACCCGGAATTTGTAGGAGTTCTACAACGGAGGCCCCCACGGCCGCGGACTAGAGTGGGCAGGTCCCCAGACCACCCCGGACCGGACCGCTCGGCCCGCCGGGCCGGCCGCGTACCAGACCACGAGGTGCTTGTGACCCACGACCTGACGACCACCGCCGGCAAGATCGCCGACTTCCACGACCGCAGGGCCCGCTCCGAGGCGCCCGCGGGGCAGGCCGCGATCGAGAAGCAGCACGCCCGCGGGAAGAACACCGCCCGCGAGCGCGTGGAGATGCTCCTGGACGAGGACTCGTTCGTGGAGTTCGACGCGCTCGCGACCCACCGCTCGACCGCCTTCGGGATGGCCGCGAAGAAGCTGCCCGGCGACGGCGTGGTCAGCGGCTACGGCACGGTGGACGGGCGCCTGGTGGCGGTCTACTCCCAGGACTTCGCGGTGTTCGGCGGGTCCCTGTCCCAGGTCAACGGCGAGAAGATCGTCAAGGTGCAGAAGTTCGCCCTGCGCAACGGCTGCCCGGTGGTCGGGATCAACGACGGCGGCGGGGCGCGGATCCAGGAGGGCGTGGCCTCCCTGGCCATGTTCGCGGACATCTTCAACATGAACGTGCGCTCCTCCGGGGTGGTCCCGCAGATCTCGCTGATCATGGGCCCGTGCGCGGGCGGGGCGGCCTACTCCCCGGCCCTGACCGACTACATCGTGATGGTCGACAAGACCTCGCACATGTTCATCACCGGCCCCGACGTCATCAAGACGGTCACGGGCGAGTCGGTGGACATGGAGACCCTGGGCGGGGCGCGCCAGCACAACGCGACCACGGGCACGGCCACGTACCTCGCCGAGGACGAGCAGGACGCGTTCGACTTCGTGCACGAGCTGCTCGAGTTCCTCCCGGCCAACAACCTGCAGGAGGCGCCCCTGCTGGACCACGACCAGGAGGACGAGGTCACGGACGTGGACCTCGCCCTCGACACGCTGGTCCCGGACTCCGCCAACCAGCCCTACGACATGCGCGCGGTGGTCGAGGCGGTCGTCGACGACGGGCACTTCCTGGAGATGCAGGCCCTCTACGCCCCCAACGTGATGATCGGCTACGCCCGGGTCGAGGGGCACACCGTGGGCATCGTGGCGAACCAGCCCCTTCAGTTCGCCGGCACGCTGGACATCGCGGCCTCCGAGAAGGCGGCCCGGTTCGTGCGCCACTGCGACGCGTTCAACGTCCCGATCCTGACCCTCGTGGACGTGCCCGGGTTCCTGCCCGGCACCGACCAGGAGTTCAACGGCATCATCCGGCGCGGCGCCAAGCTGCTCTACGCCTACGCCGAGGCGACCGTCCCGCTGGTCACCCTGATCACCCGCAAGGCCTACGGCGGGGCCTACATCGTGATGGGCTCGAAGAAGCTCGGCGCGGACATCAACCTGGCCTGGCCCACCGCGCAGATCGGCGTGATGGGCGCCCAGGGCGCCGTGGAGATCCTCTACCGCCGGGACCTCAAGGCCGCCGCCGACAACGACGAGGACGTGGACGCGCTGCGCGCCGAGCTGGTGCGCAAGTACGAGGAGAGCCTGCTCAACCCGTACCAGGCCGCCGAGCTGGGCTACGTGGACGCGGTGATCTCCCCGTCCGAGACCCGGGTGCAGGTGCTCAAGGCCCTGCGGGCCCTGCGCGACAAGCGCGCCACGACGCCCGCCAAGAAGCACGGGAACATCCCGCTGTGACGGCCCGCGAGCCCGTCGAGGGCGTCCCGTCCCTGCGCTTCACGGCCGGCAGTCCCACGCCGGAGGAGATCGCCGCCGTCACCGCCGTCCTGCTCGCGCGCCCGGGCGGGGGCGACGCCGACGCGCAGGCCACCCCGGGGCGCCGCGACCAGTTCCGCAGGATGCGGCTGGGCCTGCGGCTGCGCCCGGGCCGCGGCGCGTGGCGGCGGAGCCGGCCGGAGGAGTGAGCCCACGGCGGTGAGCCCGCGGCGGTGGTCCGCGGGCTCGGCCCGCACGGACAGGCGCCACGGTCCGGTGCCGAGGGCCGGTGCCGGGGCGACCGGCGCGTGCCGGCCGGCCCGGGGCCGGCCGACGGGCCGGTGCTCACGGCCCCCGGGGGATCCAGCGGGACACGACGAGCGCCACCGCGATGCCCGTGAGCGCGAGCACCGCCGTCACGGCCCACGTCAGGTCCCAGGTGCCCGTGGCCTGGGCGACCGACGCGACCGCGGGCGGGCCGACGAACTGGCCCAGGGCGTTGAACTGCTGGCCCAGCCCCAGTGAGGTGGCCACCGTGGTGGGCGTGGGGGCCAGCCGCATGAGGCTCGCGATCGCGGTGGTCGGCACCACTCCCCCCACGGCGGAGAAGACCAGGACCGCGCCGTACCGGGCGCCGAAGCGCGCGCCCTCGTCCAGCAGCGGGGCGAGCCCGAACGCGACCACGGCGGCCAGTCCCAGCACGGTGAAGCCCGTGCACCACAGCACCACGGGGCGCACCCCGCGGTGCAGGGCCCGGCCGGCGCCGAGGTTGCCCAGCACGTTGACGCCCGCGGCGAGCGCACTGAGCCCCGCCGCGGCGCCCGCCGCGATCCCGGCCTCGGCGTACATGGAGGGCAGGAACTGTACCACCCCGTTCCACTGGGCGGTGTAGAGCCCGAAGATCGCGGCGACCAGCCACGGCCCGGGGGCGCGCAGGGTCAGTCCGAGGCGCTGCCGCACCCCGTGCACCACCACGTGGGCCGGGTCCGGCGGCAGCACGGCGAGCACGAGCAGACCCAGCAGGGCGGAGCCGGTCGCGGCGGCCGCCCACCAGGTGCGCCAGCCGAGGGACTCGCTGAGCAGTCCGCCGAGCAGCAGGGACAGCGCCGCGGCCACCGGGATGTGGCAGCCCCACAGGCCCACCAGCAGCGACACCCGGGCCGGGGCCACGGTGCGCCGGATCAGGGCCGGGGCGCAGATCGACACGAGCATGAACCCCACGCCCTCCAGCACGCGGGACCCCAGCAGCGGGGCGTACCCGGTGGAGAACAGCCCGGTCAGGGAGCCCGCGGTGAGCAGGCCCAGCCCGAGCAGCAGGCCCCGGCGCAGCCCGATCCGGTCCCCGAACAGGCCCACCACCACGCCGAGCAGCATTCCCGCCACCTGGACGGTGGAGAGCAGGAACCCGCCCTGCACCAGGCTCAGGCCGAGCTCGGCGGAGAGCACGGGCAGGGCCGGGGCGAGCTTCCAGACGTGCAGGGCGCCCACCACGCCCGCGAGCACCACGAGCAGGGCGGGCCCGGTCCCGGCGGTGCCCGAGGGCCCGTCCGGAACGGTGGCGGGAGGCGCGGAGCTCGCGCGCGGCGCAGGGGCTGGCATGCTCCGCATTCTAGGGAGCGCCCGGCGCTAGGGTGACGTGCATGACCGATGAACGGCCCGACCATCCGTCCACCGCCGGTCCCGGGCCGGCGCCCCTCGGCACCGGGCGGCGCGAGTCCACGGCCGTCGACGCCGTGGCCGAGCGCTGGTTCGAGCGCACCCTGGAGCTGGACCCGGCCCAGGCGACCGTGCACGGCTTCCCCGGGCACGAGGGCGAGTACCGCGACTTCGGGCCGGAGGGCCTGGAGGCGCGGGCCGAGGCCGCCCGCCGGACGCTCGCCGAGCTCGGGCGCGCGGCCCCGGCCGACGACGTCGACCGGATCACCGGCCACGCCCTGCGCGAGCGCCTCGGCCTGGAGCTGCTCCTGCACGAGGAGGGGCTGCGGGGCTGGGAGGTCAACAACATCTCCTCCCCGGTGCAGGAGATCCGGGAGGTCTTCGACCACCTGCCGCGGCGCACCGCCGAGGACTGGGCGCACCTCGCCGGGCAGCTGCGCGCCGTGCCCGCCGCCGTGGACTCCTGGGTCCTGGGCCTGCGGCACGCCCGCTCCCTGGGCCGCTCCGCCTCGGCGGCGCAGCTGCGCAACGCGGCCCGCCAGTGCACCGGCTACGCGGCACGGCACGGTTTCTTCGACCGGCTGGCGCGCAGCCCGCACGTCCCGGACGGGCTGCGGCAGGAGGTCGCGGAGGCGGCCGGGACGGCGCGGCGCGCCTACCGGGGCCTCGCCGCCGTGCTGGGCCAGGAGCTCGCCGCGGACGCGCCCCGCCGGGACGCGGTGGGCCCGGACGTGTATCCGCTGCGCCTGCAGGAGTTCCTGGGCGCCGTCCTGGACCCGGCCACGGTCTACGCCTGGGGCGTGGAGCAGCTGCGCACGATCGTGGCGGAGCAGGAGCAGCTCGCCCACCGCATCGCCCCCGGCGCCACGGTCGCCCAGGCCATGGCGGCCCTGGACGCGGACCCGGCGCGGCAGCTGCACGGCACCGACGCGCTGCAGGCGTGGATGCAGGACCTCTCCGACGCCGCCGTGGACGCCCTGGCGGACACGCACTTCGAGCTGACGGAGCCCATGCGCCGGCTCGAGTGCCGCATCGCCCCGACCCACGACGGCGGGATCTGGTACTCGATGCCCAGCGCCGACTTCTCCCGCCCCGGGCGGATGTGGTGGTCCGTGCCCGAGGGCACCGCGACCTTCACCACCTGGGAGGAGACCACCACCGTGTACCACGAGGGCGTTCCCGGCCACCACCTGCAGTTCTCCACGGCGCTCGCCAACTCGGGCGAGCTCAACCGGTGGCGGCGGATGGGCGTGTGGGTCTCGGGCCATGGGGAGGGCTGGGCGCTGTACGCCGAGCGGCTCATGGACGAGCTGGGCCACCTGCAGGACCCCGGGGACCGGATGGGGATGCTGGACTCGCAGCGGCTGCGGGCAGCACGGGTGGTCTTCGACGTCGGCTTCCACTGCGGCTACCGCATCCCGGCGGAGCTCGGGGACGCCCTGGGCGGGGCCCGCCCCGGCGAGGTCTGGACGCCCGAGGACGGGTGGCGGTTCCTGCGCTCGAACATCGTGATGTCGGACCCGATGCTGCGCTTCGAGTGGATGCGCTACATGGGCTGGCCCGGGCAGGCTCCCTCCTACAAGGTGGGCCAGCAGCTGTGGGAGCAGGCGCGGGAGGCCGCCCGCGCCGCGGCGGGCCCGGACTTCCTGCTCAGGGACTTCCACACGCGCGCGCTGCGCCTGGGCTCGGTGGGCCTGGACACCCTGAAGTACGCACTGGCCCTGTGATCTGCGTCATCCAGACGTCACATTTCGTCACCGTCATTCGGTGATGTATATTTCCGCGCCCTATCGTGGGCACATGATTTCCGCAGAAAGCAACCGACGTCTGCCCCGGTGGATGACCTCCTTCGGTCCGCAGATCGTGCTCGCCCTCCTCCTGGGCGTGGCCCTGGGCACCGTCGCCGACACCCTCGGCGGCGACCCCGACACGGACCCCAACTGGCTGATGACGGCGCTGGACACCATCGGCACCAGCTACGTCAGCCTGCTCAAGGCCGCCGTGGTCCCGCTCGTCGTGACCGCGGTGATCTCCTCGATCGCCAACCTGCGGGAGGTCTCCGACGCGGCCCGGCTGGCGTGGAAGACGCTGCTGTGGTTCGGGATCACCGCGCTGATCGCGGTGACCGTCGGGCTCGTGCTCGGGCTGGTCGTCCAGCCCGGGGCGGGCAGCGGCGCCGCCGCGCCCGCCGAGGCGTACACCGGCACGCAGGGCTCGTGGCTGGGCTTCCTCACCGGCATCGTCCCCGCCAACTTCCTGGGCCTGCAGGTCTCCTCCTCGGTGGTGGACCCGGAGACCGTGCAGACCTCCCTCGGCTTCAACGTGCTGCAGGTGCTCGTGGTCTCGGCCGCCGTCGGCATCGCGGCGCTCAAGGTCGGCGCCCCCGCCGAACCCTTCCTGGCCGTGGTGCGCTCCGCGCTGGCCGTGGTGCAGAAGGTCGTCTGGTGGATCATCCGGCTCGCCCCGCTGGGCACGCTCGGGCTCATCGGCCGGGCCGTGTTCGAGTACGGCTGGACCTCGATGGGCGGGCTCGTGGCGTTCGTCGCGACCGTCTACGCCGGCCTGCTGGTCGTGGCCCTCGTGGTCTACCCGGTGCTCGTGAAGGCGCACGGGCTCTCCGTCAAACAGTACTTCTCCGGGGTGTGGCCGGCCGTGCAGCTGGGCTTCGTCTCCCGGTCCTCGGTGGGCACCATGCCCCTGACCCAGCGCGTCGCCGAGCGCAGCCTGGGCGTGCCCCGCGCCTACGCGTCCTTCGCCGTGCCGCTCGGCGCGACCACCAAGATGGACGGCTGCGCCGCGGTCTACCCCGCGGTCGCCGCCCTGTTCGTCGCGCAGTTCTACGGGATCGACCTGGACGTCACCCACTACGTGCTCATCGCGCTCGTGTCCGTGCTGGGCTCCGCGGCGACCGCCGGCACCACCGGCGCCACCGTGATGCTCACCCTGACGCTGTCCACGCTGGGCCTGCCGCTCGACGGCGTGGGGCTCCTGCTGGCCGTGGACCCGATCATCGACATGGGCCGCACCGCGCTCAACGTGGCCGGCCAGGCCCTGGTGCCCACCATCGTCGCCCACCGCGAGGGACTGCTGGACCGCGGGCTCTACGACGCCCCGCGCTCCGGCGACCCGTTCGTGCCCGAGGACGCCGAGCCCCGGGACGCCGGCGCCCAGCATGGCGGGCCCGCGCAGCCCGGCCCCGGCAGCACCGCGGCCGGCACCGCCCCCGCGGCGGGGGCCACGGAGCCGCGTCCCGAGGAGGCCCCGGCCGCCGCCCGCTGACGCCCGGCACCGCAGGCGTCCCCACGGCGCGGGGCGGGGAACCCGAGGAGTGCCCGACGCATTCCGGCGGTTCCCCGCCCCGCGCCGTTCCCGGGCGCGTCCCGGGCTATCCTGAGGAGCGGCGTGAGAGCTGCGTCACAGGAGCGAGCAGGGGAGGGCGCGAGGGCGTGACGACGGACGGACCGACGACGGCGGACCCGCAGCTGCGCCTGTCCTGGGCCCGCTCGCTGAGCCATCTCGCGGCGCCCGAGCGCTGCACCCCGCAGGTGGTGCTGGACCGCACCGACGTCCGGGAGGCCCGGGCCCCGCTGCGGATGCTGATGCCCGTGCTCGACGAGCTGCTCACCCCCCTGGCCGAGGACACCGGGCTGGTCGTGGCCGTGACGGACCCCCGGGGGGTGCTCCTGCAGGTCCGCGGCAGCGCCGCGACACGGCGGCGCGCCGAGGCGATGGGCTTCGTCGAGGGCGCCGACTGGTCCGAGCCGGCGGTGGGCACCAACGCCCCCGGCACGGCCCTGGTCCTGCGCCGGCCGGTGACCGTGCACCGCGACCAGCACTTCTACCCCGAGGCCCGGCCGTGGTCCTGCACGGCGGCCCCGCTGCTGCACCCCGGGACAGGGGCGCTGCTCGGGGCGGTGGACCTCACCGGCGGGGACGCCGCCGCGGACCCGGCCACGCGGGCGCTGGTCGGCGCGGCGGTGCGCGCCGCCCGGGCCGAGCTGGCCCTGGCCCTGCGCTCCGCAGCCCCGGACCGGGGGCCGTCCCCCGCGGCGGGCCGCGCCGCCGCCCCGGCCGCCGGAGCGTTCCTGCGCGTGCTGGGCGACGCCCCGCCCGCGCTGCTCCTGGACGGGCGGGCCCTGGAGCTGACCGAGCGCCACGCCGAGATCCTCCTCGCGCTCTCCTGTGCCGCGGCCGGGCTGAGCACCGCGGAGCTGTCGGTGCAGCTGTGGGCCGGCCGGGCGCAGGAGACCACGGTCCGGGCCGAGGTGCTGCGGCTGCGCCGCCTGCTGGAGCCCCGGGGCGGCCCGGCGATCGCCTCGCGGCCCTACCGGCTCGAGTCGCCGCTGGTCTCGGACGCGGGCCGGGTGCTCGAGCTGCTGGCCCGGGGCTCCCACCGGCGGGCGCTGCGGGAGTACACCGGGGCGCTGCTGCCGCGCTCCGAGGCGCCGTCCGTCGTGGCGCTGCGCCACCGCGTCACCGGGCTGCTGCGCGAGGCCGTCCTGGCCGACGGCTCGGCCGAGGCCGTGCGCGAGTACCTGACGCTGCCGGAGGCCGCCGACGACGCCGAGGCGTGGGCGCTGCTGCTGCGCCTCCTGCCGGCCCGCTCCCCCGCCCGCGCCCGGGCGGTGCTCGAGCTGGAGCGGCTGCGCCGCTGACCTGCCCCGGTACCCGATGCAACGTGCGTGCAACGTGGCCCTGCGTAGCGTGAGCTGCATCACAGGCCGGTCCGGACCCGAGGGGTCCGCGCCCGTGCCGGCAGCACCGTCCCGCACAAGGAGCAGGTCACCATGAGCGTCGAAACCCAGTCCCTCACCACCGTCTACGCCCAGCCCGGCACCGAGGGCTCCAAGGTCAGCTTCAAGCCCCGCTACGAGCACTGGATCGGCGGGCAGTGGGTGCCGCCCGTGCAGGGCCGGTACTTCGAGAACATCTCCCCGGTCAACGGCAAGCCCTTCACCGAGGTGGCCCGGGGCACCGCCGAGGACATCGACGCCGCGCTGGACGCCGCGTGGGCCGCCGCCCCGGCCTGGGGCAAGACCCCCGTGGCGGAGCGGGCGCTCGTGCTGCACCGGATCGCGGACCGGATGGAGCAGAACCTCGAGATGCTCGCCGTGGCCGAGACCTGGGACAACGGCAAGCCCGTGCGCGAGACCATCAACGCGGACATCGCCCTGGCCATCGACCACTTCCGCTACTTCGCCGGGGCCATCCGCGCCCAGGAGGGCACCCTCTCCCAGCTCGACGACAACACGACGTCCTACCACTTCCACGAGCCCCTGGGCGTGGTCGGCCAGATCATTCCCTGGAACTTCCCGATCCTCATGGGCGTGTGGAAGCTGGCCCCGGCCCTCGCCGCGGGCAACGCCGTCGTCCTCAAGCCGGCCGAGCAGACCCCGGCCTCGATCATGGTGCTCATGGAGCTGCTCGCGGACATCCTGCCGCCGGGCGTGGTCAACGTGGTCAACGGCTTCGGCGTGGAGGCCGGCAAGCCGCTGGCCTCGAGCCCGCGGATCCGCAAGATCGCCTTCACCGGCGAGACCACCACCGGCCGGCTCATCATGCAGTACGCCTCGCAGAACATCATCCCGGTGACCCTGGAGCTGGGCGGGAAGTCCCCGAACATCTTCTTCGAGGACGTCGCCGCCGCGCAGGACTCCTTCTACGACAAGGCGCTGGAGGGCTTCGCGTTCTTCGCCCTCAACCAGGGCGAGGTCTGCACCTGCCCCTCGCGCGCCCTGATCCAGGGCTCGATCTACGACCGGCTGCTCGCCGACGGCGTGGAGCGCGTCAAGGGCATGGTCCAGGGCAACCCGCTGGACCTCGACACCCAGGTCGGCGCGCAGGCCTCCAACGACCAGCTGCAGAAGATCCTGTCCTACATCGACATCGGCCGGCAGGAGGGCGCGAAGGTGCTCGTGGGCGGGGAGCGCAACGTCCTGGACGGGGACCTCGCCGAGGGCTTCTACGTCTCCCCCACCGTGTTCGAGGGCGAGAACTCGATGCGCATCTTCCAGGAGGAGATCTTCGGGCCCGTCCTGTCGGTGACCCGCTTCACCGACTATGCCGATGCCATGGCCACCGCCAACGACACCCTCTACGGGCTCGGCGCCGGGGTGTGGGCGCGCAACGGCAACCTGGCCTACCGCGCCGGCCGGGACATCCAGGCCGGGCGGGTGTGGGTGAACCAGTACCACAACTACCCCGCCCACTCGGCCTTCGGCGGCTACAAGTCCTCCGGGATCGGGCGCGAGAACCACCTGATGATGCTGGACCACTACCAGCAGACCAAGAACCTGCTGGTCTCCTACTCCGAGGACGCCCAGGGCTTCTTCTAGGCCGCCGCGGCCCCGCACCGGCCTCCGCCCGGAGACCGCCCACCGACCGTCCGCCCCGTTCCAGGAGGAGCATCATGAACGCTCAGCAGGCCCCTACCGTCCGAGAATCCACCACCACCGTCCCCGGCACGATGACCGCCGCCGTCGTCACCGCCTTCGGGGCACCCCTCGAGGTCAAGGAGATCCCCGTCCCCGAGCCCGGCCCCGGCCAGGTCCTCGTCGAGCTCATCTCGACCGGCGTGTGCCACACCGACCTGCACGCCGCCCACGGGGACTGGCCGGTCCAGCCCACCCCGCCGTTCGTCCCGGGCCACGAGGGCGTCGGCACGGTCGTGGCCCTCGGCCCCGGCGTCACCGAGCTGCAGGAGGGGGACCTCGTGGGCAACGCCTGGCTGGCCTCGGCGTGCGGCCACTGCCGCAACTGCCGGACCGGCTGGGAGACGCTGTGCGAGGAGCAGGTCAACGGCGGCTACAGCATCGACGGGTCCTTCGGCCAGTACATGGTGGTGGACGCCCGGTTCGCCGCTCACATCCCGGAGGGCTCCGACCCCTACGAGGTGGCGCCGGTGCTGTGCGCCGGGGTCACGGTCTACAAGGGCCTGAAGATGACCGAGGCACGGCCCGGGGAGTGGGTGGTGATCTCCGGCATCGGGGGCCTGGGCCACCTGGCCGTGCAGTACGCGGTGGCCATGGGCCTGCGCGTCGCGGCGGTCGACGTCGCCGACGACAAGCTCGCGCTCGCCCGCAAGCACGGCGCGGAGATCACCGTCAACGCGTTCGCCGAGGACCCGGCGGAGGCCGTGCTCGCGCAGATCCCGGGCGGCGCGGACGCCGTGTTGGTGACGGCGGTGCACCCGGCCGCGTTCGGCCAGGCGATCGGCATGGTCCGCCGCGGCGGGACGATCGTGTTCAACGGCCTGCCGCCCGGGGACTTCCCGGCGCCGATCTTCGACATCGTGCTCAAGGGCCTGACCATCCGCGGGTCGATCGTGGGCACGCGCCAGGACATGGTCGAGGCCCTGGACTTCTACGCGCGCGGTCTCATCCACCCGACCTACAGCACCCGTCCGCTCGAGGACGTCAATGCCGTCCTCGACGAGATGGAGAAGGGCAAGATCGAGGGCCGCGTGGTCGTCGAGTACTGAGCCCGGGCACGCGCGAGGGGCCGTGTCCTGCCGGTGGGGTGATCTCCCGTCGGCAGGACGCGGCCCCTCGCGCGTGCCGCCTGCGTATCCTGGGACGGTGACTCCCCGCCTTGTCCTCGCCTCCCGCTCCCCCGCCCGCGCCAAGCTCCTGACCGACGCCGGGATCGGCCACGACCGGCTCGTCTCGGACGTGGACGAGGACGCCGTGGTCCGCGAGCGCGGGGTGACCGGCGCCGAGGAGACCGCGATGGTCCTGGCCCGCGCCAAGGCGGAGGCCGTGGCCGCGCTGCCCGAGGCGGCCGGCGCCCTCGTGGTGGGCTGCGACTCGGTCTTCGAGCTCGACGGCGAGGTGCACGGCAAGCCCCGGGACGCCGCGACGGCCACCGCCCGGATCCGGGCCATGCGCGGGCGCTCGGGGGTGCTCCACACGGGCCACTGGCTCGTGGACACCCGCAGCCCGGCGGACGGCGGCACCGGCTGGAGCGGCGGCGCCCCCGCGAGCGCCGAGGTGTTCTTCGCGCAGATGTCCGACGCCGAGGTCGCCGCCTACGTGGCCACCGGCGAGCCCCTGGAGGTGGCCGGGTCCTTCACCATCGACTCCCTCGGCGCGGCGTTCGTGGAGCGGGTCGAGGGGGACGTGCACGCCGTCGTCGGCCTGAGCCTGAGCACCCTGCGGACGCTGCTCGCCCGGGCGGGCGTGGGCGTGCCCCAGCTGTGGACGGCCCACCGCTGAGGGCCGCGCGCCGCCGGGACCGCCCGGGGCCCGAGACCCCGGACGGAGTTGTAGGACTCCTACAGAAACGGCGTCGCATTTCCGGTCCGCCGCCGGGTGGTTGGGCGATTGCTCGCGGCGGGGAATACAGTGCATCGGAGGATTCGACAAGGAGTGAGACGTGACCGGTAAGAACCCCGCGGACGGCGCCATCCGCCCCATCACCAAGGTGCTCGTCGCCAACCGCGGAGAGATCGCGGTGCGGGTGATCCGCGCCGCCCGCGACGAGGGCATCACCTCCGTGGCCGTGTACGCCGACCCGGACCGGGACGCCCTGCACGCGCGCATGGCGGACGAGGCGTACGGGCTCGGCGGGTCCACCGCCGCGGACTCGTACCTGGTGGCCGAGAAGATCCTCGACGTCGCCGCCCGCTCGGGCGCCGACGCCGTGCACCCCGGCTACGGCTTCCTGTCCGAGAACGCGGAGTTCGCGCTGGCCGTGCTCGAGGCCGGCCTGACCTGGATCGGGCCCCCGCCCGCGGCCATCGCGAAGCTCGGCGACAAGGTGGCCGCCCGGCACATCGCGGAGAAGGTCGACGCCCCGCAGGTGCCCGGCACCACCGACCCCGTCGGCTCCGCCGAGGAGGTCCTGGCGTTCGCCGACGAGCACGGGCTGCCCCTGGCCATCAAGGCCGCGTTCGGCGGCGGCGGCCGCGGCATCAAGGTGGTCCGCGACCGCGAGGACATCCCGGAGCTCTACGAGTCCGCGGTCCGCGAGGCCACCGCGGCCTTCGGCCGCGGCGAGTGCTTCGTGGAGCGCTTCCTGGACGCCCCGCGGCACGTCGAGACCCAGTGCCTGGCCGACGCCCACGGCAACGTGGTGGTCGTCTCCACCCGCGACTGCTCCCTGCAGCGGCGCAACCAGAAGCTCGTGGAGGAGGCGCCGGCGCCGTTCCTGTCCGAGGCGCAGAACCGGCTGCTCTACGCGTCCTCGAAGGCGATCCTGCGGGAGGCCGGCTACCAGGGCGCCGGCACGTGCGAGTTCCTGGTGGGCCAGGACGGCACCATCACGTTCCTCGAGGTCAACACCCGGCTGCAGGTCGAGCACCCCGTCTCCGAGGAGGTCACGGGCATCGACCTGGTGCGCGAGCAGTTCCGGCTGGCCCGCGGCGAGGTCCTCGGCTACGACGACCCGGAGGTCCGCGGCCACTCGATCGAGTTCCGGATCAACGGCGAGGACCCCGGACGGCACTTCATGCCCTCCCCCGGCACCATCTCCGCCCTCGAGCTGCCCGCCGGGCCCGGCGTGCGCGTGGACTCCGGCGTGCAGGCCGGCGAGACCGTGGGAGGGAACTTCGACTCCATGCTCGCGAAGCTGATCGTCACCGGGGCCACCCGGCAGCAGGCGCTCGAGCGCTCCCGCCGGGCCCTGGACGAGCTGCGCATCGAGGGCATGCCCACCGTGGTCCCCTTCCACCGCGCGGTGGTCGCCGACCCCGCGTTCGCCCCCGCCGACGGCGCCCCGTTCGCGGTGCACACGCGGTGGATCGAGACCGGGTTCGACAACACCATCCCGCCCTTCGACGGGTTCCCGCAGGCCGCGCCGGAGGCCGAGGAGCGCCAGTCGATCGTCGTCGAGGTCTCCGGCAAGCGTCTCGAGGTCGTGCTCCCCGCCCTGCCCGGGGCGGCCAAGCCCAACGGGACCGCGGCCAAGCCCCGCAAGTCCCGCGCGGCGCGCGGCGGCGGCGCCGCGGCGGCGAGCGGCGACAGCCTGAGCTCCCCGATGCAGGGGACCATCGTGAAGATCGCGGTGGACAACGGCGACGAGGTGGCCGAGGGCGACCTCGTGCTGGTGCTGGAGGCCATGAAGATGGAGCAGCCGCTCACGGCCCACAAGTCCGGCACGGTCTCGGGGCTGTCCGTGAGCCCCGGGGACACCGTTTCCGCCGGCGCCGTCCTGGCCACCATCTCCTGACGCGCCCGAGCCCGGCCCCGATGAGCACCCGACCGACCGGCTCCCCCGCGCGCTGCCTCGTGGACCTCTCCGCGCAGGACCGGCTGCGCAGCGGCGCCCCCGTCCGGGCCCCCCGGCTGCGGGTGCTCTGCTGCCCACCCTCCGGCGCGGCCGCCGGCTACTGGCGCTTCCTGGTCCGCGAGGACGTGCACGTGCTGGGCGTCCAGTACCCCGGCCGGGAGAACCGCTTCCGGGAGCCGCCGGCCAGCTCGGTGGCCGGCCTCGCCGCGGAGGCGGCCGAGGCCGTGGCCGCCGCCCCCTGGGCCTCCACGGCGGCGTCCCCGGACGTCCCGCTCGTGGTGCTGGGCCACAGCATGGGTGCTTCCGTGGCGGTCGAGCTCGCCTCGCGGCTCGAGCACCGGGAGGGCGTCCGGGTGGCGCTGCTCGCGCTGTCCGCCAAGACCGCCCCCGGTGCCGTGGACGTCGAGGACGAGGACCTGCGGGCCGGGCTCGACCCCGGCGACCCGGGCGCGGACGACGCGCTCGCCCGGTGGCTGCGGCGGCTGGGCGGCACTCCCGAGGCGGTGCTGGCGAACCCCGAGCTGCTGGCCCTGCAGCTGCCGGCCCTGCGCGCGGACCTGCGGCTCTCGACGGCTCACGACCGGCTCCCCGCCCCGGTCCGGGCGCCCCTGCTGCTGCTGCGCGGCACGGAGGACGACACCGTGGACGCGGCCGGCATGGACGCCTGGCTGCCGGTCACCACCGGGCCCGTGCAGCGGCGGGCGTACCCCGGGGGCCACCACCCGCTCGCGGGAAACCGGGACCGGCTGCTCGCGGACCTCGAGGCGTGCGCCGCGCCCGGCCGGTCCCGGTGAGGACCGGCCCGTGAGCGCCCTGCCGTGACGGCTCCCCCGGGACCGCCCTGGGTGCCGGTCCCCGCGCCACGCCGGGCGGGCGACGTGGTCCTGGTCCGGGCGAGCGTGCCCGACCTCGTGCCGTGGGCGCGCACCGTGCAGGCCTCCTGGCTGGATCCGGCGGAGCGGGCCCGCCGGGACGGGTACCTGCGCGAGGAGGACCGCGAGGCGTTCCTCGCCCGGCGCTGCCTGCTGCGGGCCGTGCTGGCCGAGCGGCTCGGGACCGCCCCGGCCGCGGTGCCCCTGGGGCCCGCGCCCGGGGCCGCCGGGCGCAACGGCAAGCCCGCCGTGCCCGGACTGCACTTCTCCCTGTCCTCCAGCGGCGGGCACGTGCTGCTGGCCACGGGCCCGCGGGAGCTCGGGGTGGACGTGGAGCGCGTCCCCGACCCCGCCGGGGCCGAGCAGATGTCCCTGGTGCTGCACCCGGCCGAGCGGCGCCGCCTCGCCTGGACCCGGCGGCGGCGCCGGCCCGCCGCCGTCGCGCGGGTGTGGGCCCGCAAGGAGTCCCTGCTCAAGGCCCTGGGCGCCGGTCTCTCCCGCGACCCCTCCGTGGACCGGGTGGGTGCCGGCCGGTTCCCCGGCCACCCGCTGCCGGGCTGGCGGATCCTCGACCTCCCGCTCGCGCCCGGCGGCGAGGAGGCCCGGGCGGCCCTCACCGTGCGGGAGCCGTGGACCGACCGGCGTTCCAGGATGTGAGACGGAGTCTCCGACATGCGGACGCCCCCGCGTACCATCGTGGTCTTGTCCCCGCCCACCGCTACGACCGAGGTTTCCCCATGTCCTCTTCGGTGACCGGGCAGGACGCCACCGGCGCGTCCGCCCCCTCGCTCCCCCTGTCCGACCGCGTGCCCCGCAGCCGGGTGATCCTGGCGTCCCTCGTGGGCACGACGATCGAGTTCTACGACTTCTACGTCTACGCCACCGCGGCCGTGGCCGTGTTCCCCGCCCTGTTCTTCGCGGGCGAGGACGAGACGGCCAAGCTGCTCGCCTCCATGGCCACCTTCGCCGCGGCCTTCGTCGCCCGCCCGATCGGCTCCGTGATCTTCGGGCACTTCGGCGACCGGATCGGCCGCAAGGCCACCCTGATCGGCGCCCTGCTCACCATGGGCGTGGCGACCTTCCTCATCGGCCTCCTGCCCACCTACTACTCGATCGGCATCTGGGCCCCGCTCATCCTGACGATCCTGCGCTTCTGCCAGGGCCTGGGCCTGGGCGGCGAGTGGTCCGGTGCGGCCCTGCTGGCCACCGAGTACGCCGAGGAGGGCAAGCGGGCGCGCGCCGCCATGTGGCCGCAGCTCGGCGCCCCGTTCGGCTTCATCCTGGCCAACGGCTTCTTCCTGGTGCTGACCCTCGTGATGGGCTTCGTCTCGGTCGCCGACCAGGGCACGGACCACCCGTTCCTCACCTGGGGCTGGCGCATCCCGTTCCTGGCCTCCGTGGTCATGGTGGTGCTCGGCCTGTGGGTGCGGTTCAAGCTCGAGGAGACCCCGGTCTTCCAGAAGGCCCTGGACCAGGGCGAGAAGGTGCAGGCCCCGATCGTCGAGGCCTTCCGCAGCTCCTGGCTGCAGATCGTGCAGGGCACGTTCATCATGCTCGCCACCTACATGCTCTTCTACCTGATGACCGCCTGGATCCTCTCCTACGGCATCGGCAGCCCCGACAACGGCGGCCTGGGCATCCCCTACCGGGACTTCCTCGTGCTGCAGCTGCTCTCCGTGCTCCTGTTCGCCGCGATGGTGCCCGTCTCCGGGTGGGTGGCCGACCGCTTCGGCCGGCGCAGCTCGCAGCTGGTCATCACCTCGGCGATCCTGCTCTTCGGGCTCAGCTTCGGGATGCTCATGAACCCGGCCGTGGTCGGCACCGGCGAGGACGTCAGCATGCTCCGCGTGCTGTTCTTCCTCACGGTCGGCATGACCCTGATGGGCCTGACCTTCGGCTCGATGTCCGCGATCCTGCCCGAGCTGTTCCCCACGAACGTGCGCTACACCGGATCCGGCGTCGCGTACAACGTGGCCTCCATCCTCGGTGCGGCCATCACCCCGTACGTCGCCGTCTCGCTCAACGCCGGCTACGGCGTGGGCTCCGTCGGCCTCTACCTCGCGTTCGGCGCCGTGCTGACCCTCGTGGCGCTCTGGTTCTCCCCCGAGACCAAGGACGTCGACATGGCGCACGTCGTCACCCGCCGCTGACCCGCGGGCCGCACGAGAACGGCCGCATCCCCGTCGGGGATGCGGCCGTTCTCGTGCGGCGCCGGACTCAGACGTGCACGTGCAGGCGCCGGGCGGCCTCCGAGATCGAGCCCGTGAGGGACGGGTAGATCGTGAAGGTGTCGGCGAGGTCGTCGACGTGCAGCTTGTGGGTGACGGCCAGCGAGATCGGGAAGATCAGCTCGGAGGCGCGGGGTCCCACCACCACGCCGCCGATCACCGTGCCGGAGCCCTTGCGGGAGAAGATCTTCACGAATCCGTCCTCGACCGCCATCATCTTGGCGCGGGGATTGGTGGACAGCTTCAGCATGATGGTGTCCGCCTGGTAGGTGCCGTCCTCGATGGACTTCTCGCTCACGCCCACGGAGGCGATCTCGGGCGAGGTGAAGATGTTGGAGGCCACCAGGTGGGTGCGCAGCGGCTTCACGGCGTCGCCCATGAGGTGCGCCACGGCGATCCGGCCCTGCATGGCCGCCACGGAGGCGAGCGGGAGCACGCCCGTGCAGTCGCCCACGGCGTAGACGCCCGGCACGGTGGTGCGGGAGACGCCGTCCACCTTGATGTGCCCGGAGTCGGCGCGGGCCACGCCGACCTCCTCGAGGCCGAGGTCGTCGGTCGCGGGGATCGCGCCGACCGCGAGCAGGCAGTGCGAGCCGGCGATCTTGCGCCCGTCGGAGAGGGTCGCGACCACCCCGTTCTCGGTGCGCTCCACGGAGTCGGCGCGGGTGCGGCTGAGCACGTTCATGCCGCGGCGCTCGAACACGTTCTCGAGCACGGCCGCCGCGTCCTGGTCCTCCCCGGGCAGCACCTGGTCCCGGGAGGACACGAGGGTGACCTCGGCCCCGAGGCCCCGGTAGGCCGAGGCGAACTCCGCGCCGGTCACGCCGGAGCCGACCACGATCATGTGCTCGGGGACCTCGGTGAGGTGGTAGACCTGCTTCCAGTTGAAGATCCGCTCCCCGTCCGGCTTCGCCGAGGGCAGCTCGCGCGGCAGGGACCCGACGGCCAGCAGCACGGCCTGCGCGTCGAGGGCGTACTCCAGCCCGTCCTCGGTGGTGACCTGCACGCTGGTGGGGCTGAGCAGCCGGCCGGTGCCCGAGATCACCTTCACCCCCACCCGCTCGAGCCCGCGCTTGATGTCCCGGGACTGGGACGCCGCCAGGCGCAGCAGGCGGGTGTTGACCTTCTCCAGGTCCACGCCGAGGTGGTTGATCTCGTCGCCGTCCATGCTGCCGCCGCGCACGTGCACCCCCAGGTCCGCGGCCTCGGCGAAGCGGGTCATCGCGTCGGCGGAGGCGATGAGCGTCTTGGAGGGCACCACGTCCGTCAGCACCGCGGAGCCGCCCAGGCCCTGCTGCTCGACGATGGTCACGTCCGCGCCGAGGCTGGCCGCGACGAGAGCGGCCTCGTAGCCGCCGGGACCGCCTCCGATGATGACGAGCTTCTGGATGGAGAATTCGCTGTGTGCAGTCACCCGGCCATTCTTGCAGGTGCTGCTCTCCCGCGGGAACCGGCCCCGCCGGGCCTCGGCGGCCCGCGACCATGCGGTAGTTTGGGCCGCGTGGACACCAAGCACAGCGCCGACCCGGCCGACCCCTTCGAGCTCGCCCAGGAGGCCGCGGAGGCTCTCCGCCGGGCCACCGGGGTCGGCACCCACGAGATCGCCCTGACCCTCGGCTCCGGCTGGGGGCAGGCCGCCGAGCTGATCGGCGAGACCGTCGCCGAGGTCCCGGCCGCAGAGATCCCCGGGTTCACCCCGCCCGCCCTCGAGGGCCACGTGGGCACGCTGCGCTCCGTGCGCACCGCGGCCGGCCGGCACGCGCTGGTGATCGGCGCCCGCACCCACTTCTACGAGGGCCGGGGCGTGCGCCCGGTGGTCCACGGCGTGCGCACCGCGGCCGCCGCCGGGGCGCGCACCATGATCCTGACCAACGGCTGCGGCGGGCTGAACCCGTCCTGGGGCCCCGGCACCCCGGTGCTCATCAGCGACCACCTCAACCTCACCGGCCGGTCCCCGCTCGAGGGCGCCACGTTCGTGGACCTCACCGACCTGTACTCCCCGCGGCTGCGGGACCTGGCCCGCGGGGTCGACCCCACCCTCGACGAAGGGGTCTACGCACAGTTCCCCGGCCCGCACTACGAGACCCCGGCCGAGGTCCGGATGGCCGGGGTGCTGGGCGCCGACCTCGTCGGGATGTCCACCGCCCTGGAGGCCATCGCCGCCCGGCACGCCGGGATGGAGGTCTTCGGCATCTCCCTGGTGACCAACCAGGCCGCCGGGATCTCCGCGTCCCCGCTCTCCCACGAGGAGGTCCTCGAGGCCGGACGGGCCGCGGGCGCCCGGATCTCCGGGCTGCTCGCCCGCATCGTCGCCCAGCTCTGAACCGGCCCGGGCCGGGACGGGATCCCGGTCCGGCGCACCGGACGTCCCCAGGAGGCCGCGCCATGACCACCGATCTCCGCCCCGAGCCGCAGCTCCTCGACGCCGCGCGCGCGTGGGCCGCCGCCGACCCGGACCCCGTCACCCGCGCCGAGCTGGCGGGCCTCGTCGAGGCCGCCGCGAGCGGTGACGCCGCGGCGCGGGCGGAGCTCGCGGACCGCTTCTCGGGCACCCTCCAGTTCGGCACCGCGGGCCTGCGGGCGGCCATGGGCGCCGGGCCGATGCGGATGAACCGGGTGGTGGTGCTGCGCGCCGCCGCGGGGCTGGCCGCCCATGTGCTGGCTGCGGACGCCGCGGCGGGCTCCGCCCGGCGCCCCCGCGCGGTGGTCGGCTACGACGCCCGGCACTCCTCCGACGTCTTCGCCCGGGACACCGCCGCGGTGTTCACGGCCGCCGGGATCGAGACGCTGCTGATGCCCTCGGCGCTGCCCACCCCCGTGCTCGCGTGGGCGGTGCGGGCCCTCGAGGCCGAGGTCGGCGTGATGGTCACGGCCAGCCACAACCCGCCGGCCGACAACGGCTACAAGGTCTACCTCGGCGGCCGGGCCGTGGAGCCCGAGGCGCGCGGCTGCCAGATCGTGGCCCCGCACGACCGGATGATCGCCCAGCGGATCGAGTCCGTGGGCCCCGTCGAGGGAATCGCCCGGGCGCAGGACGGCTGGACCGTCCTGCCGGACGCCGTCGAGCGGGACTACCTCGACGCCGTGCTCCCCGCCGTCGTCCCCTCCGCCGTCCCCGGGGACCCGGGCGCCGGGCGGCCGCTGCGGATCGTCCTGACCCCGATGCACGGGGTGGGCGGGCGCACGACGACGGAGGCCCTGCGGCGGGCCGGTCTCGCCGACGTCCACCTGGTCCCCGAGCAGGCGGAGCCGGACCCGGACTTCCCCACCGTCGCCTTCCCCAACCCCGAGGAGCCCGGCGCCCTCGACCTGGCCCTGGCCACCGCCCGTTCCGTGGGGGCGGACCTAGTGCTCGCCAACGACCCCGACGCGGACCGGGTGGCCGTGGCCGTCCCGGTGCCCGGCGACCCGGGGCAGGACTGGCGGATGCTGCGCGGCGACGAGGTCGGCGTGCTGCTCGGCCAGGCCGCCGCGGCGCGGTGCGCGGACCGCGCCGGCGCCGTGCTCGCCAACTCGATCGTGTCCTCCCGGCTGCTGGGCCGGATCGCGGCGGCGGCCGGGATCGAGCACCGGGAGACGCTCACCGGGTTCAAGTGGATCGCCCGCGTCCCGGGGCTGGTGTACGGCTACGAGGAGGCGCTCGGCTACTGCGTGGCCCCTGAGGTGGTCCGGGACAAGGACGGGATCAGCGCGGCCGTGGCCGTGGCGGTGCTCGCCGACGAGCTGCGCGGGCAGGGCCGGACCCTGCTGGACGTGCTGGACGACCTCGCCCTGGCCCACGGGGTGCACGCGACCGACCAGCTGAGCATCCGGGTCGCGGACCTGGCCCGCATCCCGGCCATGACGGCCGCCCTGCGGGACGCCCCGCCGGCCGCACTGGGCGGCTCCGACGTCGTGGAGGTCGTGGACCTCGCCTCCCCGGGCACCGGGCTGCCGCCCACCGAGGGGCTGCGCCTGCTCACCGCGGACGGCGCCCGGGTCGTCGTGCGCCCGTCCGGGACGGAGCCCAAGCTCAAGTGCTACCTCGAGGTGGTCTCCCCCGTGGTCGGCCGGTCCGGGCTGCCCGCGGCCCGGGCGGAGGCGCAGGAGCGGCTCGGCCGGATCCGCGGCGAGCTCGAGGCCGCGCTGGGGCTCTGACCGCGCGGCCGCCCCGACCGTGCCGCCCTCCGCACGTATCCCGGCGGCGCGCGGCCTCCGGCGTCGTCGGCCTCTAGGACCGGTCCGGCCCTCCGGTCGCGGACCAGGGAGCCGGGGTCCGTGCCCCGTCCTCCCCGCGGGCCATGACCCGGCGCGAGATGGCGCGGGTGGACCGGGTGACCACCTTCTCCAGCGGCCCCTGGCCCAGGGCCCGCTTCCACAGCAGCGCGAACACCGTGAACGCCACCAGCTGCCCCCAGGTCCACACGGTGGGCGCGAGGTCGTAGTACTCGGGCCAGAGGATCAGCAGGTGGGCCGTGTAGAGCGTGAACGTCATCGCCCCCGCGGCGGCGATCGGCGCGAGGATCCTGCCGGCCACCCGTTCCAGGAGCAGGCAGGCCCCGAGGACGGACAGCGCCAGGCCCACGTTGAGCACCAGGAAGACCGGCGTGTTCGAGTGCGGGGTCGGGATCAGCAGCCACCACAGGGTGTCGGTGGGCAGCGAGGGGTCCCCGCCGAACACCATCACCTCGTCGATCTCCGACTCGTCCATCCAGGGCGTGCCCCGGACGATCGCCTCGTAGCCGCCGAGCACCCGCAGCGCGAGGACGGAGGCGGACCACACGAGCAGGGCCACGACCGCACCGACGGCGGCGAGCAGCGTCTGCACCCTCCGGCTCGTGAGGTCGGTGCGGCCCACGGCCAGGCCGGCCAGCAGGAACGCCATCCAGGGCAGCGCCGGGTAGACGCCGGTCAGCAGCAGCTGGGACAGGACCGTGCCCGGGTCGGAGACCAGGTCCACGAGGCTCGGGTTCTCGTACTCGAGAACCGGCAGCACGTCGACGGACCACTGCATGAGGAACGGGGCGACGAGCGCGAAGAGCGCGGCGCACAGCAGGAGGGACCGGGTCCGCAGGCGCAGGAAGGGCACGGCCAGCAGGAAGAGCATCCCGTAGTAGATGAGGATGTTGCTCACCGGCAGCTCGAGGAAGCCCAGGAGGAAGCCGACCAGCGCGATCACCCCCGCTCGGCCTGCCAGCGCCCACCGGGAGGCGGTCATCCGCCGGCCCGTCCGAGGCGTGCGCCCGCCCGAGGTGAAGGCCAGGCTCACGCCGGCGAGCGTGGCGAACAGCGCGGCCGAGTGGCCGGCGAACAGGGTCCAGGACAGCTGCGCCTCGCCGGTCTGCTCGTCCCACGAGGGGAGAGTGTGCACCGCGACCATGCCGAACAGGGCGAGACCGCGGGCGGCGTCCACGCCGAGGAGGCGCCGGGTCGGCGGGGGCGCTCCGGCGACGTCCTGCCCGGGCCCGCCGGTCAGGACCCCGGTGGCGGCGGCCGCCCCGGACGGCGGCGTGCGTTCTGCGGACATGTCGGTTCCCCCGTGGATCGATCGGTCCGTGCCCCCCGGCACGGCGCCCGGTGCCCGTCCGGGCGTCATGATCGACGGCTCGCGGTGCACAGGTGCACCGCCCAGCTTACTAGAGCAAACGCCGGGTGGGACGCGTCCTAGGAACCGCCCTGGGCCTCCGCACGCTCCTCGGCGGCACTGAGCATGCGCTCGAGGATGCGGGCGTACGGCAGGCCGAAGTGGTCCACGCCCTCCCGGGTCCGGATCCGGACGTGCTCGAAGCCCTGGTCCTCGTACCAGTGGTGCCCGTCCCACGCCGCGGACAGGGCGTCGAACCGGGCCTGCGGATCGGTGCCGTCGTCCTCCGTGCCCACGTCCCAGCGCAGGCGCAGCTCCTCGAGCTGCTCGCGGGTGGGCTCCGCGGAGGGCCAGTCCGGGGCCTGCCCGCCGCCCATCATGATCGCGCCGCCGCCGGGCACGAGGTCGACGTGGTCCGCCAGCAGCTCCTGGCTGATGAACTGGGCCCCGCCGGAGTACCCGGTCAGCCAGGTCCGGGAGCGGTCGATGTCGTACTCCGGCTCGATGCGCTCCTCGACGAGCGCCCGGAACCACTGCCCGTTGTGGTCCCGCTCCTCCCACCAGGTGGTGTCCCCCGAGCGGTCCGGGGTGCGCGGGACCACCAGCAGCATGTTGTGCTCCCGGGCGACCTCGGCCAGGCAGGAGGAGGTGTACTCGGGGCTCTCGTACTCGAAGGCCCCGTCCCCGTGGAAGTGGTACACGACGCCCACCGGCCGGTCCCAGTCCAGGCCCTCGGCGAAGACGTGGTAGGAGCTCGTGATGCCCTCGTGCTCGAACTCGAGCTGGAAGCGGTCCTGCCGCTCCTGACCGGGGCCGAACACGCGGGCGTCCAGCACGGCACCGTCCGTGGGTCCGCCGGGCCCGCGGGCCGTCACCCGGACGCCGTCGAGGCCGTAGCGGGCGCACGAGACGGTCTCGGGGGCCTCGGCCTCCGGGGACTCCTCGGCACCGCGGTCGACCAGGAGGGCCACTGTCGCGACGAGCAGGACCACCAGTGCCAGGGCGCCCGCCGCGAGCAGGCGCAGCCGGCGCCGGGCACGCCGGGACCGCTCGCCGCGGTGGCGGTGCTGGTGCCGCGGCCACCGGAGGCCGCGCCAGGGGTGTTGTCGTGTCACCCGGTCATCTTAGGGAGGAGCGCCTGGGAGAACGCCGACGACGTGCCGTCAGCCGGGCAGGCCGATGTGCACCCGGCCGTCCCGCACCTCGACCGGGTGCACCGGCAGGGCGGGGCCGTCGCCGGAGAGGCACCGGCCCGTCGCGAGGTCGTAGACCTCCTTGTGCAGCGGCGAGGCGACCGTGACGGCCGGACCGCGGGAGCCGAGGATCCCACGGGCCATCACGCAGGCCCCGGTGCGCGGATCGCGGTGGTCGGCCGCGAGCACCGTCGCGGCGTCCAGCCGGTACAGGGCCACCTGGCGGCCCGCCACCCGGGCGGCCTCCCCCCACAGGGGTTCGAGGTCGTCCAGGGCGCACACGTCGTGCCACACGGTCCCGGCGGTCCGGGCGGGCGCCTCGAGCAGGGCCGGAGTCCGGGCCTGGTCCGGGATCAGGGTCGTGGTCATGGGGGCCTCCTGCGGCTCGGCGGATCGTCTGCGGCTCGGTGGGTCGTCGTGCTCGACGCTAGGCGCGGCGGATGACGCGCACGCGCCGGGACCGTTTCACTCCGGTCAAAGCCCGCTCACACGGGGCGGGCGCACCGGTGAGGAAGCCGTAAGGCGACCGGAACGGCGGGGCAACGGCAGGGCAATCCCCCGCTCCTAGGGTCGACACCGACGCCCCAGCAGCTCACCGATCCCCGGAGGTCCCCGTGCCGCGCTCCCCCTTCTCACCGCAGTCTCCGCAGCACGTCGTCGTGGTCGGCGGCGGGCCCGCCGCCCACCGCTTCGCGGAGGCGGTGCTCTCCGCGCAGGACCACCACGTGCGCCTGACCGTGTTCGCCGACGAGCCGTGGACCCCCTACGACCGCGTCCAGCTGTCCAGGGCGCTGACCGGCCCCGACGGCGCGGTGGACCTGACCCTAGGCGGCGGCACCGTGTGGCAGGACCCGCGGGTGGACCTCCGCCAGGGCGTGGAGGCCCGCGAGATCGACCCCGCGGCACGCACGGTCACCGCGGCCGACGGCACCGTGACGGGCTACGACGAGCTCGTCCTGGCCACCGGCTCCGACGCCGCCCGGCTGGACGTCCCCGGCGCGCACCATGCGTTCGTCTTCCGCACGCTCGACGACGTCGCGGCGATCCGCGCCGAGGTCGAACGGCTGCGCGCCCGGTACGGGCGCACCCCGCGCGGCGTGGTGATCGGCGGGGGCCTGCTGGGCCTCGAGGCCGCGGGCGGGCTGCAGGAGCTCGGCGCGGAGGCCACGGTGGTGCACTCCCGCAGGTGGCTGATGAACGCGCAGCTCGACGAGGGCGCCGGCCGATCCCTCAACGCTCTCATCTCCGCGCGCGGCGTGCGCCTGCACCTCGGCGAGCGGCCCTCCGGCGTGGGGCTGCGCAAGTCCGACGGCGAGGTGTGCGCCGTGGAGTTCCGGGACTCCCCCGCCCTCGAGGCGGACCTCGTGATCGTGGCCACCGGCATCCGGGCCCGGGACCGGCTGGCGTTCAACGCGGGCCTGGAGACCGCTCCGCGCGGCGGCGTGGTGATCGACGAGGCGTGCCGCACCTCCGCGGAGCACGTGTGGGCGATCGGCGAGGTCGCCTCCTGGAACGGCGAGTGCCTCGGGCTCGTGGCCCCCGCGAACACCATGGCCGAGATCGTCGCGGACCGGCTCGCGGGCGGGCGCTCCGGCTTCGACGGCTTCGACACCGCGACGAAGCTCAAGCTCTCCGGCGTGGACGTCGCCTCCTTCGGCGACGCCTACGGCGAGACCGAGGACTGCCTCGAGGTCGTCTACGCGGACCCCGCCCGCGGGATGTACCAGAAGATCGTGACCACCCAGGACGCGCGGACCCTGCTGGGCGGGGTGTTCGTGGGCGACGCCGAGCCGTACAACGCCCTGCGCCCGCTGCTGGGCCGGGAGCTGCCCGGCGAGCCCGGCGCCTACCTGTCCGCCTCCGGCGGGGAGGCCCCGGCCGGGGAGCTGCCCGACGACGCCGTCCTGTGCTCCTGCAACAGCGTGACGACCGGGGCGGTGCGGGAGCAGATCTCCTGCGGGGTGCACGAGATCGGCGAGCTCAAGACCTGCTCGCGGGCCGGCACGCAGTGCGGGTCCTGCCTGCCGATGCTCAAGAAGACCCTGGACCGGGAGCTGGCCAAGGCCGGCGTGGAGGTCTCGAAGGCGCTGTGCGAGCACTTCGCGCTCTCCCGCGCCGAGCTCTTCGAGGCCGTGCGCGCCCTCGACCTGGGCTCCTGGGACGAGGTCGTCGCCCGCTTCGGCACCGGCCTGGGCTGCGACATCTGCAAGCCCGTGGTCGCCTCCGTGCTCGCCTCCCAGCGCGACGAGTACGTGCTCGACGCCGGGCGCGGCGCCCTGCAGGACACCAACGACCGGGCGCTGGCCAACATGCAGAAGGACGGCACCTACTCCGTGGTCCCCCGCGTGCCGGCCGGGGAGATCACCCCGGAGAAGCTCATCGTGCTCGGCGAGGTCGCCCGCAGGTACGGGCTCTACACGAAGATCACCGGGGCCCTGCGGGTGGACATGTTCGGGGCCCGGCTCGAGCAGCTGCCCGAGATCTGGCAGGAGCTCGTGGACGCCGGCTTCGAGTCCGGGCAGGCCTACGGCAAGGCCCTGCGCAACGTGAAGTCCTGCGTGGGCTCCACCTGGTGCCGCTACGGGGTGCAGGACTCCGTGGGCATGGCCGTGCGGCTGGAGCTGCGCTACCGGGGGCTGCGCTCCCCGCACAAGTTCAAGATGGGCGTCTCCGGCTGCGCCCGCGAGTGCGCCGAGGCCCGCGGCAAGGACGTGGGCGTCATCTCCACGACCGACGGCTGGAACCTCTACACCGGCGGCAACGGCGGGGCGAACCCCGCCCACGCCCAGCTGCTGGCCCAGGGACTGGACGACGAGACCCTGGTCCGGTACGTGGACCGGTACCTCATGTACTACATCCGCACCGCGGACCGGATGCAGCGCACGGCCCGGTGGCAGGAGGAGCTCGACGGCGGGATCGAGCACGTGCGCGCCGTCGTCGTCGAGGACTCCCTGGGCATCGGCGGGGAGCTCGAGGCCGCGATGGCCCAGCACGTGGACCGCTACGAGGACGAGTGGGCCGCCACGCTGAAGGACCCCGAGCGGCTGCGCCGCTTCCGCTCCTTCGTCAACGACGCCGCCCCGGACGACTCCCAGGACTACGTGCTCGAGCGCGGCCAGCGCCGGCCCGCGACCGACGCCGAGCGCGCCGCCGCCGAGGCCGGCGAGGGCCCCGTGCTGCTGACCGGCCCGCGCATCCCCGTGCGCGAGGGCGCCGCGACCGCCGGCGCCTGAGCCCGCGCGCTCCGTCGAGAGCCGCTCGGGCGCGGACGGGTTCCCCGGCCGCGCAGGGCACCGTGCCGGCCCCGCACCGTCCGTCCACGGTCCGCCCAGCGTGTCCGCCGCCGCTCCCCCATTGCCGTGACCCGCCGTCGTCGGGCACGATGACGACCCCGGCGGGTCACGGCCGGCACTCCCGGGACCGGTGCCGCCGTGCCGCGGCGGACGGCAGCATTCGATCGACGAGGGAGCGGATCATGCAGATGGGACTGGTAGGGCTGGGCAAGATGGGCGGCAACATGCGCGAGCGGCTGCGCGAGGCCGGGCACACCGTTGTCGGCTACGACACCGACCCGGAGCTCTCCGACACCGAGAGCCTCGGGGCGATGGTGGAGCGGATCGACCATGAGCCGCAGGTCGTGTGGGTCATGGTCCCGGACCGGGTGGTGGACCCGGTGATCGACGAGCTGTCCGGGCTGCTCGGCGAGGGGGACGTGATCATCGACGGCGGGAACTCCCGGTGGACCCACGACGCCCCCCGGGCGCGGAAGCTGGCCGAGAAGGGCATCGAGTACCTGGACTGCGGGGTCTCCGGCGGCGTCTGGGGCATCACCCAGGGCTATGCCCTCATGGTCGGCGGGGACGAGAGCACCGTGGCCAAGGCGCAGCCGATCTTCGACTCGCTCAAGCCCGCGGGCGAGTTCGGCTTCGTGCACGCCGGTGAGCACGGTGCGGGCCACTTCGCGAAGATGGTCCACAACGGCATCGAATACGCGATCATGCAGGCCTACGCCGAGGGCTGGGAGCTGCTCGAGGCCGCCGGCCACGTCCGCTCGGTGCGGGAGACGTTCAACTCCTGGCGCGAGGGATCGGTGATCAAGTCCTGGCTGCTGGACCTGGCGGTGAACGCGCTGAACGAGGACGAGCACCTGGACCGGCTCGCCGGCTACGCCGAGGACTCCGGCGAGGGCCGCTGGACGGTGGAGGCCGCCCTGGACCTCGCGGTGCCGGTGCCCAACATCTCCAACGCCCTCTTCGCCCGCTTCACCTCCCGGCAGGACGAGTCGCCGGCGATGAGGATGATCGCGGCGATGCGCAACCAGTTCGGCGGCCACACCGTCCGGGACGTGGCCGCGGGTCCCGAGCACGTCGAGGCCGCACCCGGCGAGGAGCCGGCCCACCCCGGGGAGCAGTGAGCGCCCCTCCCTCCGTCCCGTGTGCGGAACGGGTGGTGCGGAACCGGAAACCTGGCGAAACACCCCGGTCACAGGACCGACCTACGCTCGGGGCATGACCGCTGCCCCCTCCTGCCCCGCGACCGGTGAGCCCGGCGCGCTCGGCGAGCTGACCGGCTTCCGCGTCGGCGTGACGGCCCACCGGCGCGCCACGGACTTCATCGCCGCCCTGGAGCGCCGCGGCGCGCAGGTGGTGCACGCGCCCGCCCTGCGGATCTCCCCCGTGGCCGAGGACACCCGGGTGGTCGAGGACACCCGCGCCCTGCTCGCCCACCGGCCGGAGATCGTCGTGGTGACCACGGCCTACGGGCTGCGCCGGTGGTTCGAGGCCGCCGACGCCGCGGGCCTCGGCGAGGACCTGCGGGACGCCTTCCGGGCCGCCCGGGTCCTCACCCGCGGGGCGAAGGCCCGGGGCCAGGTGCTCGCCCTCGAGCTCGAGGACGCGGAGGTCTCCGAGGACGAGCGGACCTCCTCGGTGGTCGACCGGCTCCTGGCCGACGGCGTGGCCGGCGCCCGCGTGGCCGTCCAGCTGCACGGGATGGCCGACGAGCTCCAGCTGGAGCGGCTCGTGGCCGCCGGGGCGCAGGTGGACACGGTGGCCCCGTACCGGTGGCTCTCCGCCGACGACGGCGAGCGTCTGCCCGCCCTGATCCGCGACGTGTGCGAGCGGCGCCTGGACGTGCTGACCTTCACGGCCGCCCCCGCGGTGGGCTCCCTGTTCAGCACCGCCCAGGAGCTGGGCCGCTGGGCGGACCTCGTGGACGCCCTGCGCACCGACGTCACGGCCGCCGCGGTGGGGCCCGTGTGCGCCGGGCCGCTGCGCGAGGCCGGGGTGGAGCCGCTCGTGCCGGAGCGCTACCGGCTGGGAGCCCTGGTCCGGGCGGTGTGCACCCACGCGGTCGAGGAGCGCACCCTGGTGGTGCCCACCCGGCACGGGACGCTGCGGCTGATGAGCACGGGCGCCGCCCTGGAGGACGTGTTCGTCCCGCTCTCCGACGCCCAGGTCGCGGTGCTGCGCGCGCTCGCGGCGCACCCCGGGGCGGTCGTCCCGCGGGGGCTGCTGCTGTCCGCGGTGCCGGGCCTGGAGACCGAGCACGCCCTGGAGATGGTGATCTCCCGGCTGCGGAAGGTCCTGCCCGCGCCCCTGGTCGGGACCGTGATCAAGCGCGGCTACCGGCTGGACCGCTGAGCCACGGCCCTCCGGACCGGCCGGACCGCGGCGCTCATCGCCCGCTCGACCGGGCCCGCCCCGAAGGCCCGCTGCCAGGCGAGGGCGAACAGCACGGAGAGCACCAGGCTCGCGATCAGCCAGAGCACGGGAGCGGTGTAGAACAGCTCGAAGGACAGGAAGACGAGGTGCGCCGTGTACAGGGTGAGCGTCATCGCCCCGAGGGCGGCCACCGGCTGCAGCCACGCCCCGTGCCGGCGGACGAGCAACAGGCACGTCCCGACGACCGCCAGGCTCACCCCGAGGCTCCAGGCCACGGAGAACGGCGTGTTGACGTCCGGGGTGGTGAGCACGAGCCACCACGGCGTGCTGGTCGGCAGCGTCCCCGTGGGGCCGTAGACGAGCAGGCTCTCGAGCTGCACCGCGGTGAGGTCCGGGTCGCTGAAGAGCAGGCGCGTGTAGACGTCCCCGGCGTAGAGCAGCTGCCGTGAGACGAGCTTCGCGGTCACCGCGAGCGCCGCGCCCACCACGAGCAGCCGGACCTGGACGTCGCGCCGGCGCAGGTTGAGCCGTCCGATGGCCATCCCCGTCAGCACGTAGGCCAGGTACGGCAGCGCCGGGTAGGTGCCCGTCAGGAGCAGCTGCCCGAGCACCGCGAGCGGTTCGGCGGCCAGGGTGGCGAAGGTCGGGTTGTAGGAGGACCACTCCGGCAGCACGTCGGCCAGGAGGTGCAGCAGCAGCGGACCGGTCACCAGGAAGACCGCCGCACCGATGAACAGGGCCCGCGGCCCGAGCCCCAGGAAGGGCAGGGCCAGCAGGAAGTAGGCGGCGAAGTAGATCAGGATGTTGTAGGCCGGGGGCTCCGGCGGCATGAGCAGGCCGATGAGCAGCCCGAGGAGCAGGAGCAGCAGCGCGCGCACCACGATGCCCGCCCGGGCGGCCGTCATCTCGCGGCCCCGGTAGGGCCGGCGGCCGCCGGAGGTGAACGCCAGCCCCGTGCCGGCCAGGAGGGCGAACAGGGCCGGGGAGTCGCCGGGGAACAGGATCCAGCTGACGGTGGGCCGGCCCGTGGCGGCGTAGGACATGGGCAGGATGTGCACGCACATGATGGCGATCAGCGCCAGCCCGCGGGCGGCGTCGATGCCCACCGAGCGCCTGGTCCTCCGCCGCGCGGCACCGCCGGTGCCGGTCGCCGCGGGCAGGTTCTCGGTGGGGCGCTCCCTCATGGATGGTCGTCCTGTTCGTCGGGTCCGGCCCGCGGGATCGGGCGGTGCGGTCGGGCGGTGCGGTGCAGTGGGGCGGTGCCGTCGGGCAACGCCGTCACGCTCTGCAGCCGGACGGTGCGGTCGGGCCACGGGCGCGACCATCTTCGCACCCCGTGCCGTGCGGGCCAACCGGAACGGGCCGGCACCGTGTCCACCCTTCTGCGCGAGCACGCCGGCGGCGCGCGCGCCGGCCCCGGCGGCACCGGGCCCGTCACACGGCGGCGGCGTGCTCCTCGACGAGCCGGCGCACGGCGTCCCCGCAGCCCCCGCACCCGGTCGCGGCACGGGTGGCGCAGCGGACCTCCTCGAGGGTGGCGGCACCCTGCTCCACGGCCTCGGCGATCCGGCCCCGCGTGACGCCGGCGCAGTGGCAGACCGTGGTCCCCGGCGTCGGCCGGGCCTCCTGCTGCGACCCGGCGTCCGGGCCGTCGGGGCGCAGCAGGACGCTCGGGTCCTCGGGCACGGGCTCGCCGCGGTCGTGGAGCAGCCCGATCCCGGCGGCGGAGCGGGGCAGGCCGAGCACGACGTAGCCGGCCAGGGTGCGGTCGGGCCGCAGCACGAGCTGGGCGTAGCTGCCGGCGGCGCCGTCCGCCCACTGCACCACGCTCCCGCCGTCCGGGCGGGGCTCCCAGGGCGGCCCCCCGACCTCGCCCGCGCAGGCGAGCTCCACCTGACGGGCCTTGAGCCGCACCGAGCCTGCGGGGCCGGTGGTCAGGGGCGCGAGCACCGCGGTCCCGCCCTCGGCCACGGCGGCCAGCTCCGCGCGGAAGCGGGCGGCCAGCCACTCCGCCTGCCGCCAGCCCGGACCCACGAGCCCGGACGGGCCCGCGTCCGCCCGGCCGGGGCACTCCCGGCAGGACGGGTCCTGGCACAGCACCTCGGCGCAGTCCCCGATCGCGAACACCCGCTGCTCCACGTCCGCCCCGAGCTCGTGGTCGACCACGATGCCCCGGGCCGTGCGCAGCCCGGCGCCCTCGGCGAGCTCCGTGCGCGCCGTGACCCCGATCGAGAGCATCAGCAGCTCGCCGGGCACGGTCCGGCCGCCCTCGAGGACGAGCCCGCGGAAGGCCCGGTCCCCGTCCAGGAGGACCTCGCGCGCCGGGGTCCCGGAGCGCACCTCCACGCCGGCGTCGGCCAGGGCCCGGCCCAGCAGCGCCCCGCCGGGGGCGTCGAGGGAGCGGGTCAGCACCCAGGGGGCATGGTGCACCACGGTCACCGGGCAGCCGGCCTCGCTCGCCGCGAGGGCGGCCTCGAGCCCGAGCACGCCGCCGCCCAGCACCACCACGCGGCCGCGGCGCTCGACGACGGCGCGCACCGTCCGGGCGTCGCGCAGGTCCCGCAGCGCCGTGACCCCGGCGGGCAGGTGCTCGTAGGCGCCCGGGTCCGGGTTGATCCCGCGCAGCACGGGCAGGTTGGGGCGGGCCCCGGTGGCGAGGACCACGCGGTCGTAGCCGAGCTCGCGGACGGCACCGCTCCGCCCGTCCGTGAGGCGCAGGACGCGGCGGGAGCGGTCGATCCGGGTCACCCGGGTGCCCAGCAGCACGTCGACGCCCGCCCGGGCGAGGGCCTCCGGGTCGGCCAGGGCCATCGTGGCGAGCTCGGCGCGGCCCACCGCGTGCTCGCCCACGAGCACCCGGTTGTAGGCCGGGTCCTGCTCCCCGCCGATCACGGTGAGGCGGATCGTGCCCTCGGCGGCGAGGTCGGTGACGTCGTCGACGAAGCGCGCGGCGACGGGACCGAAGCCGATCACCACCACGTGCTCGCCGGGCCGCATCGGGGCGGCGGCCGAGCGGGAGGAGCGGTGCGGGGTCATCGGACGGCCTCCTCGGGGGCGAGCGCCCGGACGGTGACGGCGGCCGCCTTGAACTCGGGCATGGCCGAGACCGGGTCCACGGCCGCGGCGGACACGAGCCGGTTGGCGGTCTGCTCCCCGGCGTAGTGGAAGGGCAGGAACACCGTGTCGGGGCGGATGTCGCCGCTGAGCGCGGCGCGGGCCACGGCGCGGCCGCGGTCGCTGGTCAGCTCCACCGCGGCGCCGTCGCCGATGCCGAGGGCGGCCGCGGTGGCGGGGTGGATCTGCAGCAGCGCCCCGGGCCGGGCCGCCTGCAGCGAGGGCACGCGGCGGGTCTGGTTCCCGGACTGGTAGTGCTCCAGATAACGCCCGGTGACCAGGGTCAGGGTCCCGGGCCGGTGCAGCGGCTCCCGGCGGTGGGCCGGCGGGCTCGGGTCCACGGCCCGGCCGGCGGCGCGCGTGCGCACCGGCACGAGCACGGCGCGCCCGTCCGGGTGGCCGAAGCGGTCGAGGAAGACCCGGGGCGTGCCCGTGGAGCCGGCGGGCTGCGGCCACCAGCAGGCCTCGCCGGCGTCCAGGGCGGCCCAGCCGATCCCCGAGTAGTCGGCCCTGCCCCCGGCCGAGGCCCGGCGCAGCTCCTCGAAGACCTCCTCCGGCTCGGGGCTGAACGTCCCCGGGGCACCGAGCCGGCGGGCCAGCTCGGCCATGATCCACAGCTCGTCCCGGGCCCCGGGCGGCGGGTCGAGCGCACGGCGGCGGCGCAGCACCCGGCCCTCGAGGTTCGTCATGGTGCCCTCCTCCTCTGCCCACTGCAGCACCGGCAGCACGAGGTCGGCGAGCTCCGCGGTCTCGGAGAAGAAGAAGTCGCAGACCACCAGGAAGTCCAGGGCCTGCAGCCCGCGGACCACGGCGGCCGTGTCCGGGGCGCCGATCACCACGTTGGAGCCGTTGACCCACAGGCAGCGGACACCGCCCTCGGTGCCGAGGGTGGTCAGCAGCTCCACGGCCGGGATCCCGGGGCCGGGCAGGTCGGCCGGGTCCACGCCCCACACCCCGGCCACGTGGGCGCGGGCGGCGGGGTCCGTGATGCTGCGGTAGCCGGGCAGCTGGTCGGCCTTCTGGCCGTGCTCGCGCCCGCCCTGCCCGTTGCCCTGCCCGGTCAGGGTGCCCCAGCCGGAGCCCGGCCGGCCGGGCAGCCCGAGGAGCAGGGCGAGGTTGATCGCGGCGGTCGCGGTGTCCGTGCCGTCCACGTGCTGCTCCACCCCGCGCCCGGTCAGCACGTAGGTCCCCTTCCGCTCGCGGGACAGCAGGTGGGCGGCCGCCCGGAGCCGCTGCGCCGGGACCCCGGTGACCTGCTCGACCCGCTCGGGCCACCACGCGCTCACGCTCGGCAGGAAGGCCTCGAGCCCGGTGGTGCGCCGCCGCAGGTACTCCCGGTCGGCCAGGCCCTCGTGCAGCACCACGTGGGCCAGGCCCAGCAGCAGCACGAGGTCGGAGCCGGGGGTGGGCTGCAGGTGCACTCCGCCGTCGTCGTCCGTCATCCGGGCCGTGGCCGAACGGCGGGGGTCGACGACGACGAGGCCGCCGTGCTCCCGCGCGTGCCGCAGGTGCTGGACGAACGGGGGCATGGTCTCGGCGGGGTTCGAGCCCAGCAGCAGCACGGTGTGGGCGTCGTCGAGGTCCGTCACGGGGAACGGCAGGCCCCGGTCCATTCCCAGGGAGCGGTTGGCCGCGGCCGCGGCGGAGGACATGCAGAACCGGCCGTTGTAGTCGATCCGCGAGGTCCCCAGGGCCACCCGCGCGAACTTCCCCAGCTGGTAGGCCTTCTCGTTGGTCAGTGAGCCGCCGCCGAACACGCCGGCGCCGTCGGGGCCGTACCGCTCCCGGGCGGCGCGGAACTCCTCGGCCGTCCGGTCCAGCGCGGCGTCCCAGGACACCTGCCGGAACACCCCGTCCGCCCCGCGCAGCAGCGGCGCGGTGAGCCGCGCCGGGTCGGCGAGCAGCTCCGCCGACGTCCACCCCTTCCGGCACATCCCGCCCCGGTTGGTGGGGAACTGCCGGGCGGCGACCTCGGGGAAGCCCTGCTCCGCGGCAGTCTTCGACCCCGGGTCCAGGGCCATGGCGCACTGCAGGGCGCAGTACGGGCAGTGGGTGGCCGTGGTGCTCATGCGGGGGCTCCTGGTGTCGTCCGGGCGGGTCGGTGCGGGCTCAGACGTGGCTGTCGCCCATCTCGGTGCCCGGGCGCAGGTAGCAGAACCAGGTCACCACGAGGGCCACCAGGTAGAACGCCACGAAGCCGTAGAACGCCGCGCTGTAGGCGCCCGTGGTGGTGTTGGAGAGGTTCAGGGCCTGCGGGATCAGGAAGCCGCCGTACGCGCCGACCGCCCCGATCAGGCCCAGCGCCGCCGAGGCCTTGCGCTCGGTGGACACCGCGGCGTCCTGCTGCTGCCGCCGCCCCAGCACCCGGTAGATCGAGGGGATCATCCGGTACGTGGAGCCGTTGCCCATGCCGGCCGCGGTGAACAGCAGCAGGAACAGGCCGAGGAACAGCCAGAAGCCGGCCAGGGGCAGGGTGACCACCACGGCGAGCGCGAGCAGCGCCATCACGGCGAACACCGCGACCGTCATCGGGGCGCCGCCGAAGCGGTCCGCGAGCCGCCCGCCCCACGGGCGGGAGACCGAGCCCACCAGCGGGCCGAGGAACGCCAGGGACAGCGACGCGGCGCCCACGCCGAGGGACGAGAACTCCGGGAACGTGTCCGCGATGAGCTTGGGGAACACGCTGGAGAAGCCGATGAAGGACCCGAACGTGCCCACGTAGAGGAAGGACATGACCCAGAAGTGCGGCTCCCGCACCGTGGCCAGGGACCCGGTGACGTCCCCCTTGGCGTGGGAGAGGCTGTGCATGTGCTTCCGTGCGCCCCACGCGGCGAGCAGGATGAACGGCACCCAGATCCACCCGGCGAGCGGGAGGTCCAGGGCCCCGGCGGCGAGCACGGTCACGGCGATCGGGACGAGCAGCTGGGCCACGGCCGTGCCGAGGTTGCCGCCGGCCGCGTTGAGCCCGAGCGCATACCCCTTCTCCCGCACGGGGTAGAAGTAGGTGATGTTGGCCATCGAGGAGGCGAAGTTGCCGCCGCCGAAGCCGGCGGTGGCCGCCAGCAGCAGCATGACCGCGAACGGGGTGCCCGGGTCGGCGACCGCCAGGGCCAGGCCCACCGTGGGGATCAGCAGCAGCAGGGCGGAGGCGACGGTCCAGTTCCGGCCGCCGAACCGTCCCACCATGAACGTGTAGGGGATGCGCAGCGTGGCGCCCACGAGGGACGGGATGGAGATCAGCCAGAAGATCTGCGAGTCGCTGAAGGCGAAGCCCGCCGCCGGCAGGTAGATCACGGTGATGGCCCACAGCTGCCAGACGGCGAAGCCCAGGAACTCCGCGACGATCGACCACGTGAGGTTGGTGCGCGCGATGGGGCGGCCGGTGGACTCCCAGAACGCGGGGTCCTCGGGGCGGTAGCCGTCCAGCCAGCGGCCGGGCCGCTCGCGCAGGGCCAGTGGTGCCGGGACCGGTATGTGGGCCGCGGTGGTGGCCGGGTCGGGGTGCAGTTCTGAGCTCACGGGGGACCTCCTGGGCGAGCGGGGCGGAGCACGGCGACTGCGGCGTGCGGTGCTCCCACGCTAGGAACCCCGTGTTTCCGTCCCCGACGGACGGGGTAACGCCCCGGTGCACTTCCCCTCACGCCCCCGCGCGGCGGACGTGAGCCCGCCGCGCCCCACTCCCCCAGCCGCGCGCCGAGTCCCCCGTCCCCGGTGTCCTCGTGCGCCGAGTCCCCCATCAGCCGCGCCCCCGCGCGCCGAATCCCCAACCACCTGCGGCCCCGCGCGGCGAGTCCCCAAGCCGGTGGCAATCCCCCACGAATCCGCGTGGGGAAACGCCACCAGGTTGGGGACTCGGCGGCAAGGGGCAGGCAGGGGCAGGACAGGCCAGGCCCCTGTCAGGGCGTCAGCGCTCGGCCACCTTCCGGGCGACGGCCTTCGAGGTGCGGGCCACCAGCTTCTCGAGCGGGCCCTGGCCCACGGCGCGCTGCCAGGCCACGGCGATCAGCCCGAACGCCGCCACCTGCATCCAGAACCAGAAGCCCGGGTGGAGCTCGTGGACCATCGTGGCGAGGAACAGCAGGTGCAGGGTGTAGAGCGTGAACGTCATGGACCCGGCGGCCGCCAGCGGGGTGAGCGCCTTGCCGATCAACCGGGCCAGGAGCAGGAACGCCCCCAGCGCGAACGCGGCCATGCCGAGGCTCAGCAGCAGCGCCACGGGCGTGTTGCTGTGCGGGGCGGGCACCATGAGCCACCACAGCGTGGTGGTCGGCAGGGACGGGTCCGGGCCGAAGACGAGGATCTCGTCGATCTGCTCCTCGGACAGCCACGGGGTGGCCGCCCAGATCCGGTCGTAGACCCCGAAGGCCAGCAGCGCCGCCATGGACACCGTCCAGGAGAGCAGGGCCAGGGCCGCGCCGGCGCCCACGAGCCACAGCTGCACCCGCCGGCTCGTGAGGTTCATCCGTCCCAGGGCGATGCCCGCGCACAGGTAGGCCATGTACGGCAGGGCCGGGTAGGTGCCGGTCAGCAGCAGCTGGGAGAGCACGGTGACCGGCTCCGTGACGAGGTTCCACAGGGTGGGGTTGTCGTGCACGTGAGCGGGCAGGACGTCCAGGGACCACTGCATCAGGAACGGGGCCAGCACGGTGAACGCCGCCGCGCTGATCAGCAGGTGCCGGATGCGCAGGCCCAGGAACGGGATGGCGAGCAGGAAGAACATCCCGTAGTAGATGAGGATGTTGTTCACCGGCGGGGCCACGAAGCCCACGAGGAACCCGACGAGGGCGATCACCGCGGCGCGGCCCACCAGCCCCGCCCGGTCCCCGGCCAGGCGCCGGCCCGTGTGCGGGGTGCGGCCGCCGGAGAGGAACGCGAGGCTCACCCCGGCGAGGGTCGCGAAGAGAGCGGCCGAGTGCCCCGCGAACAGGGACCAGCTCAGGGAGGCGCGCTCGTTCTCCGCGTCCCAGTAGGGCAGGGTGTGCACGGCGACCATCCCGAGCAGGGCGAAGCCCCGGGCGGCGTCCACGCCGACCAGACGACGCCGGGTGCGCTTGCCGGAGGCGCCGGGAACGTTGAGCACCGCGGTGCCCCCGCCACGCGTGGCGGCCGCGTGCTCAGCGCTCACGGGTCGTCCCTCCGGCGGACTCGGTCCCGACGTCGGACGCGAGCCCCGCGGCGGACGCGGTCCCGGTCGCGGGTGCGGTCCCGGCGCCGGGAGTGGTGCCGGCGGCGTCGGTGTGCAGCGGGCGGATCGGGTTGCCGCCCCAGGTGCTGCCGGCAGGCACGGTCTCCTGGGCCATGACCAGGGAGCCGGGGCCCACCGTGGCGCCGGCCTCCACGGTGCTGCCGGGCAGGACGAAGCTGTTGGGCCCCAGGGTGGAGCCCGCCTCCATCGACACGGGCTGCAGCCGCATGATCCGGTCGTGGAACAGGTGGGTCTGGAGCACGGTCCCGCGGTTGACGGACACGCCCCGGCCCAGGTGCACGAGGTCGAACTCGGGCAGCCACCAGGTCTCGCACCACACGCCGCGCTCGATCTTCGCGCCCATGAGCCGGGCCCAGGCGTTGAACACCGGGGAGCCGACGGCCAGCCGGATCAGGCCGGGCACGGCCAGGGACTCCGCGAAGGTGTCGGCGAGCTCGTTGCGCCACACGAAGGAGCTGAACAGCGGGCGCTCGCCCTCGCGGAAGCGGCCCATCAGGGCCCACTTGACCAGCACGGGGACCAGCGCGGCCAGCACGCCGGCGGCGAGCACCACGGGCGTGGCCCACAGCAGCGCCGCGACGATCCCGTCGAGGCCTCCCCCGGCCCCCATGTAGATGGTGGTGAGGACGAAGACGATCGCGAGGTCCAGCCACGCGGTGACCATGAACGGCACGGCGCGCAGCGACTCGACGAGCGTGCGGGCCACGACCAGCCGGCGGCGCGGCCGGTAGGTGACGGCCTCGTCGGCGGCGTCGGTGACCCGGCTGATCGGCTCGGGCATCCGGCCCAGCCAGGAGGTGCCGCGCCCGGCGTCGGCCGGGGCGGAGGAGAGCACGGCGACCAGGGAGTCCTCGGGGACGTCCCGATCCGGTCCCACGATCGCGGAGTTGCCCACGAAGGAGCGCTCCCCCACGGTCGAGGGGCCCACGTGGATCCAGCCGAAGCCGACCCGGGCGGAGCTGACCATCGAGTGGTCGGCCATGAAGGAGCCGGACTCGAAGGTGGTCAGGTGCGGGAGGGTCTCCACGGTGGAGATCTCCACCTGGTCGCCCACGCGGGCGCCGAGCAGCCGCAGGAAGAACGGCGTGGCGATGGAGGCGTAGACCGGGTAGGTGGAGACGAGGCTCTTCTGCAGCAGCACGCCGGTGAGCCACACGGCCCAGCCCACGGTCCCGTCGGCGGGGTGGTGGCCCGGACGGATCAGCAGGGCGAGCGCGCGCACGATCAGCACGAGCAGGGCCAGGTAGACGAGGACGGTGAGCACGGCGAAGACGGGCACCCACAGGGCCATGACGGGGAAGACGAGCTCGTAGAGCTCGATCCCCCGGACCTGGGTGTAGACGATCAGCGCGCCGGGGACCACGGCCAGCACGGGCAGGATCCCCACCGTGCCGAGGCCCAGCGCGTACAGCAGCCCGGTCAGGAAGCGGTTGCCGCGGACCGGGGCCCACTCGAGCCAGGACTCCCCGGCGGGGCCGAGGTCCACGAGCGGGGAGCCGCCCTGCAGCCGGCCGGCGGGGACGGTGCCGGTGACGTGGGAGCCGGGGTCGACCTCCGCGCTGGCCCCGATCACCGCACCCGGGCTCAGGAGCGTGCGGGTGCCGATCCGGGCGTTCTCGCCGACGGTCACGCCGCCGAGGTGGAGGACGTCGCCCTCGAGCCAGTAGCCGGAGAGGTCCACCTCGTGCTCCACGGCCGCGCCGTCGCCGATGCGGGCCATGCCGCTCACGGGAGGCATCGTGTCGAGGTGGGTGTGGCGCCCGACCCGGTTGCCGAGCAGCCGGAAGAACAGCACCATCACGGGGGTGCCCATGAGGGGCTCGAACTTGTTGAAGATCAGGACCCGCTCGGCCATCCAGACCCGCAGGTGGGTCCAGGAGCCGCGGGCGTGCGCGCCGGGGCGCAACCGGAAGGTCAGCAGCCGGATGAACAGCGCGGTGAGCACGAGCCGCCCGGGCAGGGCGAAGAGCACGAGCCAGCCGGCCACCAGCGGCAGCAGCGGCGGGTTCGGGACCCAGGCCGCGCCCAGCAGGTTGGCGAGCAACCAGACGACGATCGCCGCGCCCACCACGTAGCGCAGCCCGGAGACGGCGTAGAGGGCCGTGAGGAAGGGGATCTGCACCAGGCCGTTCCAGCGCGGGACGTCGGTCACCGTGCGGGCGCGCGCGGCGTCCTGGGCGACGACGTCGACGCGGGCCAGCGTGGTCAGGTACTCGTGCATCCCGGCGAGCGTGGGGTTGCGGTAGATCTCGGCGATCTCGGCGTCCGGGTAGCTGCGCCGGAGCTCGGAGACCAGCTTGGCCACCGCCACGGACGTGCCGCCGAGGACGAAGAAGTCGCTGTCCTCGTCGATGGGCAGGGGGCCGAGCTGGTCCGCCCACAGGGCGGCGAGCCACTCGAGCTCGGCGTCGACCCGCGAGGCCTCCGCGGCGGCGCCGGCGGAGGGCAGCGGCCAGGGCAGGGCCTTGCGGTCCACCTTGCCGGAGGTCTTCAGGGGCAGCTCGTCCATCAGCGTCAGCGCGGGCACCATCTGGCCCGGCAGGCGGTCGGCGAGCAGCCGGCGGGCCTCGGCGAGGTCCACGGAGCCCGGGGCCTCGGCCACGAGGTATCCCACGAGGACCTGGTTGCCGGCCGGGGTGCTGTGCACGGCGGCGGCGCCGGCCTGCACGCCGGGCAGCCGGGTCATCTGCTCGTCGATCTCGCCCATCTCCACGCGCCGGCCGGAGATCTTGACCTGGTCGTCGGCGCGGCCCACGAAGACGATGCCCTCGGGGTCGGCGCGCACGAGGTCCCCGGAGCGGTAGGCCCGCTCCCAGCCGAGGGAGTCCATCGGCGCGAACTTCTCGGCGTCCTTGGCGGGGTCCAGGTAGCGGCCCAGTCCCACGCCGCCGATGATCAGCTCGCCCTCCTCGCCCCAGCGCACGGGGTTGCCGGCGGTGTCGACGATCGCCAGCTCCCACCCGGGCAGCGGCAGGCCGATGCGCACGGGCGGCTCGCCGGTGAGCACGGCCCCGGTCGCGATGACCGTGGCCTCGGTGGGGCCGTAGGTGTTCCAGACCTCGCGGCCGGGGTGCACCAGGCGGGCGGCGAGCTCGTTGGGGCACGCCTCCCCGCCGAAGATGAGCAGGCGGATGCGGCTCAGCGCCTCGGCCGGCCACATCGACGCGAGCGTCGGCACCGTGGAGACGGCGGTGATGTCCCGCTCGACGAGCCACGGGCCGAGGTCGGTGCCCGAGCGCACGACCGCGCGCGGGGCGGGGACCAGGGCGGCGCCGGAGCGCCAGGCCAGCCACATCTCCTCGCACGAGGCGTCGAAGGCCACCGAGAGCCCCGCCATCACGCGGTCGCCGGGGCCCAGCGGGCGCCGGGGCAGGTAGAGCTCGGCCTCGGCGTCCACGAGGGCGGCCGCCGAGCGGTGGCTGATGGCCACGCCCTTGGGCTTGCCGGTGGACCCGGAGGTGAAGATGATCCAGGCGTCGTCGCCCGTGCCCGGCTGCCGGCAGTCCGCGCCGACGCGGACCTCGGCGCGCGGCCGGAGGGCCAGGCCCGCGCCGAAGACGGCGCACACCCCGGCCTCCTCCCAGACCGTGCTCGCACGCTCGTCGGGGTCGTCGTAGTCGACGGGGACGTAGGCGGCGCCGGCGAAGATGGTGCCGAGGACGGCCACGTAGAGGTCCACGGTCCCGGAGGGCACGCGGATGCCCACGCGGTCCCCGCGGCCGATGTCGAGGTCCCACAGGCGCTGGGCCTGGGCCTCGACGCGCTCGAGGAACTCGGCGTAGCTGAGCACGGTGGTCCCGTCGTCGACGGCCACGGCGTCCGGGTGGCGCGAGACGGTGTCCATGACGATGTCCACGAGCGTGCGCGGCGCCGGCGCGGAGGAGACGGGGAAGACGGCGCGGCCCGGGACCTGCGGCATGGGCTGCGTGTGCAGGGCGCGGTCGAGGACGTCACCGTCCTCCGGCCGGTCCTGCTCCGGGTACCGGTCCTCGAGCAGGTGCCGCCCGCCTCCCTGGCGGGTCGAGCCGCTGCGCGTGCTTGGGCGCACTGTCATTGAATCCCCCATCGACTTCGCTGCCGCTGCGGATCTGCACAGCGGCCGGTGCCGACAGGAAGGACGAGCCCAGGGACCGGACGGACCGGACGGAAGGCACCCCGGGGGCACGCGCGCCGGATCAGCGCGGTGCCGAGAGTGAGTGTTCGGCCGTGATGCCCCCGCATCGGCCTTCCCCCTGAGCCGGCTCCCCTGCCGACTTCTTTACTGCACCGTACGGCCGGTTATGTGCGTTCGCAAGCTGAAACGGGTGTGGCGGGCCGGTTCCGGGCCCGCGCCTCCCCCGCTGTTCCCCGTCGTTCCGCGGATCGGGCGCTGACCAGGGACGACGACGAGAGATCAGTCACGTCCGCGTGCCGCGGCCCTCTTCCGGGGCTCTGCGGAGGGGTCGGGCGAGAGCACCGCCGAGCGCTCTCCCGGGGACTCCCCGGCGGTCATCGCGGCGTCCAGCACCCGGGCCTCGGGCAGCTCGAAGTGGTCCACGCCCTCCCGGTAGCGCACGCTGGTGCGCTCGTAGCCGGCGTCCTCGTACCAGGCGTGCCCGGCGGCCGCCGCGGAGAGCGCGTCGAACGGCGCCCACGGGTCGGTGCCGTCGTCCTCGAGGCCCACGTCCCAGTGCAGGACCAGCTGCTCGAGCTGCTCCTCCGTCGGCTCCGAGTCCCCGGAGGACGGCGCCCCGCCGCCGCCGGAGAGCACCGCGCCGCCGCCCCGCAGGAAGTCCGCGCGGTCGGCCAGCAGCTCGTAGCTGATGAACTCGGCGCCCCCGGAGTAGCCGTGCAGCCACGTGCGGGAGCGGTCGAGGTCGTACTCGGCGAAGATCTCCTGCTCGGCCAGGGCCAGGAACCACTCGGCGTTGCCGTCGAGGTCCTCCCACCAGGTGGGCTCGCCCTGCCGGTCCGGGGTGCGGGGCGCCACGAGCACCGCGTTGTGCGAGCGCGCGACCTCCGCGAGGCAGGAGACCTTGTGCTGGGGGTGGTGGAACTCGTAGGCCCCGTCCCCGTGCAGCCGGAAGACCACCCCGACCGGCTCGCTCCAGTCGATGCCGTCGGCGAAGACGTGGTAGCTGCTGGTCGTGCCGTCGTGCTCGAAGGCGACGTCCATCCGGTCCGAGGGGGCCTCGCGCCAGCGCAGGCCGCCGGAGCGCACCGGGCCGTCGTTCAGGGGGGCGATCCCGCCGCGCGGGGCGACGCGCACGTCCTCGAGGCCGTAGGGGGCGCAGGAGACCCGGTCCTCGGGCGCCGGGGCGGGCTGCCACGCCCAGCGGCCGGCGAGCGTCGCGGCGACCAGGAGCACCAGGGCACCGGTGAGAATGGCCACATCGACGGCCCGGCCGGAACCGCGGCGCGGTGCGGCCCCGCCCGGTCCCGTCCGTGTTTTCACCCGTCCATCCTAGGGCGCGCGCCCGGAGGCGTCCCCCGCCCGATTTTTGGGTTCGCAACGTCTCCCCCATAATCGGCCAGGACCGTTCGGGGGGACGGCGCCCCCCACTTCCTCCTTCCGTGGTCCGTCCACCACACCAGAGGAGAAGATTCCGCGTGAGCATCACCGCACGCCCTCGGGCCGAGCAGAGCGCACCTGAGATCCAGGAGCAGCCGCCGGCCCAGGACAGGCTGCGCCGCAGCCTCAAGCCCCGCCACCTGACCATGATCGCGATGGGCGGGGCCATCGGCACCGGCCTGTTCGTGGCCTCGGGCAACACCATCGCCACCGCCGGCCCCGGCGGGGCGCTGCTGGCCTACGTGGCCATCGGCTTCATGGTCTTCCTGCTCATGCAGTCCCTGGGCGAGATGGCCACCTACCTGCCCGTCTCCGGCGCCTTCGAGGAGTACTCCACCCGCTTCGTCAGCCCCTCCTTCGGCTTCGCCATCGGCTGGAACTACTGGTACAACTGGGCGATCACCGTGGCCGCCGAGCTCGTCGCCGCCGCCCTGATCATGCGCTACTGGTTCCCGGACGTGCCCTCGTGGATCTGGTCCGGGTCCTTCCTGGCGATCCTGTTCGCGCTCAACGCGCTGAGCGCCCGCGCCTACGGCGAGAGCGAGTTCTGGTTCTCCCTCGTGAAGGTCGTCACGGTGGTGCTGTTCCTGGGTCTCGGCATCCTGATGATCGTCGGGATCCTGGGCGGGGAGTCGCCCGGCTTCGAGAACTGGACCACCGGGGAGGCGCCCTTCGTGGGCGGCGGCCTCGGCATCCTCGCCATCTTCATGGTGGCGGGCTTCTCCTTCCAGGGCACCGAGCTTGTCGGCGTGGCCGCCGGTGAGGCGGAGGACCCCGAGAAGAACGTGCCCAGGGCCATCCGCACCGTGTTCGTGCGGATCCTGCTCTTCTACGTGGGTGCCATCACCGTGATCGGCTTCCTCATCCCCTACACCAGCCCGAACCTGCTCACGAGCGGGGTCGAGGACATCTCCATCTCCCCCTTCACCCTGGTGTTCCAGAACGCCGGGGTGCTGGCGGCGGCCTCGGTGATGAACGCCGTGATCCTCACCGCGATCCTCTCCGCCGGCAACTCGGGGCTCTACGCCTCCACCCGCATGCTCTGGGCGCTGGCCGAGGGCGGCAAGGCCCCGAGGTTCCTGGCGAAGGTCAACCGCCGCGGCGTGCCCATGAACGCGCTGATCGCCACCACCCTGGTGGGCGGGGCGTCCTTCCTCACCACCTTCATCGGGGACGGGGACGCCTACGTGTGGCTGGTCAGCGCCTCGGGGCTGGCGGGGTTCATCGTGTGGATGGGCATCGCCTGGAGCCACTACCGCTTCCGCAAGGCCTACACCGCCCAGGGCAAGGACCTCGCCGACCTCCCCTACCGGGCGCGGTTCTTCCCGCTCGGCCCGGTGGTGGCGCTCGTGCTGTGCGCCGTGGTGATCCTCGGGCAGAACTACCAGGCGTTCATCGGCGACATGGACCTGATGGCCGCGCTGACCGCCTACATCGGCCTGCCGCTGTTCCTGGCCCTGTGGCTGGGCCACCGCCTGGTGACGGGCTCGAGGATGGTCCGCTACGAGGACGCCGACCTCACCCGCGTCCGAGACTGACGCCCCCGCGCCGAGCCCCCAGGCTCCGGGCCGGCACTCCCGCCGAGTCCCCAGCGACCGGACGACCCTTTCGTCGAGTCCCCAGTCGTGTCGCGTTTCCCCATGATCAAACCTGGGAATACGCGACAGGACTGGGGACTCGCCGCACCGGGCGAGTGGAACGTGGGGGTTCGGCGGAGAAATGACAGAGGGCGAGCGCGAGAGAGGACCCAGGAAGCACGGCGCGGGCCTGGGCGCGGGAAGCTCTCAGGCCACCGAGCGGTAGCGGGTGACCACCACGTCCACGAGCTCGGGCGGGACCTCACCCTCGGGCACGGCCAGCGGCTCGGTGTCCACGTCCGCGCCGGCCGTCCGCGAGAGGTCCAGGAAGTAGCCGGGGGCCAGCAGGTAGTTGGCGACGACGACGCGGCCCTCCTCCGCCAGGCCGGCCCGGGCGTCGGCCACCGCCTCGGCCACGCGGGGGCGCGCGGCGGCCAGGTAGGACACGGTCACGGTCCGGGACAGCTCCTCGGCCAGCTGCTCCGCCACTGTGGCGCAGTCGGCCACCGCGCGGCGGTCCGAGGACCCGGCGGTGGCCAGCACCACGGCGTCGCGCTCCCCCAGCGGCGCCCCGGCGGCCGCGCACGCCTCGTGCACCCGCCGGGCGAGCAGCCGGGCGAGCGCCCGGTCCGGGCCGAGGGCGGCCGAGACGCGGTGCAGGTCGTCCGCGGCGACCGCCTCGGCCACGTCCACGTAGACGTGGTAGCCGGCGGAGAGCAGCAGCGGGACCACCACGGCCGGGCGCCCGGCGTGCTGCTCGGTGCGCTCGGCGAGGTCCGGGGTCTGCACGTCCACCCACGTGGGCACCACCCGGACGTCCGGCAGCTCGGCGGCCACGGCGTCCACGAGCCGCTGCACGGCGGTGCGCCCGGCCGGAGAGCGGGTGCCGTGGGCGCAGGCGAGCAGGACGGGGTGCTCGGTTCTCGTCATGGCTCCCAGCCTACGAGCGGGGCCCGAGGAAGGGCGTCCACGTCATGCGGCGTCACGGGGGCAACCGTGCTGTAACACGCGTGCCGCATCCTGGTAGGGACGCACGACCCCCGCTCGCCCCCTGGAGGACCGCATGCTGCTGACCGCCGACCTCACCGACGTCCCGGTGCTCGTCCTCGGCGACCCGCACGACGCCCGGCGCGCCCGGCACCGCTACGAGGCGGCCGGCGCGGCCGTCCGCTCCGTGGCCGAGCCCGCGCTGCTCGGCCCGGCGGACCTGGCGGGCGTCGCGCTCGCCGTGGTCGTCGGCCCGGCGGCCCAGCGCTGGCGCGAGGCGCTGCACGCCGCCGGCGCCCGGGTGCCCGTGGTGCAGGAGCCCGCGGCCCGCACCGGGGGCCGCGTGACCTTGGTCGGCGGCGGCCCGGGCGCGGACGATCTGCTCACCGTGCGCGCCGTGGCGGCCCTGCAGGACGCCGACGTGGTCTTCGTCGACCGGCTCGCGCCCTCGGGTGCGGTGGCCGCCGCGGCCCCCGGCGCCGAGATCGTCCCGGTGGGCAAGACCCCCGGCCACCACCCGGTCCCCCAGTCGCGGATCCAGGACCTCATCGTGGAGCACGCCCTGGCCGGCCGCTCGGTGGTCCGGCTCAAGGGCGGGGACCCCTACGTCTTCGGCCGCGGCGCCGAGGAGCTCGCCGCGTGCGCCGCCCACGGCATCCCGGTGGACGTGGTCCCGGGGATCACCAGCGCGGTCTCGGTACCGGGCGCGGCCGGGATCCCGGTGACGTTCCGCGAGGTGTCCCGGATGTTCACGGTCGCCTCCGGGCACGTGCCGTTCTCCGAGGCGGAGCTCGCCCACTTCGCGGGTCTCGGTGCGGGCGGGGGCACGCTCGTGGTGCTCATGGGCGTGGCCACCCTCCCCCACCTCGTGGCCGGGCTGGTCCGCAACGGTGCCGATCCTCGCACCCCGCTGGCCGTGGTGGAGCGCGGCTTCACCGACCGGCAGCGCTCCACGATCACCACCCTCACGAACGCGGTCGCGGACACCGCGGCGGCCGGCTGCGGCTCGCCCGCCGTCGTCGTCGTGGGCCCCGTGGTCCGCCTGGCGACCGCCGAGCGGGACGCGTTCCTCGCGGAGGTCACCGCCCATGGCTGCTGAGGACCTGCCCCTGGCCGGACGGGTGGTGGGCGTGACCGCGCACCGCCGCTCCGAGGACCAGATCGCGGCGCTCGAGCGCCGCGGTGCCCGCGTGCTGCACGCCCCGGCCCTGCGCGTGGAGCCGGTCGGCGAGGACGCCGGGCTCGCGGCCGCGTCCCGGGCGATGTTCGACGCCCGCCCGGACCTGGTGCTGCTCACCACGGGCTACGGGCTGCGGCGCTGGCACGACGCCGCCGTGGCCCAAGGCTTCGACGCCGACCTGCTGCTGTGCCTGCGCGAGGCCGCCGTCTACGTGCGCGGGCCCAAGGGCCGCGGCGCGGTGCGCGCCCTGGGCCTCGAGGACGCCGGGATGTCCGCGGACGAGACCACCGCCGGGCTCGTGGATCTGGTGCTGGCCGAGCACGGCGGCGACCTGACCGGGCGCACCGTCGGCCTGCAGCTGCACGGGATCGCGGACGCGGTCCAGCGCCGCCGGCTCACCGACGCCGGGGCCCGGGTGCTCACCGTGACCCCCTACCGGTGGGCCCCCGCCGACGACGCCGGGCAGGTGCCGGTGCTCGTGCGCGAGGCCGCCGCCGGGCGGGTGGACGCCGTGACGTTCACCGCCGCCCCGGCCGTGGACGCCCTGTTCAGCACGGCGGAGGAGCTGGGGCTGCACGAGGAGCTGCTGGCCGCGTTCCGCGGCGGGATGCTCGCCGCGACCGTGGGGCCCGTGACGGCGGCGCCGCTGCTCGAGCTCGGGATCGAGCCGCTCGTGCCCGAGCGGTTCCGGATGGGCGCGATGCTCAAGCAGCTCACGGAGGCTCTGGCCGGCACGGACGCCGACGAGGCACAGTAGGCACCCCGACTGCGGCTGCTGGACGCGGCGAGTGCCCGGTGCTGGAGACGCCACGACTGCCCTGGAGGCATGCACGGCGATCGTGGCACGGAGCTCGTGCCGCGGGCACGCGGTCGGGCGCCGGCTCGCCACGGGTCAGGACGATTGCGGGGGCGCGCCGGGGCGGGGGTCAGGGGAACCGGGGGTACCCCGACGCACCCCTGCGACCGCTCGGCCACGGCCAACGTCGCAGGTCAGGCCAACATTGGTTCGCCGTGGAATGAATGTAGCACTCCTCGCCGGATTAGCGAACACTTTCCTGATGTAATGGTGACGGAACGGTCACGGTCCGCGGACCGAGCGCGCCACCGGCCCTCGGGCGAGCGCTCCCCCGGGTCCGGCCGAGGCGGCCGGTAGGCTGGGCGCGACCCGCCCGACCCGTCGAAAGGCCGCCCGTGACCACCCCCCAGCTCGCCTCGTACGTCGACCACACGCTGCTCAAGCCGGAGGCGTCCCGCGAGCAGATCGCCGCCCTGTGCGCGGAGGCCAAGCAGTACGGCTTCGCCTCGGTGTGCACCAACCCGGTGTGGACCTCCTTCGTGCGGGAGCAGCTGGCGGGCAGCGACGTGCTGACCTGCGCGGTGGTCGGCTTCCCGCTGGGCGCCTCCGCCACGAAGGTCAAGGCGTTCGAGACCGCCACGGCCGTGGCCGCCGGGGCGGACGAGATCGACATGGTCATCGACATCGCCGCCGCCCGCGCCGGCGAGCGCGAGCGGGTCGAGGCGGACGTCCGCGCCGTCGCCGAGGCCGCCCACCGGGGCGGGGCCCGGCTCAAGGTGATCATCGAGACGTGCCTGCTCAGCGACGAGCAGAAGGTCCTCGCCTGCGAGGCCGCCGTGGCCGCCGGGGCGGACTTCGTGAAGACCTCCACCGGCTTCTCGACCGCCGGGGCAACCGTGGAGGACGTCCGGCTGATGCGCGCCACCGTGGGTCCGGGCATCGGCGTCAAGGCCTCGGGCGGCATCCGCACCCGCGAGGACGCCCTGGCGATGATCGAGGCCGGCGCCTCCCGGATCGGCGCCAGCAGCGGTCCCGCGCTGCTGGGCTGATATGGGGTTCCTGCTTGTCAAGAGGGCAGGGTGAAGCGGGGCACTCATTGATCGGTGAGTGCCCCGC